>DATBSK010000087.1:0-15243 GCA_036559825.1 Acidimicrobiia bacterium | reverse complement strand
AGAGCAGTTGAACTCCCGTGGGTGTCGCGGTGGCGACACCCCCGGAGGAGGGCTCGCGACGGAGGCGGGGGAGACCCGGGTCGAAGACCCGACCGAGCGCAGCGAGGGAGCAGGGGCTCCCCCGCCGTGAGGCGCCCGACGGAGTGGGGTCGTCGCCACCGCGACACCGACGGTGACGCGCGAGGGTGACCCGGTGACGACGTGGGTCGACAGCCATTGCCATCCGCAGTGGGTGACCGGGGGTGCCGATGCCGCGATCGAGCGGGCGCGGGCTGCGGGCGTCGTCGGGATGGTCGTCGTCGGGACGGACGTGGAGAGCTCGCGCGCGGCCATCGACCTTGCCGCTCGCCATCCGGACGTGCGCGCCACCGTGGGGCTGCATCCCCACGAGGCGTCGCGCCTCGACGAGGAATGGCCGCAGCTGCTGGAGCTGGCGCGCGCGCCCGGCGTCGTGGCAATCGGGGAGGCGGGCTTCGACCTGCACTACCGGCACTCCGAGCCGGAGGCGCAGGACGCCGCGTTCCGGGCGCAGATCCGGCTCGCGCACGAGCTCGAGCGCGCGCTCGTCATCCACTCGCGCGAGGCGTGGGACGACACGTTCCGCGTGCTCGAGGAGGAGACGGTGCCGGCGCGGACGGTGTTCCACTGCTTCACCGGTGGGGCGCCGGAGGCGGCCCGCGCGCTGGCGCTCGGCGCGTACCTGTCCTTCAGCGGGATCGTGTCGTTCAAGGGTGCGGACGACGTCCGCGCCGCGGCTGCATCGTGCCCGCCCGACCGGCTCCTCGTGGAGACCGACGCGCCGTACCTCGCGCCGGTTCCCCACCGAGGGCGCGAGAACGAGCCCGCCTACGTCGGCGACGTCGGCGCTGCCCTCGCCGCCGCGGTGGGACGCCCGGTGGAGTCGGTCGCGGCGGCGACCGCCGCGACCGCGCACGCGGTGCTGGAGATCGGGGTTCAGGGTGACGCGCGGAGGGCGTGAGCGCCTTCCCGGATCCCGTACAAGATGATGATCACGCCCCCGAGGAGGTCGGCCCACCACCACGCGAAGGCGGCGTTGAGCGCGAGGCCGACGAGGATCGCGGCGGCGAGCGAGCCGTCGACCATCGTCACCTTTGCCTCCGTCTGGAGCGTGCGGTTGCGGAGCGCGCGACCGGTGCGCAGCTTCGCGGCGGCGAGGGCGAACATGACGACGGTCGTGGCCGCGAGCCACCCGATCCCGAGCGGCGACGGATCGGGCTCGATCCCGGCCGCGAGGGTGACGCAGGTCTGCGCGACGAGGTAGGCGGCGAGGCCGAGAAAGGCGATGCCGATCAGCCGCACTGCGGGCTGCTCCCGGTCGGGGTCGGCGCTCCCCTTGAGCTGCCAGACGACGACGAGCGACGCGAAGATCTCGATGCAAGAGTCGAGCGCGAACCCTGCGAGCGCGACGGAGCGCGCCATGATCGCGGCCGCGCCCACGAAACCGATCTCCAGGACGTTCCAGCCGAGCGTCGCGTATTCGAGGCGGAGGCCGCGACGGAGGAGCGCTGACGTCGTCGTGGGCGTGGGCGCACGGTAGCCCGGCCTCGGTAGCCTGGGCGCCGAAGGCGATGGGGCTCGCCGACAACCGCAGACCCGCTGCTGATGGCTCCTACACGAATCGGAGGGAGCCTCGTGCGGTACCTGTGGGTCGGCGTCGCCGGTGCGGTCGGCGCGATCGCCCGCTACGCCGTCGGTCTGAACGTCGATCAGTCCCGGTTCCCGTGGGCGACGCTCGGCATCAACCTCTCCGGGTCGTTCGCGCTGGGCGTGTTTCTCACGCTCGCGCTCGGGAGGCTGCCCATCGCGGTCATGACGCCCGTCGCCGTCGGGCTCATCGGCGGGTTCACCACGTTCTCGACATTCGCGTGGGACGGGTTCACCATCGGGGACTCGGGCCGCATGGCAACCGCGGCGCTCTACGTCTCGGTGTCGGTGCTCGGCGGGCTGGGAGCCGCCGCGTTGGGCTACACGCTGGGTCGAGCCCTCCGCTGAGCTCGAGCTCGCCCTCGACGGTGCTGGAGGGCGGCGGGGCCGACGGCTAGCGTGACCTGATCCTCCGCCGGGTCGTCCCGGTGCGGAGCACATCACGGGAGGCGGAGCCCTATCCCCGAGCAGCACCGTCGACGCGGGCACCTCCACTATCGCCGGGGCCGCCGCTCGAGCAGCCACGTCGCCGACGTGGTGCAGCCGTCGCCGGCGCGCGCCGACGCGCCCGACAGCGAGACGTGGCTCCCGGTCCCGCAGCCCGAGATGCTCCCGAGCGTGGAGGAGCTCCTCGGGACCGACACGGCCGCGGTCGCGGGCACGCGCGACCTCCCGATCGGTGCGCGCGGGCCGGGGCGCGCCGCGCCGCACGACGAGACCGCGTGGCTCCCACTGCCGGAGGTCGAGGATCTCCCGCCGATCGCCGACCTCCTCGAGGTCCCGCCGGGCGAGATCTCGAACCCGGCCGCGCTGCGCGACATCAGTGCGGAGCCCTCGCCGGCGCGCGCCGAGCCCGCGGACGCGACGACGTGGCTCCCGCTCCCCGCGGTGCACAACCTGCCGGACCTCCCGGAGCTCGATCCCGACGGTGCGAGCGCGCCGCCCGCCCGGCGACGGCGCCGACGGCTGCGCGAGCACCTGCCGCGTCGCGCGACCGTTGTGAGCCTCTTCGTCTTCGTCCTCGGCGCGGCGACGCTCGTCGGCATCTACTACGGAGGTTCGTCGATCCTCGACCAGGGCGCCGACGTGCGGATCCGGGTCGACGGGCGCGTCGTCGACACCGAGACCGGTGTGCGGATCGTCGCGTCAGTGCTCGAGGAGCAGCACGTGCAGCTGGGTGACTACGACCGTACGGTGCCCTCGCCCATCACGGCGATCGTCGACGGCATGACGATCAAGGTCGTCCGTGCGTTCGCCGTGCCGGTCGATATCGACGGGTCGCCGCGCACGCTCTACACGAGCCACCACTCGACGAACGGGTTCCTGCGCGACGCGTCGCGTCAGCTCGGCGTCGAGTCGAGCAAGCTCGCGCTCCGCAATCACCCGAAGGCCGTGCGCGTCGGCGTCCCCCTGCTGGTACGGACGAAGCGCGTCGGCACGCTGCTCGTCGACGGCTCCGCGGTCAACTACAACTCGCCGTCCGACACGATCGCCGAGCTCCTCGAGCAGTACAACGTCGTGCTCGGACCCTCCGACATCCTGAAGCTCGGTCGGGGCGGCAAGACGGTTTCGGCCGGCGACGAGCTCCCCGACAACGAGAGCGTCGAGATCGTGCGCGTGGCCGGGACCACCGACCGCGTGCTCGAGGAGTACCGCCTCCCCGACGAGCGTCGGCCCGACCCGAACATGGAGGCCGGTGAGACACGCGTCGTCGACGCGATCACCGGCACGCGCTGGGTCACCTACGGCCTCGAGCTCCACGACGGCAAGGAAGTCGGACGCACCCCGGTCTCCGCGGTCCCGGTGAAGCGAGCGCGCCCGCACATCGAGTACTACGGCACGCACTACAACCCGCTCTGGGACAAGATGGCCGAATGCGAGACCGGCGGGAACTGGAACGCGTCCGGTCAGACGTGGCAGGGCGGCCTCGGGATCTACTTCCAGAACTGGAACCACTACGGCGGCCTTGACTTCGCGCCGACCGCGGGACAGGCCACGAAGCTCGAGCAGATCGTCGTGGCCGAGAAGATCCGCGCCGAGCACGGCTGGCACGCATGGGCCTGCGCGAAGCGAATCGGCTTGTAGCGCAAGCTTCCGGCTGATCCGTTCGCGCCGTCCCCGATTTCCCGCTACGTTCGGCGTCGATGGCAGTGCTGAGCACGACGGACGTGCGCGCCCTGCTCGCCGAGCACGGCTTGCGCCCCAGCCGCGCGCTCGGGCAGAACTTCCTCGCCGACCCGAACACGGCGACGCGCATCGCGCGACTGGCCGAGGTCGACAGCAATGACCGCGTCGTCGAGATCGGTCCGGGTCTCGGATCGCTCACGCTCGCACTCGCCGCGACCGGTGCTTCGGTGCTCGCGATCGAGATCGACCGCCGTCTCGTGCCGGTCCTCGAATCGGTGGTCGCCGAGGCGCCGAACGTCACGGTCGAGCAGGGCGACGCGCTCGGGCTCGACTTCGCGACCCTCCTCGGCTCCGGCGAGTGGTCGTGCGTCTCGAACCTGCCCTACAACGTCGCGACACCCGTCGTGGTGCGCCTGCTCGACGACGTCCCGCAGATCACGCGGTTCCTCGTGATGGTGCAGCGGGAGGTCGGCGAGCGCCTCGCGGCCGCGCCGGGGAGCCGCGCCTCGGGTGCGGTGTCCGTGCGCGTGGCGTTCCATGCGGAGGCACGCGTCGTGGGCGCAGTGCCCGCGTCCGTGTTCGTGCCCCGCCCGAAGGTCGAGTCGGTGCTCGTGCGAATCGACCGGCGTCGCGCACCTCCGGTCACGGTGTCGTCACCGGCGCGCATGTTCGAGCTCGTCCGCGCCGGGTTCGCCCAGCGGCGCAAGATGCTCCGCCGATCGCTGCGTCCGGTGCTCGGTGACCGCGTGCTCGACGCGCTCGCGGCGGCTGGAATCGACCCACGTGCGCGCGCCGAGACGCTCGACCTCGAGGCATGGGTTGCACTCTCCGAGGAGGCGGGTTCCTGAACGAGCTGACCCGGGCGGGGCGACTCGGTCGCGTGCGCGCGACCGCGTACTCGAAGCTCACGCTGACGTTGCGCGTCGTCGGCCGGCGTGTCGACGGGTACCACGAGCTCGAAGCGCTCGCGATCTCGGTCGCCGACCCGCACGACATCGTCGAGGTGGAGGCCGTCCCGCATCCGGGCGGGATCACGTTCGACCTGAAGGGTGAGACGGCATCGGTGCCGGTGGGTGCCGACAACCTCGCCGTCCGTGCCGGCGAGGCCCTCATGCTCCGTGCGGGCAGGTCTGGCCACGGCGTCCGCATGACGCTGCGCAAGAAGATCCCCGCGGGTGCCGGGCTCGGCGGCGGGTCGGCCGACGCCGCGGGGGCGATCACCGCGATCCACCGGCTGCTCGAGGTGGAGATCGGCGACGCGGGCATCCGTGAGGTCGGCGCGAGCATCGGGTCCGACGTGCCGTTCTGCCTGGCCGGCGGCGCGGCGTGGATGCGCGGGCGCGGTGAGCTGATCGAACCCGTCGCCCTGCACCCCGGTCTGCCCGTGCTCGTCGCGATCCCGCCCTACCAGCTCTCGACGGCAGCGGTGTACGCCGCGTGGGACGAGCTCGGCGGGCCGCCCGCGTCGCGCGTCGTGGACGCGCCGGACGCGGTCGCGCGGATCACACCGACGCTCTCGAACGACCTCGAGCAGGCGGCGGAGGCGGTCGAGCCGCGCCTCGTCGAGTTCCGCGAGGCGCTCGAGGCGGCGGCGGGCGCGCCCGCCGTCCTCGCGGGGAGCGGATCGGCGTACGCGGTCTTGCCGGACGGCTCGACCGACCGGGTGGCCTTGCTGGCGCGACGGGTGCGCCGGGCGTTGAAGGTGCCCGTGGCGGCGAGTCAGAGCGTCAGCCGCGGGGTTCGCCTGGGGACGGGCTAGCTGTAGCTCCTATTTGCCCTGCTGGCGCCGCTGCCAGCGCGTCCGCTTCAGAAGCTTCTTGTGCTTCTTCTTGCGCATGCGCTTGCGGCGCTTCTTGATCAACGACCCCATGGCGGCGGACGACGCTAGTGGCAGGGCGGTGTGGTGTCACATCGCGGCGCGGTCCGCGCGTGCTCGCCGGGTATGGTCGACGCAGAGGTCGGGGGTGGTGTAACGGCAGCACAGGGTCCTTTGGAGTCCCAAGTCGAGGTTCGAAACCTCGCCCCCGAGCCCACTCGCATCGACTACCGAGAGGAACACGGGAGCGAACGTCCCGAGAGGGCGGCGGGCGGGCATCCCGACCGCCGAGTGAGCGACCAGGTGGAGGAGGAGCCAGGACACCGTGGCCTACCGACCGTTGTCCGCCGTGGTGCTCGCAGCAGGCGAGGGCACGCGCATGCGGTCGTCGACGCCGAAGGTCCTCCACCCGCTGTGTGGGCGCCCGATGATCCTCCACGTCCTCGACACGCTCGTGGAGCTGCCGCTGCAGCGCATCGTCGTCGTGGTCGGGCACGGCGCCGAGCACGTCACGAAGACCGTGCACGAGCAGCTCGCGACCGAGATGCCGATCGAGTTCGTCGAGCAGCGCGTCCAACGCGGCACCGGCGACGCCGCGAGCGTGGGCCTGACCCCCTTCGCGGACTC
This sequence comes from Acidimicrobiia bacterium, assembly GCA_036559825.1. GTDB lineage: Bacteria > Actinomycetota > Acidimicrobiia > IMCC26256 > PALSA-555 > DATBSK01. The sequence continues at coordinate 9,008 of DATBSK010000087.1, read as the reverse complement.
GGTGGACGCGGAGGACGACGTGCTCGTCCTCACGGCAGACACGCCGCTGCTGCGCGCGGAGACGCTCGCCGACCTCGCCACCGAGCACCGCCTCACCGAGGCCGCGGCGACGCTGCTCACCTCCCACGTCGACGACCCGACCGGCTACGGGCGGGTCATCCGCGACGAGCGGGGGGCGGTCGACCGCATCGTCGAGGAGACCGACGCGAACGAAGCCGAGCAGGCGATCACCGAGATCAACCCGTCGATCTACTGCTTCCGGCGCACGTACCTCGCGCCCGCGCTGCGGCGCCTGAGCCCGGAGAACGCGCAGGGCGAGTACTACCTGACCGACGCGATCGAGGTCTTGCGCAGAACCGGGCACCTCGTCGTCGCGCTCCCCGCCGAGGACCCGAGCGAGACGCTCGGCATCAACGACCGCGCTCAGCTCGCAGCCGCGGAGCAGCTGCTCCGCGAGCGCATCAACCACCGGTGGATGCTCGAAGGCGTGTCGATGACGGACCCGGCGCGGACGTACGTCGACGCGACGGTGGAGCTCGAGCCCGACGTCGAGCTGCTCCCGGGCGTGGTGCTCGAGGGGCGCACGGTGATCGGCTCGGGTTCGGTGATCGGCCCCGACTGCCGCCTCGTCGACACGGTCGTCGGCGAGGACGCGGTGATCGCACACACGGTCGCGCGCGAGTCGGAGATCGGTGATCGGGTGACGATCGGTCCGTACGCCTCGCTCCGCCCGGGCACGCGCATCGCCGTGGACGCGCACATCGGAACGTTCGTCGAGACGAAGAACGCCGATATCGGCGAGGGCGCGAAGGTGCCGCACCTCGCCTACATCGGTGACGCGACGATCGGCCCGCGCGCCAACATCGGTGCCGGCACGATCACGGCCAACTACGACGGGCGCGAGAAGCACCGCACGACCGTGGGCGCCGACGCGCGGATCGGCTCGAACACGGTGCTCGTCGCCCCGGTCGAGGTCGGCGAGGGTGCGTACACGGGTGCGGGCGCGATCGTGAACCGCGACGTCCCGCCGTTCGCGCTCGCGAAGGGGGTCCCGGCCCAGATCGACGAGGGCTGGGCCGAGCGACAGGCCGACGACGAGCACGGCGACTAGGCCGCGAGCGGGCGCGAGGAGGAGCAGCGGTGGACCACATGGAGCTCACCCCGACGAAGCGGCTCATGCTGTTCGCCGGGCGCGGGAACGAAGAGCTCTCGGCCGAGGTCGCCAAGTGCCTCGACGTGCCGCTCGGGCACGTCGTGCTCTCGACGTTCGCCAACGGCGAGCTCTACTGCCGGTATGGGGAGAGCGTGCGCGGCGCGGACCTGTTCGTGTTCCAGAGCCACTGCCCGCCGATCAACGACCGCATCATGGAGCAGCTGATCATGATCGACGCCGCGAAGCGCGCGTCGGCGAAGCGCATCACGGCGGTCTGCCCGTTCTACGGCTACGCGCGTCAGGACCGCAAGGCGGAGGGCCGGGAGCCGATCACGGCGCGGCTCGTCGCCGACATGCTCACCGCCGCGGGGGTCGACCGCGTCGTGAGCGTCGACCTGCACACCGGCCAGATCCAGGGCTTCTTCGACGTGCCGGTCGACCACCTCACCGCGGTGCCGCTGCTGGCGGAGCACGTCGCGAGCAAGGTCAACGGCGAGGTGACGGTGGTCGCGCCCGACGCCGGCGGCGGCAAGCTCGCGCGCCGCTTCGCCGACCACTTCAACGAGCGCGGGGTCGAGACCGATCTCGCGTACATCGACAAACGCCGGCCGAAGGGGACGGTGAACCTCGCCGTCGCCGAGGAGGTCGTCGGTGAGATCGCCGGAAGGTCGTGTGTGCTCGTCGACGACATCATCGACACCGCATCGTCGATCACGAGCGCCGCGCAGCTCCTGCTGGAACGCGGTGCGACGGAGGTCCGGATCGCGGCGACGCACGGCGTGATGTCGGGACCCGCGGTCGAGCGGCTCGACGCTGCCGGGGTGCGCGAGGTCGTCGTGACGAACACGGTCCCGATCCCCGACGAGAAGCGCTTCGACGCGCTCACGGTGCTGTCGATCGCGCCGATCCTCGCCGAGGCGCTCGACGCGGTGTTCGAGGACACCTCCGTCAGCGAGATCTTCCGCGGCGACAACGTCTAGGCAGGGGGCCTGCGCCCCACGGGCTGACTTGGCCGTGAGTCGCGCCGGCGACCACAATGGAAGGTCCCCGAGCGCAGGAAGCGACACCCGCCATGCCCGACGACGTCACCCTCACCGCGGAGCCCCGAGCCGAGCGCGGCTCGCGCCCGGCCGGCCGGCTCCGGCGCGCCGGTCGCGTCCCCGCGGTCGTGTACGGCCTCGGCAGCGACACGCAGGCGGTCACCGTCCCGGCGCGTGAGCTCACGAACATCCTCGCCAAGGGCAGCAACACCCTCATCACCCTGAGGCTCGACGGCGACGAGGCCCTCACGCTCGCCCGGCAGGTCCAGCGCGACCCCACCCGTGGCGACCTCGTGCACGTCGACTTCATCCGGGTGCGGACCGACGTCGCGGTCGCGGCGGAGGTCCCCCTCCACCTCACCGGCGAGCCCGCCGGCGCCCGCGACGGCGGGATCGTCGAGCAGCTCATCTTCAACCTGCCGATCGAGGCCAAGCCCCAGGACATCCCGACCGCGATCGAGCACGACATCTCCGCGCTCGAGATCGGGGACCAGACGCGTGTCGCGGAGCTGACGCTGCCCGCCGGTGTCACCGCGACCGTCGAGGAGGACGCACTCGTCGCGCAGGTGATCGCCCCACGGGTCGTCGAGGAGGAGGTCCCCGAGGAGGTCGAGGGCGAGGAGGGCGTCGAGGGCGAGGCCGCGGAAGGCGAGGGCGCCGCCGAGGCCGAGGCCGAGTCCACCCCGTCCGAGAGCGACGAGGGCGGCGGGGAGTAACCGGTGTTGCGCCGGCGCCGGCGCCGGCGCGCCGACGCCCCGCCGCGCACCGGAACGCCGGCCGAGCTCCTGGTCGTCGGCCTCGGCAACCCCGGCGACGAGTACGCGCGCACGAAGCACAACGTCGGTGCCGAGGTCGTCGAGGCGCTCGCGGCGCGGCACGGGGGCCGGCTGCGCAAGGGCAAGGAGCGCGCGCTCGTCGACGAGGTCCGGATCGACGGGCGCCGGGTCGCGCTCGCGATCCCGCTCACCTGGATGAACGACTCCGGCGAGTCGGTGCGGCTGCTCGTGCGCCGCTACGGCGTCACGCCGCGCGAGCTGGTCGTCGTGCACGACGAGCTCGACCTCCCGGTCGCCGTGCTGCGGGTGAAGTCGGGGGGAGGGCTCGCCGGGCACAACGGGCTCCGCTCGATCACGTCGCATCTGCACTCCGACGAGTTCCAGCGGGTGCGCATCGGTGTGGGCAAGCCGTCGTCGAAGGAGGAAGGCGCGGACCATGTCTTGTCGCGCTTCCCCAAGCGCGAGCGAGCCGACGTCGACGTCACGATCCAGCAAGCCGCCGACGCGGTCGAGACGATCGTGACGGACGGCGTCGACGCCGCCATGAACCGCTTCAACGCCTGACCCTTCTCTCTCACGAGCAGAGAAGGCTCAGATGCCCGCGAGGTCGAGCAGCTTCGTGCGCCAGGACTCGCGGCTGCCCATCGACGCGAACATCGGGTCCGCGAACGGGTCGACGACGCCGTCGTACAGCCAGACGTGCAGCATGCCGCCGCGCACGTCCGAGCAGCCCGCGTCGAGGTCCGGGTGGTGGCACCCGGGCACGTCGTGGACGTGCCAGGCCGCGATCGGCCCTGCCGGCGTCGGGCGGTCCTGGAACCGGTTCACGATGTAGACGACGCCGAGGAGGATCGGGTCGCCGTTCGGCCGCTGCAGGTACACGAGCGACTCGGGCCGCTCGGGATCGAGCACGCCGTCGTCACGTCGGTTCGGGATGTTCGCGTAGTGGACTGGCCCGAACCGGCTGCTGCGCGGCACGTAGCCGGCCGCGAGGGCGGCGTCGGCGTCCTCCCATGGCGTCGAGGCGGCGCGGGTCGCCTCGATGAGATCCGTCGCAGCCGCGCGCTCGGCCTTGGTCGCGTCGTCCCAGACGCGGGCGTAGTCGCGGGCCTCCGCGCCCATGCCAGCGGGGGCCTCGTGGCCCGCATGGTCGTCGTGCGCATCGGCGGACGCGCCCGCGCTCCAGACGGTGACGGCGACGACGAGGACGGCGACGGCGGTGCGCAGCAGCTTGGTCATGATCACAGGACACCGCGGGTGTGTCAGAGGTTCGTGACCTCGGCGAGAGGCCTCGATGAAGGGTGAAGGGAAGGGCGGTACCCTCAGGTCGCACGACCCCGGGGGTGCGACCGCACTCCCGGCGTCGTCGCGCGCATGACGACCGACACCACCGACCTCACGACCAGCGCCGAGGCCACCCCCGGCGCGCTCGCGCCCCTCGCCCGGCTGCTCGCGGACGAGCCCGCGACCCAGGCGGTGCTCGGACGGGCGCCGGTCGTCGCCGTCCCCGAGGCGGCACGTGCGGTCTTCGTCGCCGCACTCGCCGGCGTCACGACGCGCCGGCCCATCCTCGTCGCCGTCTCGACCGGTACCGAGGCCGAGCGGCTCGTCCACGACCTCGCGACCTTCCTGCCGCGCGACGAGGTCGAGCTCTTCCCGGCCTGGGAGACCCTGCCCTTCGAGCGGGTGTCGCCGTCGCTCGAGACGATGGGACGGCGTCAGCGCGTGCTGTGGCGGCTGCGCACCGGCGCGCACCCAGCGGAGCGAGCGGCCGCGGGCGGGGTATCCCCGTCCGCAGCGAGCGACACCATGATGAAGGTGTTGGTCGCACCGGTGCGAGCGCTCGTGCAACGGCTCGGCCCGCACGTCGAGGACGTCGAGCCCATCGTGGTCCGGGCAGGTGACCGGCTCGACCGCGAGGAGCTCGTGGCGCGCCTGGTGGCCATGGGCTACCGGCGCGAGTACCAGGTCGAGGCGCGGGGCGAGGTCGCGGTGCGCGGCTCCATCGTCGACGTCTATCCGGTCACCGACGACCATCCGACGAGGATCGACCTGTGGGGCGACGAGGTCGACCGGCTCACGGCGTTCGCGGTCGCCGACCAGCGCTCGACGCACGATGTCGACACAGCGACGATCTTTCCGGCACGCGAGCTTCTCCCCTCCGCGGAGGTCCGAGCGCGGGCCGGCGAGCTCGTGCGCGCCGAGCCCTGGGGCGCCGACGTGTTCGAGCGCCTCTCCGAGGGCCAGACCTTCGACGGCATGGAGTCCTGGCTCCCGTGGCTGACGGCGGACGAGCACCTGCTGCCGGACCTGCTCCCCGATGACGCGCTTGCGCTGCTCACCGAGCCGCGGCGGATGCGCGACCGCGCGCAGGAGCTGCTCGACGAGGAGGCGGCGCTGGCCGGCAGCCTCGCGGTCACGTGGGGTGTGACCGGGCGCGGACGTGGCTCGGGCGCGTGGCCGCGCCTGTCGCTCTCGTTCGACCGTGTCCTCGCGCACACGAAGGCAGGCGCGACGCACGTCCTGAACGCACCGGAGAGTCCGGACACGCCGCATCTCGCCGCGACCGCGTTCGATCCCGTCGTCGGCGACACCGCGGGACTCGCGGAGCGTCTCCGGGTGTTGGCGTCTCGCGGCGCGCGCGTCGTGCTCGCCGCGGACGGCAACGGCTCCGCCGACCGCCTCGTTCAGGTCCTCGCGGACGACGGCGTCGACGCGGTCCGGGACGCGATCGCCCCGGGCGTCGTCGGGGTCGTCGTCGCACCCCTCGACCGCGGTGTCGTCGTCCCGGGCGCGGGCGTCGCGCTCGTCGCGGAGGCGGACCTCACCGGCCGCCGCAGGGTGCACCGCCGAGCACGCGGCGCGCGTCGGGGCGCCGACCTGTACGACGCGCTGACGCCCGGCGACTACGTCGTGCACCAGGTGCACGGCGTGGCGCGCTACGGCGGCATGGTGCAGCGCGCCATCGGCGGTGTCGCGCGCGACTACCTGCTGCTCGAGTACAAGGGCGGCGACAAGCTCTACGTCCCGACGGAGCAGGTCCAGGTCGTCCGCCGCTACACCGGGGGCGAGACACCGACGCTGCACCGCATGGGCGGGGCCGACTTCGAGAAGTCGAAGGCGCGGGTGCGCGCCGCGGTCCGCGAGATCGCCCAGGAGCTCGTCGTCCTCTACCGCACGCGCCTCGCGAGCCCGGGCTACCCGTTCTCGCCCGACACGCCGTGGCAGCGCGAGATCGAAGAGGCCTTCCCGTACGAGGAGACCCCCGACCAGGCGAAGGCGATCGACGACGTCAAGCGCGACATGGAGCAACCCCGCCCGATGGACCGCCTCGTGTGCGGCGACGTCGGGTTCGGCAAGACCGAGGTCGCGGTGCGGGCCGCGTTCAAGGCGGTGCAGGACGGCAAGCAGGTCGCGGTGCTCGTGCCTACGACGCTCCTCGCCAACCAGCACGGCCAGACGTTCCGGGAGCGGTTCGCGAGCTACCCGGTGCGCGTCGAGGTGCTGTCGCGGTTCCTCACGCCGAAGGAGCAGGACGCGGTCGTGGCCGGGCTCGCCGCCGGCGAGGTCGACGTCGTGATCGGCACGCACCGCCTCCTGTCGGACGACATCGTCTTCAAGGATCTCGGGTTGCTCGTCATCGACGAGGAGCAGCGCTTCGGCGTCCACCACAAGGAGCGCATCAAGGGCTTGCGGACCGGGGTCGACGCGCTGACCCTCTCGGCGACGCCGATCCCGCGGACGCTCGAGCTCTCGCTCACGGGCATCCGCGACCTGTCACTCGTCAACACGCCGCCCGAGGAGCGCCAGCCCATCCTCACCTATGTGGGCGAGTACGACGACCGGGCGGTCGCCGAGCCGATCCGGCGCGAGCTGCTGCGCGAGGGCCAGGCCTTCTTCGTGCACAACCAGGTCAAGGACATCGAGTTCGTCGCCGAGCACCTTCGCGAGCTCGTGCCGGAGGCGCGGATCGGCATCGCGCACGGTCAGATGGACGAGGGGCGGCTCGAGCGCGTCGTCCTCGACTTCTGGGAGCGCAGCTACGACGTGCTCGTGTGCACGACGATCATCGAGAGCGGCCTCGACATCCCGAACGTGAACACGCTCGTCGTCGACCGGGCGGATCGCCTCGGGCTCGCGCAGCTCTATCAGCTCCGCGGGCGCGTCGGCCGGCGCGGGCAGCGCGCCTATGCGTACCTGCTGCATCCGCACGACACCCGACTGACCGAGGAGGCCTACGAGCGCCTGAAGACGATCGGCGAGTTCACCGACCTCGGGTCCGGGTTCAAGATCGCGATGCGCGACCTCGAGATCCGCGGCGCGGGGAACCTCCTCGGAGGCGAGCAGTCGGGGCACATCGCCGCGGTGGGCTTCGACCTCTACTGCCAGCTCGTCACCGAGGCCGTCGGCGAGCTCACGGGCACCGTCCCGGAGCCGCCGGTCGAGGTCACGATCGACCTCCCGATCGACGCGCACCTCCCACCCGACTACGTGACGCGTGACGACGTCCGCATGGAGGCGTACCGGCGTCTCGGCGCGGTCGCGACCCAGGAGGACGTCGACGACGTGCGCGACGAGTGGGAGGACCGGTACGGGCCACCGCCCGCGCCGGCCGAAGCGCTCCTCGCGGCGGCGCGCCTGCGCGCCGAGTGCGTGCGGCTCGGCATCTCGAGCGTCACGGTGTCAGGTGGTGCGACGCGGCTGCGCGGGATCGAGCTCCCGGCGTCGAAGCGGGCGCGCCTCGAACGACTCGCACCGGGCTCGAAGGTCGGCAGCGGTGAGGCACTCGTCCCGCTGAAGGTGGCACCCGCGGAGGTCGCACCCGCGCTCACTGCGCTGCTGCGCGAGCTCGTCCCGCCAGTAGCATCCGCAGCGCCGTGAAGCAGATCGCGATCATCACCGTCAGCGTCGTCATCGTGCTCGTCGTCGTGGGCGTCGTCGTGCTCGCCGCGAGCGACGGCCCCACGGCGGTGAAGGTAGGCACCAGCGAGGTGTCGCAGCAGGACGTCGACGACGAGCTGCGTGAGATCGTCCAGAACGATCTGCTGCGGGCGACGGTCGCCGGCAGCTCGCAGTCGATCTCGCTCTCCGACGCCGACGGCACGGTGACCTCGAACGTGAGCGCGGGATGGCTGCGGCTCCTCGTGAGCCAGGAGGTGGCGGCTCAGGCCGTCGCCCGCCGTGGTCTGCACGCGACGTCCGCCGACCGTGAGCGCGCCCGCGACCTCGCGATCGAGTCGGTCACGGGGCCGAGGACGTTCTCCATGTTCCCGAAGTGGTTCCAGGAGCGCCTCATTGCTCGTTGGACCGCGGTCGCAGTGCTCGAGCGTCAGGTCACCGACAACCCGCCACCCGCGCTCCTCCAGCAGCTCGGCGCGCAGTGCCCGTCCGGGCGATACGTCTCGCACATCCTCCTCGAGAGCGAGGCGGAGGCCCGGACCGTCAAGCAGCAGCTCGACGCGGGCGCGGACTTCGCGAGGGTCGCGCGTGCCAAGTCGTCGGACACGCAGTCCGCGCGGCAGGGCGGCGCGCTCGGTTGTGCCGACGGTCAGCAGTTCGTCGAGCCGTTCCAGACCGTCGTGGCGACGCAGCCCGTCGGCGTGGTCTCCGACCCGGTCACGACGCAGTTCGGCTCGCACCTCGTGCTGGTGACCGACGAGCCGCCGCGGGCGCTCGTGCAGCAGCTCGCGATCCAGGAGGTGCTGGGTCACAGCCGCGGGAAGGCCGTGCACATCGACCCGCGGTACGGAACGTGGGACCGCGCCACCGGCCAGGTCGTGCCGCACGGCGCGTCCGCCCCGCCCAGCGGCGCGCCGTAGCTCGCGGAGTCGACCAGACGACTCGGTACCCTCCGCCGCAGTGAGCCGACCAAGGGAGGAGCGGATCGGGAGGGTCGTCGTCGTCGGCCTCGGGCCGGCGGGCGTCGACCTCCTCGTCCCCGCCGCGCGCGACGCACTCGAGCGTCACGCGGTTCTCTTTGCACGCACGGCGCGCCACCCCGCGGTGGCGGACCTCGCGGCGGCCGGCATCGACCTCGCG
>DATBSK010000086.1:0-20830 GCA_036559825.1 Acidimicrobiia bacterium | reverse complement strand
GGCGGCACCCTGCGCGCCCGCGTTCGCGGGGTCGATCTTCGCCGCGCTGAGCGTAGAGCACGATGCTTGCAGCCCGACGTAGATCGGGATGAGCTTCCAACCCTGGTTCAGCACCGTCGCCACCCACGACGCGGTGAGATTCGGCTGGCTGCAGCCCCGGTTCGCACCGCCGATGTAGATGCCGATCGCGCGGAACGGCGACGCGAGCCACGCTGACATCTGGCTCGTCGTGGGCGCGCTGCACGCGTCGAACCCGAGCCCCGTGTACACGAACCCAGGGTTGTTCGGGCAGCCCAGCGCCGCGCACGACACCTCGCCCGAGCCCTCGACGCCGGGGCCGATCGGAGGCGCGGTGCGCTCGAGGCTGTGGAGGATCTGCTCGGCAACGCCACGATCGCTCTCGAACGTGATCGTCACGACGACGCGGTCGTCGGGGAGCACGGCGACGATCGCGTGCGTCGTGTCGACGGCCGGGTCGAGCTCGACCGGCACGCCGTTCACCTCGATCGGCGCGGTCGCGAGCACGGCACCCTGACGGGTCCGCTCGTCGAGTGGCTCGATCTGGACCGTCTCGACGCGCCCGACGACCTGGGTCGGGCAATCCGGGCTGGTGCCGGCGTTCCCGAGGTAGACCGCGTGGCGGTCGGTGCGGACGCACCGCTGCGGATCGGTCGCCAGGTCGTAGACGGGCCAGTCCTCGGGCACTGCGACGCGCACGCCGAACGCGCCGACGAACCGGGAGCCGGCCTGCGCCGCCCCGCCCGGCGGGGAGCTCGGAGGTGACGGCGGCAACGCGGGACCGGTGGGCGACGCCGGCGCTCCGGCCGAGGACGGAGTGGACGACCCGCCGCCCGACCCCGACGACGGTCCGCTCGCGGCGGTCGACGACGGGGACGCCGACGACGCAGCCGAGGAGGAGGGGGAGGGGGACGACGAGGTCGTACCGGACCTCGCGCGGGCGCGGCGTGCCTCGAGGTCGACGGCGCGATCGTTCCCGCCACCGCATGCCGTGGCGAGGGCCATGACCACGACACCGATGAGCGCGCCGACGCGTCTGCTGCGGGTCACTCTCGCCACGTGACGCCAGCGTAAGTGACGGGCGAGCCGGCCTCAGCCTCCCGGGCTCGGCGTGTCGAGGCCTCCGGGAACGGGTTCGCACTGCGCCACGCCGTCGTCGCGGAAGTCCGCGAAGAGCGCCTGTGCCTCGGGCGCGACCGAGAGGTTGGAGCCTTCACCCGCGCCCGTCGGGATCGTGCAGTCCCCGATGTTTGCCGGGTCGATCGACATGGCGAGCCGGCCGAGACGGAAGAGCTCCTGGAGGCTCACGTTCTCGGTGGTCACGTGGCCGATCAGCGTGGCGAGGAGCTTGAGCGTGTCGCCCTCGGAGGTCTGGTTCTCCTGGATCGTCGAGAGCGCCGACAGGATCACGAGACCCGCCTGCCACGTGCGCTGCCGATCGCCCTGGCGATCGAAGTCGTGCCGGTCGCGAGCGATCGCCAGTGCCTGCTCGCCGTTGACCTTCGTCGGCCCGGGCCGGAAGTCCGCCCCGGAGTTCGCCACGTCGGTGAGGTCGTACGGGATGTTGATCTTGATCCCACCGATCGTGTTCACCATGTCGATGAAGCGCGGGAAGTCGGTGGTGATCGCGTAGTTGATCTGGATCCCCATCATCTGGTTGATCTGGTTGATGAATGCGGGGAGTCCGCCGTTCGAGTGGAACGCGTTGATCTTCCCGCCGCCCGGTGCCTCGGTGTCGCGGGGGACGTTCAGCATCGTGCCCTGCTTCGTCGCGGGATTGATCCCGATCACGTGGATCGAGTCCCCGAGCCCGTTCGCGCCCGCCTCGCGCGAGTCGTTGCCCAGCGCGAGGAAGAAGAAGGGTGTGGTCGGTGAAGCGTCGAACTCCGAACTCGCCGTCGAGACCTTCTCGATCTTGAGGAACGTCGAGCCGGCGGCGAGGTCGGGACCGAGCGTGAACCACGCCGCTGACGCCAGCGAGGCCAGCAGCACACCGCACATCGAGATGCTCGCGACGAGGCGAAGCACCGGTTTCCGGAGATTCATGGGCCTCCACTCTTCCACGAACCATGCCCCCGTCAGGGGTCGGACCCCGACGTGACCACGTGACAGGCTGGCAGGCCGATGAGCGACGTCGCCGAGCGCTACCGGAGGGTCGCAGCCGCGTTCACGGACCGTGCGCGAGCGGTCCCGGACGGTGCCTGGGGCAATCCGTCACCCTGCGAGGGCTGGACCGCGCGCGACGTCGTCCGGCACATGGTGGAGTGGATGCCGGCGTTCCTCGAGAGCGGTGCCGGCGTCGCGCTGCCCGCGGGACCGCCGGTCGACGACGACCCCGTCGGCGCATGGCTGACGGTGAGCGACGGGATCCAGGCGCTGCTCGACGACCCGGAGACGTCGAGCCGGGTGCTCGTGAACGTGCACACCGGCCGGCACCCGCTCGACGAGGCGATCGGCATGTTCATCCTCGGCGATGTCCTCGTCCACACGTGGGACCTCGCGCGCGCCACGGGTCTCGACGAGACCCTCGACACGGCCGAGGTGCACGCGATGCTCGTCGGCATCGAGCCGATGGGCGACGCGCTCAGTCAGAGCGGCCAGTACGGTCGGCCGGTCATGGTTCCGGACGACGCGAGCGAGCAGACGCGGCTCCTCGCGTTCACGGGGCGCACCCCATGAGTACCGCGTCGGTCACGTCCGATCAGCTCCACCCCGAGATCGCCGCCCATCTCGAGGCATTCCCCGTGTTCGACTTCTCTTCGCTCGACCTGGCCGAGGTCCGCGGCCAGACACGCCAGACTTTCCTCGAGGGGGTGCAGCTCTCGGACGACGTCGAACGCGTGGACCACGTCGTCGATGCGGACCTCGGCATCGTCGTCCGGATCCATCGCGCGAAGTCCGCGCACGCGCCTCTGCCGTGCGTCTTCTCGATCCACGGTGGGGGCTACATCCTCGGCAGTCGCGACATGGACGATCCCCGCTTCGACCGTTGGTGCACGAGCCTGCCGTGCGTCGGCGCATCCGTGGAGTACCGCCTCGCGCCCGAGGTGCCCTTCCCCGGTCCGCTCGAGGACTGCCACGCCGCGCTGCAGTGGCTCGTCGCGCACGCGGACGAGCTCGGCGTCGATGCGGCGCGGATCGGCGTCTCGGGCGTGAGCGCGGGCGGCGGGCTGGCTGCCGCGCTCGCGCTCCTCGCGCGCGAGCGGGGCGAGATCACACTCCGATTCCAGCTGCTCGAGGCCCCCATGCTCGACGATCGCCAGCAGACGCCGTCGAGCCGGCTCGAGGGCCTCCCTGTCTGGAGCCGGCAGTCCAACGAGTTCGGATGGCGCTCCTACCTCGGCGAGCGCTACGGGCGCGACGACGTGCCTTCGATCGCGGCACCCGCGCGCTGTGACGATCTCGCCGGTCTGCCGCCCGCGTTCGTCGCGGTCGGCACGATGGACGGCTTCCGCGACGAGGACGTCGACTACGCGATGCGGCTGAACCAGGCAGGCGTGCCGACCGAGCTGCACGTGTATCCGGGTGCTCCGCACGGCTTCCAGATGTTCCCCCAGAGCTCGGTGACGCAGCAGGCGCAGCGCGACGTCGACGACTGGCTCGGACGCCAGCTCGCCCGATTGCAGTAGGGATTCCGTTCCTCGCGCCCTCCTCAGGCCCGGGAGACTCGGAAGAGACGCACCGGATCCGGGATCCCGCGCATGACGACCGGGCCGAGCTCGTCGCACCGCAGCGCCCGGAGCCCTTCGGCAGCCGCGTGCACGGCGTCCGCGGACACGAGCAGCTCGCCCGGACCCGCGGAATCGGCGATGCGCGACGCGAGGTTGACGTCGTGGCCGACGAGGTCGTCGCCGCGCCGGCTCGGGCTGCCCCAGTGCATGCCCATGCGGACCCAGAGCGGAGTACCGGCCTTCGTCGCCGCCGCGAACTGATCGAGCAGGTCGAGGCAGGTCGAGAGCGCGAGTGGTGCCGTCGGGACCCAGAGCATGAGCCCGTCGCCGAGGTCTTTCACGATGCGCGCACTCGTCGGGAGCGCGTCGCGCACGAGGCGCTCCTGGAGCTCCAGCAACGCCAGCGCTTCGGCGTCGCCATGCGCAGCGGTGAACTCGGTGAAGCCCACGATGTCGGTGAAGACGATGGCGCCGACGCTCCGTTCGCCGGCGTCGCTCACCGCTCGGTCACGGTGATGCTCCCGCTCCCCGTCGTGACGCGCACCGCGCCGTTGTCACCAGGCGTGCAGTCGCAGCGCACCGCACCGCTCCCGGCATGGAGGTCCGTCGCAGGATGCGAGCCCGCGGGCAACGTGATGCTCACCGAACCCGAGTGCGCGTCGACCTCGATCCGGTCGAGCTCGATGATGCCGAGGTCGACGCTCCCGCTGCCGACGTGCACGGTCGCGGCGCCTACTGCGGTCCCCTCGACGCTGCCGGATGCGGCGACGAGATCGACCGACCCGGCGCGACCGATCCGGATGGAGCCACTCGGCGTGCGGCATCGGCATTCCCCGTCGCAGTCGGCCACGTCGATGCTGCCCGAGTTCGTGCGGGCGTCGGCGCTCTGGACGTGGGCGATCGTGATGTTGCCGCTCGCGCTCGTGACGTGGACTCGACCGAGATGTCCCTGCAGCGAGACCGAACCCGAGGACGTGCCCGCGAAGACGTGCGTGTCGACCGGGCACCGGACCGTGATCGAGCCCGAGTTGCTCTTGATCTCGACCTCGTCCGCACCGGCTGCGATGCGGTCCACGTCGTCTTCCACGAGGATGTCGGGCCGGTCCTCGCCGATCACGGTGACTGAGCCGGAGTGTGTCGTCACGCGCACCGTGTCGCCGGTGGGCGTCACACTCGTCGGTTTGCTCATCACCGTCCATCATGCGCCTGCGAACCCACCCGCCGCAGGTGTCCGTGGTCACACGCGCGGGGGCGGCGGCGGTCAGACCGCCGAGGACTCCTTCTCCCGTCGCAGCCAGCGGAGCAGCTGCCGGAGTCGTTTGGGGTGGTCCGCGTCGGTCTCCTCGGTGAGTGGCGCGTCGATCACCTCCCGCTCGACGGTATGTGCGGAGATGAGCGCCTGGATGATGGCCGTCGCCGGCAACGCGAGCAGCGCGCCGATGCCCCCGAACAGCAACCCACCCGCGAACACCGTGCCGATCGCCAGGGCAGGATGCACGTCCATGGTGTGCTTCGTGATGCGCGGGCCGAGCAGGTAGTTCTCGAACTGCTGGTAGGCGATCAGGAAGAGGAGGACCCAGAGCGCATCGACGGGGTCGTACACGAGCGCGACGAGGACGGGCAGGACCATCGCGATGTAGGTCCCGATGGTCGGGATGAACTGAGACACGACGCCGACCCAGATGCCGAGCGCGAGTGAGTACGGCACGCCGAGCGCGAACAGGAAGAGCCACGTCGCCATCGCGGACACCAGTGCCTGGATCCCGCGGGAGTAGAGGTATCCGCCGGTCTTGTCGATGGCGATCTCCCAGGTGTCGAGCACCATCTCCTGGCGGTGAGCGGGGAGCCGTGAGCAGATCGCGCGCCGCATGCGAGGGCCGTCCGCGGTCATGTAGAACGCGAACACCAAGACCGTTGCGAGCTGGAGCAGGAAACCGAGGGCCGTCAGCGTCGCGTCGATCGCACCCTGCGCGATGTCACCCGATGACGCATGGATCGGGGCACGGCCGTGGCGGAGGTCGCGGACCAGTCCGCTGGCGTTCCAGTCGATCCCCAGGTCGTCGTTGACGAACCGCTCGAGCTCGCGCACGTATCGCGGCGCGTGGTCAAACAGCTCGCTGGTCTGGCCGACGACGACCGAGCCGAAGGCCGCGAGGAAGCCGAGGGACAGGACGACGACGACGGTGAGGACGAGGAGCGTCGCGGTGCCGCGGCGCCACCCTCGGCGGGCGAGTCGGTCGACGGCCGGCTCCATCGCCAGGGACAGGAACAACGCCACGAGCACCATGCCGATGAGCGTGCGCAGCTTCGTGAGCAACCAGAACGCCGCGACGAGCGCGACGACCCCGCCGAAGAACAGCGCGATCGCGCGTCGCAGCCATCGCGGCACCGAATCGCTCGACGCCGGCGATGCGGGCTCGGGCTCGTGCTCGTCCTCGGCTTCTGGAGCGGGCTCGGCACGGCGCACGTCGTGCACCGCGTGTACGGCCACACAGGTTGGTTCCCGTACGGCCCGCTCGGGCAAACGTGGCCCGGTGTCAGGCGCTCCAGTCGAGGACGGTTCGACCGACGGTGGCCCTCATCGCGAGGCGCTCGAGCTCCGCGGGGAGCTCGGTCCACGCCCCGGTGCGCCCGACCACGGTTCGGATGCGTCCCGCGTCCAGGAGCTCGACGAGCCGCGCGTGCACACGCTCGCCGTCCGCGCGCGAGAAGAGGTTGAAGCCCGATGCGCGCTTCGCGGCCAACGGGTCGTCCCGGTACGAGAGCATGACGCCACACAGGTCGAAGTTCCCGAAGACGATCGGTCGCGGCACGATGCCGGTGTCCTCGGCCTCGATGCCGCCCGAGAACCCGGCGATGACATGGCGTCCTCCGTGGGCGACGCACGGGAACGTGCGCACGGTCGTCTCGCCGCCGACGAGATCGCAGACGACGTCGACGCCGCGGCCGCCGGTCGCGTCGAGCACCGCGGTCGCCAGATCCTCGGTCCGGTAGTTGACGGCGAGGTCCGCGCCGAGTTCGCGGCAGACGTCGAGCTTCTCGGCGCTCCCCGCCGTCGCGATGACGCGGCCCCCGAGCGCGGCCCCGAGCTGCACCGCGGCCGAGCCAATGCCGCCCGCGCCGGCGTGGACGAGCAGGGTCTGTCCGGCTTCGAGGTGCCCGCGCTCGACAAGCGCGAGATGCGCGACATGGAAGGGGAAGAAGAAGGCAGCCGCGTGGACGTCGTCGAGTGTGTCCGGTGCGTCGAACGTCATGTCGGCATCTGCCACGACCTGCTCGGCATGGGCGCCGAACGCGCCGACGGCAGTCGCGACGACGCGCCGTCCGAGCCAGTGCTCGGCACCGTCGCCGGCCGCGATGACCTCGCCGACGGTCTCCATGCCGAGCGTGTACGGCAACGGTGGGTCGACCGTGCGGTAGCGGCCGAAGCATCCGTCTACCTCGTTGAAGTTGAGTGGCGTCGCGGAGGTGCGGACGACGACCTGGCCCGGACCGGCATCAGGCTCCTCGACCTCGTCGATCCGCAGCGCCTCGCGCGGCTCGCCGTAGCGATGGACGCGCCAGGCGCGGATCGTCACGCCGCGCCGTGCGGGCTCAGCCCGGGCTCGGGAGGTCGAGGCCGCCGGGCACCGGGTCGCAGAACGCGGCGACCCCGTCGTCGGCGAAGTCCGCGAAGAGCGCTGCGGCCTCGGGCGCGACCCCGAGGTTCGTGCCTGCACCGCCGCCGGTCGGGATGGTGCAGTTCGAGATGTTCGCGGGGTCGATCGAGAGCGCGAGACGACCGAGGTGGAAGAGCTCTTGCGGCGACACGTTGTCGGTGGTCACGCCGCTGATCAGCGTGGCGATGAGCTGCACGGTGTCCTCGGCGCTGGGCTGGTGCGAGCGGAGCGTCGCGAGGGCCGACAGGATCACGAGACCGGCGTTCCAGGTGCGCTGCCGATCACCCTGGCGCTCGAAGTCGTGGCGGTCGCGAGCGATCGCGAGCGCCTGGTCGCCGTCGACACCCTGCTGACCCGGCCGGAAGTCGGAGCCTGAGTAGTCACCGTCGGTCAGGTCGTACGGCAGGTTGATCGCGATGCCACCGATCGCGTTCACCATGTTGATGAAGCGCGGGAAGTCCGTCGTGATCGCGTAGTCGATGTGGATCCCCATCATCTTGTTCAGCTGATCGACGAAGCCCGGCAGGCCGCCTTGCGAGTGGTACGAGTTGATCTTCCCGCCGTCCGGTGCCTCGGTGTCACGGGGCACGTTGAGCATCGTTCCCTGCTTCGTTGCGGGGTTGATGCCGATCACGTGGATCGAGTCGCCGAGACCGTTCGCGCCGGGCTCACGCGAGTCGTTCCCGAGCGCGAGGAAGAAGAACGGCCGGTTCGGCGCCCCGGTGAACTGCGAGCTCGACACGCGCTCGACTCGGAGGAACGCCGCGCCCGCAGGCAGCGTCGGACCCCAGGCAAGCCACGCGGCCGACACCACCGACGCCATGAGAAGGCCAGACAGCGAGATGATCGCGATGAGGCGGACGACCGGCGTTCGGAGCTTCATCGGTTCCCGCAGTCTCGCACGACGGGCTTCCGAATCAGGGTCATCCGCGATAGAAGGAGCACCGATGGGGGACGCGACGGACGCCGTGAGCGAGCTCCTCGCGAAGCAGGCGATCACCGAGGTGATCTACGGCTACTGCCGCGGTCTCGACCGGATGGATCGCGATCTCGCACTGGCGACGTGGCACGCAGGCGGCACGGCCGACTACGGACCGATCTTCCGAGGCACCGGCGCGGAGTTCGTCGACTGGGTCTGGCAGGCGCACGCCTCGTTCGTTGCCCACTCACACCAGGTGACGAACATCCTCATCGAGGTCGATCTCGGCAACGACCGCGCCCGCAGCGAGTCGTACGTCACCGTGGCGTTGCGGACGGCGCCGCTGGACGGGTCCGTGATGGACATCGTGGGACGCGGCCGGTACGTCGATCGGTGGTCGCGACGCGACGGTCGGTGGGCGATCGATCACCGCCGCTACATCGACGACTTCCAGGCCGTGCACCCCATGGCCGTGACCGAGGTGACCGACCGATCGAGCGCCACCGGTGTCCGAGGTCCCGAGGACGCGTCCTACGACGTGCTGTCGTGATGCGACGCAGATCTCTCCAGTGCCCGTGAGCGACAGCCAGCGCTTCGATCGCTCCGAGGTCGAGGAGGCATTCGCGCACTGGTGGACCGTGGGCAACGGGCGCGAGGACTGGTGGGCCTGGACCGATCTCTTCACACCGGACGTGTGCTACGTCGACCACTTCTGGGGCCCGCTGCGCGGCCGTGACGAGGTCCGCGTGTGGATCGAAGCGGTGATGAAGGGCGTCCCCGAGATCTACACGTACCTCGACTGGTACCGCATCGACGACGACGCCGTGACGTTCCACTGCCAGAACCGCCGTGACAACCCCGATCCGGACGAGGGACCGCCGTACTTCGACTTCCCCGGGTTGTCGGTGGTCTGGTACGCCGGTGACGGGCTCTGGCGCGCCGAAGAGGACTTCTGGGATCGAACCGGCGCGCGCGCCACGAGCGCCGAGTACGCGGAGGCCTGCCGACGCGCGCACGCGGAGACGCCGGCGTCACGCATGACGCGCCACCACTGGCCCGACGGACCGGCATGGGCTCGCGGCGCGGATCCGCCGTCGCCATCCTGGCTCGAGCGCGACGACTTGCCTGGCATCACGCGTCCCAGCGAGCTCCGTGCGCTGCTCGCACCGCTGCGCAGCTGAGCGGCACCGCGCCATCCTCAGGCGGCGCGGGTCAGAGCGCGTCGGCTGCGAACGTGTCGCACCGGTCGGGGTTGCCGGTGCGGTAGCCCGTCGTGAACCACTTCTGGCGCTGACGAGCCGAACCGTGCGTCCACGTGTGCGGATCGACCTCGCCGGTGGCGGCCTCCTGGATGCGGTCGTCACCGACCGCCGCCGCTGCGTCGAGGCCGTCGGCGATGTCGTCGTTCGTGAGGGCGCTGATGAGCCGGGTCTCCAGCGCATGGGAGGCCCACACGCCCGCGTAGCAGTCGGCCTGGAGCTCGAGCCGCACCGATGCCGACATGCGGCCCTGCGATCCCGCCGCCACGCGTGACGACGCGCCGAGCAGGTTCTGCACGTGATGGCCGTACTCGTGCGCGATCACGTACGCCTCGGCGAACGGCCCTCCGCGCGCGCCGAAGCGCTGCTCGAGCTCGTCGTAGAAGCCGAGGTCGATGTAGACCTGCGAATCGACGGGACAGTAGAAGGGCCCGACTGCGGACGACGCCACGCCGCAACCCGTCGACACCTGCCCGTCGAAGAAGACCGTCGTGGCGGGTCGGTAGCCGTCGATCGCGCCGCTCCAGTACTCCTGCACGGAGTTCACGACCGCGACGATGCGACAGTCGCGGCTCTGGTTCGCGTCCGCCCCCGTCTGGCACTTCTGCGCGAGGTCCTCGTTGTCGCCTCCGCCGTCACCGAGCCCGAAGCCGCCGCCGCTCCCGCCGCCGCCGCCGAAGCCTCCGAGCAGCAGCACGACGAGGAGGATGACCCCGACGACGCCGCCTCCGCCTCCGCCGAGCAGCACGCCCGGGTTCAGGCCACCCACGCCCGTGCCCCGGCGGTCGGAGATCTGGCCGGTGTCCAGGCTCGCGCCGCGTCGGAACCTCACGGCACAGTCGTACCACCGGGAACCGAGGAGCACCTCGGACCGTCGAAGTCGATGGTGAGCGCACGACGTGCGCTCGGTCGACATCGGGGGTTCGAGACATGCGCGCAGGACCGATCGGGCTCGGTGCACTCATCCTGGTGGCGCTCGGGGCGCTCGCGGCGCCGGCGGGCGCGTGCGGCGGGCTCGTGGGCGAGAACGGCACGATCCAGCTCGTTCGCACGACGACCCTCGCGGCGTACCACGACGGCGTCGAGCGGTACGTCACGAGCTTCGAGTTCACCGGCGAGGGCGCAGAGGTCGGCTCCATCGTCCCGTTGCCGGGCGTCCCCACGAAGGTGGAGCGTGGCGGTGACTGGACGCTCCAGCGCCTCACCCGTGAGGTCGCGCCGCCGCTCCTCGCGTCGACGGTCGGGGCTCCGCGGGCGGCCGCGGCGGACGCCGAGGTGCTGCTGACCGCGAAGATCGACGCGCTCGACATCACGATCCTGCGCGGTGGCGGCGACGCGGTCGGGAAGTGGGCGATCGAGCACGGCTTCCTGCTGACACCCGATGCACCCGAGGTGCTCGACTTCTACGCGCAGCGCAGCCCCGTGTTCATGGCCGCACGCTTCGACGCCTCGCGAGCAGCCGAGCTCGACCAGCAGCGCGGCGACGGAACCCCGATCATGCTCACGATCCCGACCGACGAGCCATGGGTGCCGCTCCGCATCCTCGGGCTCGGTCTCGACGCGACGCAGGACGTGTCGGCCGACGTGTTCCTGCTCACCCCGGACCGCCCGCAGCTGCTGGCCGGCGGCTCGGGTCTCTCGCTCGCTCGCTCCGAGCAGGCGTCGCAGGGATTGCTCGACGACCTGCGCTCCGACAAGGGGATGGGCTGGGTGCCGTCGGACCTCTGGCTGTCGTACCTGAGGCTCGACACGCCCGCGCGCGACCTCGACTACGACCTGGCGATCTCGACCCACGACGGCAGCGAGCCGTCGGCCATCGCCGCCGGGCTCGACGCGTCCTCGGTGGTTCGGCGGGTGACCGGCGGCTCGCCGGCGTGGCCGGTCGGTGTGGGAGTGCTCGCGATCGGGGTAGTCGTGGTCGCGCTCGTCACGGTTCCGAAGCTCGTGCGCCGCGCGGCGAGGCAGACGTCGTGACGCGCGTGCGGTACCGGGCCTGGGCCCTCGCGGCCGTGTGGGTCGTCGCGAGCGGGATCACCGCGGCGTACGCGTTCGCCTCGAGCGCCGCGGATGACGGTGGCGCCGAGGTCCTCGGACCGGGGAACGTGACCGTGACGCTCGACATCGAGCACAGCCGCTTCGAGCCGGCGCGGATCGTCGTGCGCCAGCACAGCGACGTGACGTTCCGGGTCGTGAACCACGACCCGATCGCTCACGAGTTCATCGTCGGCGACGACGAGGTGCACGCACGTCACGAGGCGGGCACCCACGGTCAGCACGGCGCGCTCCCCGGCGAGGTCTCGGTCGCGCCTGGCAAGACCGCGACGACGACGTTCCCGTTCCACACGCCGGGCACCGTCTTGTTCGCGTGCCATCTGCCCGGTCACTTCGCCTACGGCATGGTCGGTGACGTGGTGGTGCGGCCCGGTCGCTGACCCGCTCCTCGCGGCAGTCCGTGCACTCCAGCGTCACGGTCACCGTGGTTCGAGCACGGTTCATGGCTCACCACCCGTAGAGACGACGAGGGTTGGTGTCGAAGAGCGCGCGCCGGTCGGCGTCGGTGATGTCGTCACGGTCGAGGACCCGCTTGACACTGCCGGGGAACTCTGCGTCCCAGTGCGGGTAGTCGGACGCCCACACGACCGACTGCACACCGAGTGCGTCGATCGCGTGCGCGAGGCCGCCCTCGCCCTCCGTCGAGATGACCAGGCGGCCGTCCTCGAGGAAGCTGGAGGGCGGGCGCTCGATCGCGGGCATCTCGTCGGCACGGAGCTCGTAGTGCTCGTCGAGGCGCTCGAAGTAGTAGGGCGCCCAGCCGACCCCCGCTTCGAGCATCGCGACCCGCAGGCGCGGATGGCGGTGCAGGACGCCGCCGCAGACCACCGTCGTCACGGCGAACATGATGTTCACCGGGAACTCGAACGCGTGCAGCTGCGCGTAGCTGTCGACGAACCGGTGGTACCCGAACCGGCCGCCACCGGCATGGAAGCCGAGCGGCACGTCCAGCTCCTCGGCGAGTGCGTAGAACGGGTCGAACGCGAGGTCGTCCGGGTTGAGCCGGCCCACCGCGCAGGGCACGGTGAGCGACACGAACCCGAGCTCGGTCACGGCGCGGCGAGCCTCGCTGCATGCGTCGCCGATCGATGCGAGTGGGAGCGCGGGTGTGCCCTTGAGGCGGGCGGGGTCGGTGCTGCAGTAGTCGTGCAGCCAGTCGTTGTACGCACGGCAGCACGCGACAGCGAGCTCTGGATCCTGGAGCGCGTAGAAGCCGAGGCTCGCGGCGCCGTAGAGCACGGCGACGTCGATGCCTTCGAGGTCCATGTCGGCGAGCCGGGCCCGCGGGTCGACGGCACCGTCGCGCTGCGCCGACGCCTCCCGGATGCCCTCGGGTACCCACGCGCCCGGCCCGGTGCCGGGTGGGATCATGTGCTCTTCGAGGAGGTAGCGCGTGGTGCCCCGGTCGTCGTGCACGAGTCGCGGGCGACGGTCGTGGAACCGGGCGGGGAGGTACTCGAGCCAGAGCTCGTCGGGCTCGAACACGTGCCCGTCGACGTCGACGACCAGATGATCCGCCATCCGACGCGGAGCGTACCGACTGACCACGCGGCGTCCGACGAGCTGCGGGGAGCCGAGGAGCAGCGATGAAGATCGGCGTCCTGCCGGTGTTCCGTCCCGAATGCATCACCGATCCCGACTGGGTCGTGCAGTTCGTGCACGGGGTGGAGGCGTCGGGCGCGGAGTCGGTGTGGGCGGTCGAGCACGTCCTCGTGGCGAAGGACTACGAACCCCGCTACTCCTACTCGGAGTCCGGCCGCATGCCAGGCCGGGCGACGATGCCGGATCCACTCGAGTGGCTCGGCTTCGTGGCCGCGGTCTCCGAGCACCTCGTGCTCGGCACGGGCGTCATGATCCTCCCGCTGCACGACCCGGTCGTGCTGGCCAAGCGTGTCGCGACCCTCGACGCGCTGTCGCGAGGGCGCGTGGTGCTCGGTGTCGGGAGCGGTTGGCAGATCGAGGAGTACCAGGCTTGCAACGTGCCGTACGACGACCGCGGCGCGCTCCTCGACGAGCACATCGAGGTGCTGCGTGATCTCTGGGCCCCCGGGTTCCGCAGCTTCGACGGGCGGACCGTGTCCTACCTCGAGGTCGAGAGCGAGCCGAAGCCGGCGCGCGCCGGCGGTCCACCGATCGTCATCGGGGGAAGCACGAAGCGCGCTGCCGCGCGCGCGGGACGGGTGGGCGACGGGTGGTTCCCGTACGTGATCTCGCCCGACGACTACGCCGCCCGCGTCGAGACGATGCGCACCGCGGCACGCGACCACGGTCGCGATCCGGACGCGATCGAGCTGACCGTGTTTCCGGCTTCGTGGCAACCGGGCAGCTCCGTCGACGCGGCGACGGTCGCGCGCTACGCGCAGATCGGGATCGACCGGATCATCGTCTCGGCGCAGGAGGCTGCTTCCGCCGCGGTCGACGACATCCGCCGCTTCGTCGACGACGTGCGCGTGCATGTGGTCGACCGCCTGCGCTGAGCGTCAGTGCCGTCCGCTGCAGGACTTTTCGGCACGCTGCGGTGCCCGAGAGCGCCCGCAACGTGCCGAAAAAGCCGCGGCGCGCCGCTTATGATCCCCTCTCCCTCCGCGACGTGATGAGGACTGCACGCATGATCGATGGCACACGACGGCCCCTGACGGCGACCGTCGCCGCGCTCGTCGTCGCGACCGCGATCGGGCTTGCGGGCGTGCCCGCGGGAGCCGGCAGCTCGAAGACCGTGCGCATCGGCGTCGAAGCGCCGCTGACGGGCGATCAGGCGACGCTCGGGAAGGGGATGCTGAAGGGTGCCCAGCTCGCAGCGCGTCGCCTCAACGAGCGCGACGGCATCGGCGGCCGGCGCGTCGAGATCGTCCCGATCGATGATGCCGCCGATCCGGAGAAGGGCAGCGAGGCCGCATCCGCCGCCATCGCGCAGGGGCTCGACGGGGTGGTGGGCCCGTACAACTCGGGTGTCGGTGCCGAGACCTTGCCGCTGTACATCGACGCGGGCCTGGTACCGATCCGACTGACCTCGGCGGACTCGACGGCCGGACTCGGGTTCACCTTGCAGCCGATGACCTCGCAGATCGCGCCCGTCGCCGCAACCGCGCTCACTGATTGGCTCGGTGCGAAGTCGGTCGCGATCGCGTACGACCCCACAGCGCTCTACACCGACACGGTCTCGAACCAGCTCCGCCAGCTCTTGGAGCAAGTCGGTGTGACGATCACCGCCTTCCAGCCGATCGAACCCGGGCAGAAGAGCTATGCGGATGTCGTGCGGCAGCTGGCGGCGACGAACCCCGACGTCATCTACGCGGGGACGTACTACCCCGAGGGCGGTCTGATCGCGAAGGCAGTGCTCGCGCAACACTTCGACGCGAAGTGCGTCGTCGACTACGGCTCCTACGACCAGGGGTATGTCGAGGTCGCGGGAGTCAAGGCCGCGAACGCGTGCGCCGTCGTCGGCGTCCCCGCGCCGCACGAGTTCCCCGGCGCGAAGAAGTTCGTGGCCGCGTACCGCGCTGCGTTCCGATCTGCGCCTGGCGCCTGGAGCCCGTACACCTTCGACTCGGTGAACCTCCTGGCCGACGCGGTCGAGGAGGCCGGTGGGTTCGACGCCGCGAAGCTCACCGACGCGCTCGACGCGGTCGACGGCTACGAGGGCTGGACCGGCGCCGTGAAGCTTGAGCCCGGCAGCGGGAACCGCGAGCCGGCGACCGTCGTCCTGCTCGACACGAACCGCGCCGGCATCTTCCACATCGACCACGACTGGGCCCAGGCGGTGGGCTACCGGCCGTGACGGGGCGTCAGGGTCGGTAGATCGGGTCGTCGAGCGTCGCGGGCAGCGGTCCGTACGGGAAGCACACGAAGGGCCGGCCTGGCTTCCCGAAACGAGGGACGAACCGGCCGTTCACCGCCTCCACGTACGCCGCGCACGCGGCCCGCGTCGGGCCGCTCTCGAGACCGTGCCCACTTCCTGTCGACGTCCAGTTGACGTTGGCGAGGATCCCGTCGGCCGTGAAGTCGTCGATGCTGTTGATCGCGTCGATGACCGATCGGCGAGTGAAGCTCTTGCCGGCCTTCTTGATGCCCTCGACGAGGAGCTGTGCGTTGATCCAGCCTGCCTGTGACTGCTCACTCGGCGACACGCCACGCTTCTTCATCGCCTGCAGATAAGCGCGCGTCCCCTTCGGCGGGTCCTTCACCTCCCACGGTGTGAAGAACACGCCGAAGAACCAGCCGTTGAGTGCCTTGCCGTACTTCTCGACCGTCGATGGTCGGTAGCCCTCTGGTGCGAGGACGATCAGATCCTTCGCGCCCGCGTTCTTGAGCTGCTGGGCGAGACGGAACGCTCCGCCGAAGTCCATGCAGGTCGCGATCGCTTCCGCCCCGTTCTCCCGCACGCCTTGCGCATCCGCGCTCGCGTCGGAGAAGCCGAAGTTCAGCGTCTTGTCCTCGAAGACGACGTCGATCCCGTACATCCTGAAGGATGCTTCGAGCCCGGCCGCGCACAGCGTCGACGAGGGGTGCGTGTACGTGAAGATCGCTGCGCGCGTCACGTGCTTCCGCAGCAAGATGAACGACGGCCCCGGGTTCGGGCACCGGAAGCACAGGAACGAGCCCTTCTCGCCGAAGAGGCTCTGGCGCGGGCACTGAGGCGAGAGGTCGCCCGAGAGGATGCGGTCCTGCATCGCCTCGACCTCGCTGATGGTCCCGCACCAGCCAGGGTCCACGTCGATGCCGAACGTCGGGATCTCGTGGTCAGCGAGGTACTTCGCGCCGGCGAAGCTGTTCGTCATCACCGGCAGCACGGCGAAGACGTGCTTCTCCTCCACGAGGGATCGCACAGCGCGGATGTTCCCGCCGGGGGAGCCCTGGTCGCTCAGCTGGGCGACGAGCTCGAGCTTCTTCCCGAAGACGCCGCCCTTCTTGTTCACGATCTCGAAGTAGGCCTTCGCGCCCTCGTAGCCGTCCTGGTACGGGACGTTGAGGACGTTCGGCGGGCTCGCGAGGCCGCCGACGCGGATCGTCGTCGCGGTGACGCCCGGGGTCGCGCGGTGCCTGGCCGCGGGCGCTGCGCCCGCCGCGCCGATCGCGACGCTCGCGGACGCCACCGCGCTCGCGACCAGGATCCCCAGCGCCCGTCTCATGGCCACCCCCCGCGACAAGGCGGCGTGATCGTAGGCTTCTCCCAGCGCGCGACGAGCGCGGGTGCCTGGGGGATGCCACCCGCGCTCGTCAGCGAGCTGGCTCGTGCTACCGGCCGTTCTCGGTCTCGTTGCCGCTCTCGTCGGCAGGACCGTCGGGCTTGGCGTCGATCACCTTGAAGTCACGGTCCAGGTGGACGTCCACCTTGGTCCCGTCGTCCTTCGTGACCTCGACCTCGTACGCGCCCTCCTCGTCACCGACCTCGCTGCCGGTGACGCGGCCACCGCCGGTCTCAGCGAGCGCGACCTTCGTGGCGTGCTCGAGGGCGTTGCCGGAGATCGGCGGCTGGTCGTCGTCGGCGCTGCTGGCGACCGCGATGCCACTGCCGATGCCGAGCGCGGCTGCCGCCACCGCCCCGGTCGCGATCCACTTCGTTCGGCGATTCATTCCGTAGCTCCCTTCTGGGCGTGCCGATGCACGCTGGGTCGGGGGGATGTTCGGCCGCATCGTGCCCGAGCCGGCCTGATCCCTCGCTGAACCCACCTGAACGCCCCCTCGGGCGGGAGTCGGCCGGCGTTCAGCGGGGCGTCAGCCGGGGTTCGTATCGTCGTCCCGGGATGCGGATCCTGGTGGTCGAGGACGAGAAGCGTCTGGCGGCGGGGCTCAAGAAGGGCCTCGAGGCCGACGGCTTCGCCGTGGACGTGGCGCTCGACGGGACCGACGGGCTCTGGCTCGCCCGCGAGAACCCCTACGACGTCATCGTGCTCGACATCCTGCTCCCGGGTGTGAACGGCTTCCGGATCTGCTCGACGCTGCGCGAGGACGGCAACTGGACGCCGATCCTCATGCTGACGGCGAAGGACGGTGAGTTCGACGAGGTCGAGGCGCTCGACTCCGGCGCGGACGACTACCTCACGAAGCCGTTCTCGTACGTGGTGCTGCTCGCTCGCCTCCGAGCCCTCCTCCGGCGCGGGGGCACCGAGCGACCCGCGGTGCTCGAAGCCGGTGATCTCAAGCTCGACCCGGCGCAACGACGCGCCTGGCGCGGCTCGCACGCGCTGAGCCTCACGGCGCGCGAGCTCGCGCTGCTCGAGTACCTCCTCCGCAACAAGGGCGACGTCGTCTCGAAGCGCGACATCCTCGAGCACGTGTGGGACTACGACTTCGACGGCGACCCCAACATCGTCGAGGTGTACGTCCGCCGGCTCCGCAACAAGCTCGATCGCCCGTTCGAGCGCGAAGCGATCGAGACGATGCGCGGGGCGGGCTATCGACTCGCCGCCGACGGCGGCTGAGGACGTGCGCCGCCCTCGCGGTCTCAGCTCGTTCGCGACCGTCCGGACGCGCACGACCGCGGTCTCCGTGGCGGTCGTGGGCATCGCGCTCGTCGTCGCCGGCATCGTGCTCGTGTCCGCGCTGCGTCACTCGCTCACCGACGGGATCCGCACGGCGGTCCGGCTCCGCGCCGAAGACATCTCCGAGACGCTCGAGCACGGCACGAAGGCGCGGGATCTGGTGATCGAACGAGAGAACGACCTCGTCGTGCAGGTCATCGACTCGCACGGCCAGATCGTGAGCTCGAGCCCGAACGTCGGGGACCGGCCGATTCTCGCCGACCCGCGCCCTGGCCACGCCGCGACCGCGCACGACCTCCGCCTCGACGGTCATGCACCCGAGGACTTCCTCGTGTTCACCGACGACGCGCTCGGTGGGCGGCTCAAGGTGCTCGCCGGCCGGAGCCTCGGCTCGGTCGACGACAACACCGGTCTCGTGGTCGGCCTGCTGCTGGTCGGCATCCCGCTCGTGCTGGTGATCGCCGGGGGAACCGCATGGTGGCTCGCGGGCCGCGCCCTCGCGCCCGTCGAGTCCATCCGGGCCGAGGTCGCGGAGATCTCCGCGGCCGAGCTGCACCGTCGAGTGCCCGAACCCGCGGGCGACGACGAGATCGCCCGCCTGGCGACCACCATGAACGCGATGCTCGGTCGCCTCGACGACGCGCAAACGCGCCAGCAGCGGTTCGTGTCCGACGCCTCGCACGAGCTGCGCAGCCCGGTCGCGACCATCCGTCAGCATGCCGAGGTCGCGCGCGCACACCCGCGTGACACGACGGTGGACGAGCTCGCCGGCACGGTGCTCGCCGAGGACCTTCGGCTGGAGCGTCTCGTCGACGACCTGCTCTGGCTCGCCCGCGCCGACGAGCACCGTGCACGTCCTCCGCACGCGCCGGTCGATCTCGACGATCTCGTGCTCGAGGAGGCGACGCGCCTGCGCGGGAGCCAGGGTATGCGCGTCGACACCGCCGGCGTGTCTGCGGGCCAGGTCGTCGGCGACCGCGAGCAGCTGCGTCACATGCTGCGAAACCTCGGTGACAACGCAGCGCGCCACGCGCGGTCGGCCGTCGCGCTCTCGCTGGAAGAGCAGGATGGTCACGTCGTGCTGTGCGTCGACGATGACGGCCCGGGCATCCCTGCCGAGGCGCGGTCGCAGGTCTTCGAGCGCTTCGCGCGCCTCGACGATGCGCGCAGCCGCGAGGTGGGCGGCACCGGGCTCGGCCTCGCGATCGTCGCCGCGATCGTCGCCGCGCACGACGGATGGGTGCACGCCGCGGACGCGCCGATCGGCGGCGCGCGTCTGGAGGTGTCGCTCCCGGCCGCGCCGTGACGCGCTGCGATGCGTACAGTGCGCGCATGGCGAGGAAGATCCCGAGACCGTTCAAGTACCCCTGGGGAACCGGGCAGATCGTCGAGGAGGCGTCGGCAACCCGTGAGCACTCCGAGCCTACGTTGCAGCTCCTCGAGTTCCAGGACGAGGGGCATGCGGGCTACGTGATGGTGCGCTTCTGCTCGTACACGCCGGCGGGCGCGTTCCGGCGGCACCCGATGCTCGCCACCGAGGACGACATCGCCCAGCTCCGGGACGCGCTGAAGTCGACGCCCCGGTTGCAAGCCGTTCTGGCAAACCTCGTCCGGGACTGATCGCCTCAGCGCGCTTCGGGCAGCTCGATATCGAGCCCGTGGCGTAGGCGGTAGCGCCGTTCGTCGTACCGCGCCGTCTCGTACGAGATCATGAGCCAGAGCAGCACGTCGACGCCGACGAGCGTCGCCAGCGCGGAGACCTCGAGCGCGAGTGGGATCAGCGCCAGGAGCACCACCGCGAGCGTGAAGCGCTGCCAGTTCATCGTGTGCGCGTTGCGCAGCCGCAGCGCGACGTGCGCGAGCAGGTAGATCGCAACGCCACCCAGGAGCGCGAACGCCCGCTCGACGTCGAGAGCATCGTCGACATGTGCCAGCACGGCCTCGAGACCGAAGGCGGCGAGGATGATGCCGGCCACCATCGGGAAGTGCAGGTACGAGTACGAGTCCCGAGCGAGGGCGTTGCGCTCGCGCCCCTCGGAGGCCTGCGAGAGGCGCCGCTCTGTGATGAGAGCGACGACATCGAAGTAGATCCACCACAGTGCCGCCGCCAGCCCAATGCCGAGCACCGCGGCCGTGATCACGCCGGCTGTGAGCGCGACCTCGGCGCCGGCCCCGAGGGCGATGATCGACTCGCCCAGCGCCAGGATGATCACCAGGTTGTGCCGCTCGGCGAAGTGGCGCGGCACGAGCCGCCATCCGCCCACGCCGATGAGCGCGGGGCCGCCCCAGTCGAGCGCGATCGCGGCGACCCACAGCGACCCCTGTGCCACCCCGTCGAGGAACGACGCACCGATCAGGAGCCCGACGGCGATCGCCGAGCTGGCCGCGAGACCCCAGACAGAGCGGCGCAGGTCAGGATCGTCACGGCTCGCGAGCACGAAGAGGGCGATGTGACCGGCGCGCACGACGCCGTACGCGATCGCGAACGCGAGCGCTCGATCGCCGAACGCCTCGGGCACGCAGAGCGCGACGATGAGCAACGCGGCCATCGCGCCGAAGATCGCGACCCGGACCGCTCCCTCCTCGGGGTCGATCACGCTCGTGAGCCAGGCGTAGCCGACCCAGGCCCACCACAGGACCGCCAGCACGAGCACGCCGCGCGCGATGCCCTCCCACGTCGGCTCGGCCGACATGAGCGCGGTGCACTGGGTGAACCCCAGCACGAACACCAGGTCGAAGAACAGCTCGAGCGGCTTGACCGTCTCTTCGT
>DATBSK010000085.1:0-8201 GCA_036559825.1 Acidimicrobiia bacterium | reverse complement strand
GCGACGACGTCGTAGTCGAGGACCTCGCTCTCGTCGTCGACGCCGTAGGCGACGAAGTGGTACCAGCGCCCGCTGAAGTTCACGGGCGAGCCGTGCGTGAGGTGCCCGCCCTGGTCGAGGCGCATGCCCATCACGGTGTCGCCGGGCTGGAGCAGCGCGAGGTACGCGGCCATGTTGGCGCTCGCACCCGAGTGCGGCTGCACGTTCGCATGGTCGGCGCCGAAGAGCTCGCACGCGCGCCGGCGAGCGAGCTCCTCCACCTCGTCGATCACGAAGTTCCCGCCGTAGTAACGCTTCGCCGGGTAGCCCTCGGAGTACTTGTTCGTGAGCACCGAGCCCTGTGCCTCGAGCACCGCCGGGGGCGCGAAGTTCTCCGAGGCGATGAGCTGGATGGTCGTGTTCTGACGCTCGAGCTCGCGGCGGACGATGTCGGCGGTCGTCGGGTCTGCTGACTCGAGGGCGTGGCGGGCGTCGCTCGACACGTTGCCTCCTGCTCTCCCGGGGTCCCCCGCAGTGTACGGGCTCGCCCCCGAGCGGACAGACGGTCAGGCGCGCGTGCCCGACTCCCGGTATGCCTCGCCGATCGCCACGGACGCGGGTGAGGCCTCCGTCCTGTAGAGGGTGAAGTGCGGGAGCGCTTCGGCGTGCTCGTCGTCCCGGTGCGTCGTGTAGTAGTAGAGGTTCAAGACCTTCCGGAGCACACCGGGCGGGCACGCGTTCGGAACCGGCGCTCCGTGATTGGAGTCCTCCGAGGTGTTGAACAACAGCAGCCGGTTGAACTTCGGCCACACCTCGACGACCCGCCGCGACATGTCGCGCGCCCAGAGCTCCGTCGCTCCTCCCCACTCCTCGCGCCATTCCTCGCTGAGGTACAGAAGTGCGTTGCACCTGCGGTGGGCCTGCAGCTTGTGGTGCCAGTTGTAGTCCGCATGGATGTTCAGAAAGTCACCGCGCTCGCTCACGTGGACACCGCCAGCCATGAAGTACGGGTCCGGGATCAGGTTGTCGAGACCGGTGAGCGTCTCGACGAAGAGCACGAACTGGCGCGAGTTGAGCTCGCGGAGCATCTCCCGCAGGAGCGGAGGGATCTTGGTCTCGTCGTCCTGGAAGCGGCGGCGATTGTTCACGTTGTCGCGCTCGACCCACTCGAGATCATCACGAGCGGGGAACGCCCAGGAGACACCCCGCGCGAGCTCGACCGGCAGGAAGTCGTCGATGACGACGTGCGGGAACGGCTCCGCGTCCCGGTACGACGGTGCGAGCGACGCGGCGAGCCCGGCATACCGCGGATCGTCGAAGACGCCGAGCGGCGTCGGTTCGTTCATGGTCTCTCCGAGCGACCGAGGACGTCGAGCACGGCCGCGCAGACCCGGTCGACGTCGTCCTCGGTCAGGTTGAGGGCCGACGGGAGGTTCACGCCGAACCGCCCGAGGCGGTAGCTCACCGGCCGCCGGCGCGCCGCGTCGTCGGTGCCGGGAAAGCCGGCATACGCCGGGAGCGAGCTCAGCGGGTGGAAGAACGGCCGGGCGACGACGTGCGACGCACGGAGACCGGCGATGACGTCGTCCTTCGTGAGGCCGAAGGACTCGTCGAGGACCACGGTCGTCATCCAGTACGAGTTCTGCACGCGGTCAGGTTCGGCGTTGAGAGTCAGCCCCTCCACCTCGCCGAGGCGGTCCCGGTACCAGCCGAACAGGTCGCGCTTGCGTCCGACGAGCTCCTCCACCCGTTCGAGCTGCACGACGCCCATCGCCGCCTGCATGGCGCTCATGCGGTACTTGTAGCCGAGCTCGAGGTTCCAGAAGTCGCCGCCCGCCCCCGGCGCGCGGCCCTGGTCCCGCAAGAGGAGCATGCGGTCGACGAGCTCGTCGTCGTCCGTGAGGACCATCCCGCCCTCGTGGGTCGTCAGCGTCTTGGTGCCGTGGAAGCTGAACACAGACGCCGTGCCGAAGCCCCCCGCACGCCGCCCGTCGAACGTCGAGCCCACTGCCTCGGCGGCGTCCTCGACGAGCGCGACGCCATGCTCCTCGCAAAGGGCGACGAGCGCGTCCATCGCCGGCATGCCGCCGTACAGATCCACCGCCACGACAGCCTTCGTCCGCGGCGTGATCGCGTCGGAGCAGCGGTCGACGTCGATGCACCACGTCACCGGGTCGACGTCGACGAAGCGGGGCGTTGCACCGAGGTGACTCGCTGGCGCGGATGTCGCGATCCACGTCGACTCGGGAACGACCACCTCGTCGCCCGGCCCGACGCCGAGCGCCGCGAGACCGAGGTGGATGCCTGCGGTGCACGACGGCAAGGCGATCGCGTGTCGCCGATCGACGTAGCGGGCGAAGTCTGTCTCGAACGTCGTGATGACGTCGTACGCGTGGCCGTACCACGACCCACGGGCGGCCTCGGCGACCGCCGCGACCTCCCGATCGGTGATCCACGGCCCCGCGATCGGGATCAGTGGACGCTCGGGCATCGTCACACGACCACGTGGGGCCGCGGGATCGGCACCACGAACTGACCACCCCATTCCCGGACAGCTCGCATCTGCTCGGTGATCTCGTCGACGAGGTTCCACGGCAGCACGAGGACGTAGTCCGGCCGGCGCTCGAGGAGCCGCTCGGGCGACTCGATGGGGACGTGGCTCCCCGGCAGCAGCATCCCCTGCTTGACCGGCGATCGGTCGACGGTGAACGGCAGGAGCTCCGACGTCACGCCGCACGAGTTGAGCAGTGTGTTGCCCTTCGCGGGCGCGCCGTACCCGACGACGAGGCGATCGTCAGCGCGCGCCGCCCGCAGGAACAGTGGGAGCTCCTCGCGGATGCGCTCGACGTCAGACGCGAAGGCGTCGTAGGCCGTCGTCGTGTCGAGGCCTGCAGCGCGCTCCTGCTCCACGAGGCGATGAACGCGGTCGCTCACATCTGTGCGCCCGCGCGTCCGCACGTGGACGCGCAGCGACCCACCATGCGTCGGCAGCTCCTCGACATCGACGACGTCGAGACCGCGCCGTTCGAACACGTCGCGTGCGGTCAGGAGCGAGAAGTACGAGTAGTGCTCGTGGTAGATGGTGTCGAACGCGAGGCCCTCGACGAGCCTGAGGAGGTGCGGGAACTCCATCGTGAGGAGGCCGTCGCCGACGAGGATCGCGAGTCCGCGGACGAAGTCGTCGAGGTCACGTACGTGGGCCAGCACGTTGTTGCCGACGACCAGCTCGGGGCGAACCCCGTCGGCACGCAGGGACGTCGCGAGCGCAGAGCCGAAGAACTCGACTCTCGTCGGCACGCCGCGCGCCTCGGCGGCGGCAGCGGTGTTCGCGCTCGGCTCGATCCCGAGGACGCCGATGCCGCGATCGACGAAGGCGCCGAGGAGATAGCCGTCGTTGCTCGCGATCTCGACCACGAAGCTGTCGTCGTTGAGGCGCAGGCGCTCCGTCATCTCGGCGGCGTACGCGTGCGCGTGCGCGACCCATGACTCCGAGACCGAGGAGAAGTACGCGTACTGATCGGTGAAGATCATCGCCGGGTCGACGTCGTCGAGGAGCTGCACCAGCCAGCAAGCCGTGCACAACCCGATCGCCAGCGGGTAGTGCGGCTCGGGGACGTGGAGCGCTGCCGGATCGACGTAGCTGTTCGAGAGCGGCTGCTCGCCCAGGTCGAGCACGACGTGCTCGACGACCGCACCGCAGTTCCGGCAGCAGCGGGCTCGCGCTGTCATCGGCGGACCGCGTGCCGATCCGACCACCGGAGGTCGGCGTCGAGCGCACCCACCTCGCGGAGCTCGGTGAGCCGGGCGACGCGGTTGAAGACCGAGCGCGAAGAGTCGAGCGTGAGCCCGAACGCCCGGTAGGCGTCGGCGAGCTCGCGAACCCCCGCGGCCACGTCCCAGGTGAGCACGACGTCCGGAAGCAGCGTCTCGAGCTTCGAGAAGTCGACGCGGTACGAGCGTGGATCCGGGCCGCGCTCGCCCGTGATCTCGATTCTGACCCCGAGCTCGCCGCCGACGATCTCCGCGAGGTCACGCACCTGGTGGTTCGCCTCCGACCTCCCGACGTTGATCGCTTCCCCATTGACGGCAGGAACGGGCGCCTCGAGCGTTCCGCGCACAACCCGTGCGAGATCCTCGGCGTGGACGACCGGTCGCCAGGGTGTGCCGTCGCTCAACACGCGCACTCGCCCCTCGAGCAGCGCCGTTGCGACGAGGTCGTTCACGACCAGGTCGGTGCGGAGGCGTGGGGAGTAGCCGTAGACGGTCGCGTTCCGGAGGGAGACCGTGCAGAAGTCGTCACGCGAGAGGTCGTGAAGGAGCTCCTCCACGACCACCTTCGACTCGGCGTACGGCGTGACGGGCCGCAGCGGGGCGAGCTCGCCGACGAGATCGTCGGCGCCGCTCGCGCCGTAGATGCTGCACGACGACGAGAAGACGAACCGGCGCACGCCCGCATCGCGCGCCGCGGTCGCGAGGCGCGCGGAGCCATTGACGTTGATCGCGTGCGTCAGCTCGGGCGCAAGGCTGCCGAGCGGGTCGTTCGACAGCCCGGCGAGGTGCACGACGGCGTCGATGCCCTCCAGCTGCGCCGGTGCGACGTCACGAACATCGACGGCGACAGTGTCCACGGCTTCGGACGCGGGACCGAGGTCGCAGCCCACGAAGTAGCCCGTGTCCAGCCCGACCACCTCGTGCCCGGCCTCGCGCAGTACTCGCGCGACGACCGCTCCCAAGTAGCCCTCGTGACCCGTGAGCAGGACCCGCAACGCGTCCACTGTACGGTCCGACACCTCTCAGATCGCAGACCCAGCAGCACTGCCATCGGCATCGGCGCGCAGGTGCCTGAGTAGAGTTCTTGCGTGCGCGCCGTGATCCTCGCCGGCGGACGCGGCTCACGCCTCTCCGAAGAGACGGTCGCGCGTCCGAAGCCGCTCGTCGAGGTCGGCGGACGGCCGATCATCTGGCACATCATGAACATCTACGCGCACTACGGCATCGAAGACTTCGTCATCTGCACCGGGTACCGCGGCTATCAGTTCAAGGAGTACTTCGCCAACCTGTCGCTCCACAGCTCCGACGTCACGTTCGACCTCGAGGAGGGATCGCTCGAGTTCCACGGCGCATCGTCGGTGCATTGGAAGGTCACGGTCGCGGACACCGGTGACGACACGATGACGGCGGGCCGTGTCCGCCGGATCGTCCCGTATCTCACCCCGGGCGAGACGTTCTGCCTCACCTATGGCGACGGTGTGGCCGACGTCGACATCAACGAGGTCATCCGCTTCCATCGCGAGCAGGGGCGCCTCGTGACGATGACCGCGGTGCTGCCGCCGGCCCGCTTCGGGATGCTGGAGCTCGACGGCCCTCGGGTCACGGCGATGTTCGAGAAGCGCCCCTCGCACGTAACCCCGATCAACGGTGGCTACTTCGTCGTCGAGCCCGAGGCGCTCGAGCTGATCACAGGCGACGCGGATCGCTGGGAGACGGAGGTCCTGGTGCCGCTCGCCGAGCGGGGCCAGCTCTCGGCCTACGAGCACCGCGGGTTCTGGCAGCCGATGGACACCCTCTGGGAGAAGGAGATCCTCGAGGACCTGTGGCGCTCGGGCGCCGCGCCATGGAAGGTCTGGTGAGACCGCGACCTTGACGCGTCGTCAGCGGGCGCCGCGTGCGCGCCCGAGCCGTGCCGAGGCGCGCGGGCCGAGCGCGATCTTCGCCAGGCCGCGCCAGGCGATCGGATCGAGCAGCGTCGTCGGTTGCACGCGCACGGCCCGGGCCAGAGCGCGCAGGCCACCGCGCCGGGAATGACCGGCGACGCCACGGACGAACACCGCGAGGTCTCGCCGCGCGCCCCTTCGCGCGGCGCGCCGCAGCGCTCCCGGGTCGCGGAGCTCGCCGAGGTGGCGGTCGACGAAGTGCAGCTTCGCCGCGCGCAGGACCTCGATGGCATCGGGTGTGATGAGGTAGTCGCTCCCCTCGATCGCGCCGAAGTCCTTCGAGAGCGTCGCCGGATGGACCCTGCGTTGCGCAGCGGGCGTGGCGAGGTACTCGACGTCCCAATGGAGCGCGATGCGCATCCAGAGGACGTAGTCAGCGACGGCGCCGTCGGCGGGGTCCCACATGGGCACCTGGAACGCGGCCCGTCGCATCACGACAGAGTGGGCGAAGACCCGCGTCGGCCAGGGCATCGTGCGCTCGATGAACACGGCCCCGGGCTCGAGGGTGTCCTCCGTGAGACCCTTGGTCCAGTCGGTGGCCGTCTCGACGATCTGCCCGTCCGCGTCGATCGTCTCGAACGCGGCGTGGGCCATCCCTGCGGTGGGTGACCGGTCGAGGGCGTCGATCGCTCGCCGCATCGCACCGGGCAGGAGGCGGTCGTCGTCACCGAGCACCAACGCGAACTCGCTCTCGACCTCGGCCAGCGATTCGTTGAAGTTCGCATGCCAACCGATGTTCGACGCGCGGCGCACGTACCGCAGGCGATCGGTGCCGAACTTCGCGACCGCCGCGTCGACGACCGAGGGGGTCGCATCGTTCGATGCGTTGTCCGCGACGACGATGGACACGTCGTCCTGTGCCGCGGCGCTGTCGATCGCTTCTCGGAGATACTCGGCGCGGTTGAACGTCGGGATGATCACGGTGACACGCACCACGCGCCCGTACACTACCGACGGTGTCGGCAGCGCAGGGGTACGAAGTCTGACGTCATGCGCCTCGTCGTCTACGTCGAGACCGAGATCATCGGCGGCGCCGAGATCGTCACCGGCCATCTCGTGGAGAACCTGCGCGCGGACATCGAGGTCTGCGCGATGGGTCCGTCCGCGGAGGTCGTCGAGTACCTCGCCGGTCGCCGGCCCGGCTCGAGAGCGGTCGTCGTGCCACCCCTGCGGTCGAAGCGCGAGCTCTCCGCCTTCCCCGCGCATCGTCGGGTGCTGCGATCGCTCGCGCCCGGCGTGTTCCACGCGGTGATGACGTTCCAGACGGCCTGCTTCTGGCCGATCATCGCGGCCGGGACGGTGCGCGGCATCGCCCCGATCGCTGTCGAGCATCTCGAGCCGATCCGGGCGACCTGGCGCGACCGTGCCGCGAAGCGACGCGCGCTCCGGTTTCTTGCAGCTCACATCGCCGTCGGCTCGCGCGTCGCGCGTGATGTCGAGCGGGACCTCCGCCTGCCCCCCGGCACGGTGCGAACGATCTACAACGGGCTGCCGGACGTCACGGTGTCCCCCGCCCCCATCCCGGGTGCCGGTACGACGGTGGGCGTCGTGGCGGCGCACCTGACGAGACGGAAGGGGATCGACGTCCTCCTGCACGCCCTTGCCGACCTCCCCCAGACGCAGGTCGCGGTGGTCGGTCGGGGCCCCGAGGAGGAGCGTCTGCGGGCGCTTGCTCGCGATCTCGGTGTGGAGGACCGCGTCCAGTGGCTCGGTTGGTTCGACGCGCCTCGGCCCTACATCGCGGCGTTCGACGTCCTCGCGGTGCCGTCGCGCGCGGAAGCGTTCCCCCTGGTCATCGTCGAGGCGATGCTCGCCTCACGTCCGGTCGTCGCGAGCGCCGTCGGAAGCGTGCCCGAGGCGGTCACCGACGGCGTCACCGGTGCGCTCGTGCCGCCCGACGATCCGGATGCGCTCGCCGGAGCGCTCACGCTCCTGCTCGCGGACCCGGACCTCCGGCAGCGGATGGGGGCGGCGGGCCGGCGTGACGCGATCGAGCGGTTCTCGGTCGAGACCATGACGCGCACGTACGAGCAGCTCTACGACGAGATCGCCCAGCGCGATGTCGCCTGACAGGCCGTTCGACGAAGTCACGGGTGTGGACGTCACCGTGATGACCTGCGCGTACAACGCCGCTGACACGCTCGGCGCGACGCTCGCTTCGATTGCTGCGCAGACCGTCGCCCCAGGTCGGGTGCTCGTGCTCGATGACGCATCGACCGACGGCACTGCTGACGTTGCCCGATCGTGGATGGCGCGCCTGCCGATGGAGATCGTCACGCATCCGGAGAACCGCGGTCATCCCGCAGCTCGCGTGACCGCCCAACAGCACTGCCGCACGCGACTGATAGCGCTGCTCGACGCCGACGACGTCTGGCTGCCCGACCATCTCGAGACGATGCTCGCGACGTACCGAGGCCGTGGCGGCATCGTGGTCGCACGCGAGCTCCTCTGGGTGCGAGGGGGTGGTCTCGCACCGGCGAGCGGCCCGGAACGCGAGGTCCCGCCCCT
>DATBSK010000084.1:0-25022 GCA_036559825.1 Acidimicrobiia bacterium | reverse complement strand
GTGAGGAACGCGGCGCCCGCGGCGGCCGCGCGGGAGACGACGGAGCGCCACGGCGCGCGCTGCCGCCACAGGATCGCGCCGGCAACGATCACCGCGATCGCGCCGTACACCAAGGCCTCGGTCCTCATCGTTGCCGCGAACCCGATGAGCGCACCCGCGCCGGCAGCCGCGCGCACGCCGCCGCGTCCGTCGACGACGTCCAAGACGAGCAGGAGCGCCCAGAGCATCGCCGCGAGCCCGATCGCGTGCTCCCAGAAGTCGAGCGCGTACACGAGCACCGGCGTCGCGAGACCGATGGCCCAGAACGCCGGCCATCCGGCACGCTCCCCCGAGACGCGGCGCGCGATCGCGCGCGCCGCGAGCGCCGCGAGCAGTGCACCGAGCATCGGCAGGAGCACCACCGCCCGTTCGCCGCCGAGGTGGTACAGCGGCACCGCGGCGTACGGCATCGGAAGCGTCGTCACGTTCACCCAGCGGTCACCGAGGTGCCGCGTGTACCAGAGCGGGTGCAACGTCCCTCGGGGATCCCGGTCTTCGGCCCAGTACCCGATGTCCGGATCGAGCGCGCCCCGGTCGTCCATCGCGCGCACCGTGGCGAGCTTGCCGCCGGTGTCGGTCCCGAGCGTGCCCCGCGGGTCGTCGAGCAGCGACAGCGCGCCGTACATCGCGAGCAGCGCGATGACTGCGAGGAGCGGTCGCACCCAGGCGCGCCGCTCCGTGCCGGTGGACCCGATCGCGACGGTCGCCGCCGCGGCAGGAGCCGGCCGCGTCGCGGTCGTGGTCACCTCTGCTTGCGGGCGCTCAGGACGAGGAGCCGCGGGATGCTCGCCGCGTCGCCGTACTCCGGCGCCAGGGCCAGGAAGCCCGGCGGGGGCGGCGGCTCGTCCATGTGCTCGACCAGGAGCCCGCAGTCGGCCATCACGTTGATGTATCGGCTCAGCGGGCGGTGCATGAAGGGCAACCTGATGCCCGGGGCGACCTCCTCCATGGCTACGTCGTCCGGGAGATAGGGGCCCACGCGCCAGTACTGCTCCTCCAGGACCTGGTCGTCGATCCACCCGCTGTCGGGCGCCTGGAGCAGCGGGTGGTTGAGGAAGCACACGAACCGGCCCCCGGGCTCGAGGACCCGTGAGATCTCGTGGACCGCGGGCTCGAACGGGTCGAGATGCTCGAGCGTCAGGCAGATGACGGCGGCGTCGAAGGAGGAGGCGGGGAAGGGCAGGCCCTCCGCGGACGCTCGGGCGTACCGCACGCTTCCACCGCGCGCGACCGCGGTCGCGACCTGGCCTTCCGTCGGGTCGATTCCGGTCACCAGCGGCGCGCCCCAGAGCGCGGCGATCCGCCGCGCGAGCTGGCCCTCACCGCAGCCCACGTCGAGCACCCGCGCCGCGCCCGCCAGGTGGTGCTCCGCGAGCGGGAGGATCTGCTCCTCGTACTCGGGATCGGCGCCGTCGGTGAAGTGCTGCTGCCACCAGCCGGCGTGGGTCTCCCAGGGATCGCCGCTCCGCTCCACCGGCTCGCTCACTGCGGCCCGGGGTACCCAGCCCGCGGCCGTTCGCTCATCTCCACCGGCTCGCTCACTGCGGCCCGGGGTACCCGGCCCGCGGCCGTTCGCTCACTGCTGGCGCAGGAGCGGCGCCAGGGAGCGCCCGGTGTGGCTGTCCGCGGTCTTGGCCACGTGCTCCGGCGGACCTTCCGCGATCACCCGGCCACCGCGGTCACCCCCCTCCGGGCCCAGGTCGATCAGCCAGTCTGCCGACTTCACCACGTCGAGGTTGTGCTCGATCACGAGGACGGTGTTGCCCGTGTCGACGAGTCGCTGCAGCACGCCGAGGAGGCGGCGCACGTCCTCGAAGTGCAACCCGGTCGTCGGCTCGTCGAGGATGTAGATGGTGCGGCCGGTCGCGCGCTTGCCGAGCTCGGACGCGAGCTTCACGCGCTGCGCTTCACCGCCCGACAACGTGGGCGCGGGCTGGCCGAGACGGACGTACCCGAGCCCGACGTCGAGCAACGTGCGCAGGTGGCGCGCGATCGTCGGCTGGTTCTCGAAGAAGTCGCACGCCTCCTCGATGGAGAGGTCGAGGACGTCCGCGATGCTCTTGCCCTTGAACGTGATGTCGAGCGTGTCGCGGTTGTAGCGCGCGCCCTTGCACACCTCGCACGGCACATAGACGTCGGGCAGGAAGTGCATCTCGATCTTGATCGTCCCGTCACCCGCGCACGCTTCGCAGCGCCCGCCCTTCACGTTGAACGAGAACCGGCCCGGCAGGTAGCCCCGGACCTTCGCCTCCTGCGTCGCGGCGAAGAGCGAGCGGATCTTGTCGAAGACGCCCGAGTACGTCGCCGGGTTCGAGCGTGGTGTCCGCCCGATCGGCGACTGGTCGATGTTGATCACCTTGTCGAGGTGCTCGGCACCCTCGACGGTCTTGTGACGCCCGGGTACGACCTTCGACTTGTAGACGCGCTGCATGAGCGCCCGATAGAGGATGTCGTTCACGAGCGTCGACTTCCCGCTGCCGCTCACGCCGGTGACGGAGATGAAGCAACCGAGCGGGAACCCGACGTCGACCGTGTCGAGGTTGTGCTCACGCGCGCCGCGCACGACGAGCCACGCGTCGCCCGGCGGTCGCCGGCGCTCGGGGACGTGGATGGTCCGCACCCGCGCGAGGTACTGCCCCGTCACCGACCGTGGGTCGGCGATGACGTCCGAGAGGCGCCCGGAGACGACGATCTCGCCTCCGTGCTCACCCGCGCCGGGGCCGATGTCGACGACGTGATCGGCGACGCGGATCGTCTCCTCGTCGTGCTCGACGACGATGACCGTGTTCCCGAGGTCGCGCAGCCGCACCAGCGTGTCGATGAGCCGCTGGTTGTCGCGTTGGTGGAGCCCGATGGACGGCTCGTCGAGGACGTACAGCACGCCGACGAGGCCGCTCCCGATCTGGGACGCGAGGCGGATGCGCTGCGCCTCGCCGCCGGCCAGCGTGCCCGACGAGCGGTTGAGGCTGAGGTAGTCGAGACCGACGTCGAGGAGGAAGCGCAGCCGCTCGTTGACCTCCTTGAGCACCGCCTCCGCGATCAGCCGGTCACGCTCCGAGAGCTCGAGCGCGCCGAGGAAGTCGGCCGCCTTCGAGATCGACAGCTCGCCGAGCTCGTAGATGTTCATGCCGCCGACCGTGACGGCCAGCGACGCCGGACGGAGCCGCGCGCCGCCACAGGCCGGACACGGCACCTCGCGCATGTACCCCTCGATGAGCTCGCGCGCGCGATCGCTCTCCGAGTCGGCGTGGCGCCGCTCGAGCCACGGGATCACGCCCTCGAACGCGGTGTGGTACGAGCGCTGACGTCCGTACCGGTTTCGGTACCGGACGTGGACCGCGCGGTCCCCGGTCCCCGTGAGGATCGCGTTGCGCGCACGCTTCCCGAGTCGCTTCCACGGCGTCTCGGTGCTGAAGCCGTACTCGTCGGCGACCGCCTCGAGCACGCGGTCGAAGTACCGGCTCCTGAACCCCGTCCACGGCGCGATGGCGCCGTCGGCGAGGCTCAGGTCCTCGTCCGGGACGACGAGCTCGGGATCGACCTCGAAGCGCGTCCCGAGCCCGTCACATCGCTCGCACGCGCCGTACGGCGAGTTGAACGAGAAGTTGCGGGGCGCGAGCTCCTCGAACGACAGCCCGCAGTGGCTGCAGGCGAGGTGCTCCGAGAACGTCAGCGTCTCGGGCGGCTCGGCGATCGTCTCCTTCGGGACGATCTCGACCTCCGCGACGCCCTCCGCGATCCGCAAGGCCGTCTCGAGGGAGTCGGTGAGCCGACGCTCGATCCCGTCGCGCCGCACGAGGCGGTCGACGACGACCTCGATCGTGTGCTGCTCGTACCGTGCGAGCGGAACCTTGTCGGTGAGCTCGTGGAGGTCACCGTCGATGCGCGCGCGGGTGAAGCCCTGCGAGGCCAGCTCCTTGAGCAGCCGGTCGTACTCACCTTTGCGCCCCCGCACGACCGGTGCGAGCACCTGGAACCGCGTGCCTTCGGGGAGCTCGAGGACGCGATCGACGATCTGCTGCGGGGTCTGACGGGTGATGACGCGGCCGCATTCGGGGCAGTGCGGCACGCCGATGCGCGCGTAGAGGAGACGGAGGTAGTCGTAGACCTCGGTGATCGTCCCGACCGTCGATCGGGGGTTGCGCGACGCGGACTTCTGATCGATCGAGATCGCCGGCGACAGGCCCTCGATGAAGTCGACGTCGGGCTTGTCCATCTGCCCGAGGAACTGGCGCGCGTACGCGGAGAGCGACTCGACGTAGCGCCGCTGGCCCTCGGCATAGATGGTGTCGAACGCCAGCGAGGACTTGCCCGAGCCGGAGATCCCGGTGAACACGATGAGCCGGTCGCGGGGCAGCTCGAGGTCGACGTTCTTGAGGTTGTGCTCCCGTGCGCCCCGGATCGTGATCGTCGGGGCGGTGCTCTGATCGCCCGTCGACGCCGCCACGCAGCCAGCGTACCTAGCGGAGCCCCGAGTCGAACGGATGTTCGAAGGTCGCGCGCACCGCGCCTACACGACCGCGCGCAGCTCGCGCTTGAGCTCGGCGATCTCGTCGCGCAGCCGTGCCGCCTCCTCGAAGCGGAGGTCCTTGGCGGCCTCGTGCATCTCCTCCTGCAGGGTCTGGATCAACCGCCCGAGCTCGTCGGGTGGCACGCCGCTCAGGTCGAAGACCGCCGACCGGGCGGCGACGCGCCCGCGTCCTCGACCCCGCGAGCGCGGACGCCCGGCCTCGTCGCCGCCGTCCCGGGCCCTCACCATCTCGAGGATGTCGGTGACGTTCTTGCGGACGGTCTGCGGGTCGATGCCGTGCTCAGCGTTGTAGGCGAGCTGCGCATGCCGGCGGCGGTTGGTCTCCGAGAGCGCGTTGCGCATCGAGTCGGTGACCGAGTCCGCGTACATGATGACCTGACCGTCGACGTTGCGCGCGGCCCGCCCGATCATCTGGATCAGCGACGTCTCGGATCGGAGGAACCCCTCCTTGTCGGCGTCGAGGATGGCGACGAGCGAGACCTCGGGGAGGTCGAGGCCCTCCCGGAGCAGGTTGATGCCGACGAGCACGTCGAACTCGCCGAGGCGGAGCGCGCGCAGGATCTCGACCCGCTGCAGCGTGTCGACCTCGCTGTGGAGGTACCGCACCCGCACGCCGAGCTCGACGAGGTAGTCGGTGAGGTCCTCGGCCATCTTCTTCGTGAGGGTCGTCACGAGGACCCGCTGCTCGCGCTCCTCCCGCACGCGGATCTCCGCCACGAGGTCGTCGATCTGGCCCTTGGTCGGCTTGACCACCACCTCGGGGTCGACGAGCCCGGTCGGCCGCACGATCTGCTCGACGACGCGCGCGGAGGTCTCGATCTCGTACGCGCTCGGAGTGGCCGACATGAAGACGACCTGGCGCACCTTGTCGACGAACTCGTCGAAGGTGAGGGGCCGGTTGTCGAGGGCCGACGGGAGGCGGAAGCCGTGCTCGACGAGCGTCTCCTTGCGCGAGCGGTCTCCCTCGTACTGCCCGTGGAGCTGCGGCACCGTCACGTGCGACTCGTCGAGGACCACGACGTAGTCGTCGGGGAAGTAGTCGAGCAAGGTGTACGGCATCTCCCCCGGTGCGCGCCCGTCGAGATGGCGCGAGTAGTTCTCGATCCCTGCGCACGAGCCGACCTCGCGCAGCATCTCGAGGTCGTAGGCGGTGCGCATCCGCAGGCGCTGCGCCTCCAGCAGCTTGTCGGCGCGCTCGAGCTCGGCGAGGCGCTGGGCGAGCTCCTCCTCGATGCCTCGGATCGCCTTCGCCATCCTGTGCGCCGACGTGACGTAGTGCGACGCCGGGAACAGGACGAGTCGATCCAGGTCGCCCGCGATCTCGCCCGTCATCGGGTCGACGGAGACGATGCGCTCGATCTCGTCTCCGAACAGCTGGAGCCGCACCGCGTGCTCCTCGTAGGCGGGGAACACCTCGATCGTGTCGCCCCGCACGCGGAACTTGTTGCGCGTGAACGCGACGTCGTTGCGCTCGTATGCGAGCTCGACCAGGCGGGCGAGGATCGAGCGCTGCTCGCGCTCCTCGCCGCGGTCGACGATGAGGCACTGGCGCTCGTACTCGTCGGGAGCGCCG
Organism: Acidimicrobiia bacterium; assembly: GCA_036559825.1. Taxonomy (GTDB): domain Bacteria; phylum Actinomycetota; class Acidimicrobiia; order IMCC26256; family PALSA-555; genus DATBSK01. The sequence continues at coordinate 18,879 of DATBSK010000084.1, read as the reverse complement.
AGGCCGTAGATGGCGGACACCGAGGCGACGACGATCACGTCGCGGCGGCTCATGATCGCGCTCGTCGCCGAGTGCCGGAGCCGGTCGATCTCGTCGTTGATCGACGAGTCCTTCTCGATGTACGTGTCGGTCGACGGCAGGTACGCCTCCGGCTGGTAGTAGTCGTAGTAGGAGACGAAGTACTCGACGCGGTTCTTCGGGAAGAGCTCGCGGAACTCGCTCGCGAGCTGCGCCGCCAGGCTCTTGTTCGGCGCGAGCACGATGGTCGGTCGCTGGACCGCCTCGATCACCCCGGCGACCGTGAAGGACTTCCCCGAGCCGGTGATGCCGAGCAGCGTCTGGTAACGGTCACCCGCGCCGATGCCTTCGGCGAGCTCTGCGATCGCCTTCGGCTGGTCGCCGGCAGGCGCGAAGTCGGAGACGAGCTCGAAGGGCGGCACCGGCACATTGTGGCGCGTCGGTGTGACAGCCCTACCCGCTCGGCGCGCGCTCCTGGTCGGCACGGATCCGCACCAGCTCGCCCCAGAGGTCGTCGACGTGGCGCTCCAGCGCTGACAGATCGCCCGAGTTGTCGATGACGTGCGTCGCGAGCTGCCGACGCTCCTCGTCGCTCGCCTGCGCGGCCATGCGCCGCTCCGCGTCGTCGCGAGGGACGCCACGCGCCGCGAGCCGCTCCAGCCGCACCGCGAGCGGGGCCTCCACGACCACGACGACCGGGTAGCCGCGGGATTGGGCCTGCTTCGACTCGGCGAGCAGCGGCACGTCGCAGACGACGATCGCGTCGGGCGGCGCCGCCTGCACCCGCGCGAGGAACTCCTCGTTGATCGCCGGGTGGGTGATCGCCTCGAGAGCCTCGCGCGAGGCGTCGTCCGCGAACGCCGCCGCGGCGAGGGCCGGGCGGTCGAGAGCCCCGTCGGCATCGAGGATGCCCTCCCCGAACCGCTCGACCAGGGCCGCGAGCGCCGGCGTCCCGGGCTCGACCACGGCCCGGGCGACGGCGTCGGCGTCGACGATCACGGCTCCCCTGGCCGCCAGCAGCGCCGCGGCCGTGGACTTGCCCGAGCCGATCCCGCCCGTGAGGCCGACGAGCAGCACCGGCGCAGCGTAGGTGCCGGCTTCTGACCACGGAGAGTGCTCAAGATGCGTGGGGAGACGTGCCGATGAACCTCTCAGCCGGAACTGGGCTCCGGTCGCCGGATTGGGCTCCGGCTCACACCGAAAGGGGCACTATGAACCTCTTCGTGCTCAAGACCTGGCTCCAGGCCAGGTTCACGAAGGACGAGCGGGGCGCCAACCTGGTGGAGTACATCCTCTTGGTGGCCCTGATCGCACTCGCCGTGATCGCGGCTGTCGTCTTCCTCCGGGGTGAGGTCAGCGACAAGTTCGACGAGACCGGCTCGAAGCTGAGCAGCAACGGGTGATCGAGCCCCAAACCGAAAGGGGGGTTCGATGAACCTCTTCGTGCTCAAGACCTGGCTCCAGGCGAAGTTCACGAAGGACGAGCGGGGCGCCAACCTGGTGGAGTACATCCTCCTGGTGGCCCTCATCGCCCTCGCCGTGATCGCGGCAGTGGTCTTCCTCCGGGGTGAGGTCAGCGACAAGTTCGACGAGACCGGCTCGAAGGTGAGCAACGCTCCGAACCCATAGGCCGGATCCGACCGAACAGAGCGGAGGCCGCAGGCGAAGAGCCTGCGGCCTCTTCTCGTTGTCCAGGCTCGTCAACGCGTGGCGGTCGTGGGCTCCGCCCCTCCGCGAGGCGCGAATCAGTCGCGGACGAAGACGTAGTAGTCGGCGTCGCGGTGGACGACGTGCCAGTCGTCGCGCTGGAGGAGCAGCTGGCTCAGCACGCGGTCCCGTCCCCAGACGACGACCTCGACGTCGCGCTCGCGAAGGACGCGATCCCAGCCGCGGTTGCCTCCGTTCACCGTGCCGAAGTCGCGGATGACCGACATCGGGAACATGTCGAACCGGTCGTCCATGAAGACCCGCTGCTCGGGCCACGAGCGCAGGATCACGTAGCCGGCATCGGCGTCGTCGGTGAGCAGCCGCCGGCCGAGCAGCCCCTGGCGCTCGACGGCCGCCATCGCCCGGACCGGGTAGGAGTCGAGCGCGAAGTCCGGCTTGGCGGCCGCGCGCAGTCCCATCAGCACGATGACCGCGACGACGAGGCCCGCGAGCAGCCGTCCGAGGGGGACCGGATCGTCGCGCCGCCGCACCGGCGTCGCCACTGCTCGGGCGGCGACGGGGAGGCAGACGAGCGGCGCGATCGCGACGTTGCGCAGCGCCCAGAGACCGAGGACGAGGAACGGGACCGTCACCACGAGATCGCGCACCCCCACACGACCGCGCGGCGCCCTGGCCACCACGACGACGAACACGGCGATCCAGAGCGCGAACGACAGGCCACGCACGGAGTGGAAGTCCGGCGACGACCACTCGATGACGCCCCGCAGCGCGTCCCCGCGGCGCATGAGGTCGACCGGGAACGTCACCAGGCGCGCGCCGTACGGATTGAGGAAGCACGCGACGAAGCCGAGCACGGTCCCCACGAGCAGCGGGCGCTCGGGCCCCTGCCACGGCCGGTGCCCCTCGAGCCAGCGGCCGAGGAAGTGCAGACCGAGGTACGCGAACCCGAGCGCGAAGGTCCCGTGGACGTTCGCCCACAGCCAGAAGAGCACGGGCAGGGCAACGAGCGGGTGGCGTCCGACCCAGGAGTCGCGGGCCTCGACGACCCACAGGAGGCCGACGAGCAGCAGCACGCCCATGAGGAGCGGGCGCTCGGACCAGAGGGTGTAGAGCCCCGCCAACGCCGCCACGGTGACGCCGGCGGCTCGGACCCGATCGCGTGCGAGGTGGAGGGCCAGGCGGAACGCGAGCACCGCGATCGCCATGCCGACGAGACCACCGAGGACGCGGATCGCGAACGGCCCCGCGGCGCGGTCGAGACCCGCGTACAGCACCTCGGCGAGCCACGACTGCGCGACCCACGGATGGCCGCTCGCGGTGTACGAGAAGACGTCGCTGTGCGGGATCCCGTGGTCGAGGATCAGGCCGCCGGTGCGCAGGTGCCAGAAGAAGGAGTTGTCGGAGAGCCGCTCGATCCCGACGCCCCATCCGAAGAGCGCGAACACGAGCGTGAACAGCAGGTCGAAGCCGGGCGCGCGCACGCGTGTGCGGGCCGCCGTCGGGAGCTCGGTCGTCGGGAACGGCTGCGGTGGTGCAACGACGGCCATCGACGGCTCAGAAGTTCTCCATGAGCTGGATCATGGCGGGGCCGAGGATGACGACGAAGATCGACGGGAAGATGCAGAACACCAGCGGGAAGAGCATCTTCACGGGCGCCTTCTGGGCCTGCTCCTGCGCTCGCAACCTGCGGCGCACCCGCATCTCGTCGGCCTGCGACCGCAGGAGGCGCGAGATCGAGACACCGAACGTGTCGGCCTGGAGCATCGCCATGATGAACGTGCGGAGCTCGGCGACCTCGCACCGCTCGTCCATGGCGCGCAGCGCCTCGGCGCGCGACGCGCCGTAGCGCGTCTCGCGCAGCATCCTGCGGAACTCGTCCGACAAGGGTCCGGGAACCGCCGTCGTGGTGCGCTCGAGCGCCTGCTCGAAGCCGAGACCGGCTTCGACCGAGATCACCAGGAGGTCGAGGATGTCGGGGAGCTGGACGGCGATCTCGTGCTGGCGGTCCTCGATCTTCCGGGAGAGGTAGACGTCCGATGCCATGAAGCTCGCGAACCAGAGCAGCCCGACGACCACCAGCGCGAGGAGCCCCGAGAAGTGCAACACGGCGACGACGATCGGGAGCCAGATGAGCCCCGACACGAGCCCGAGCAGCTTCAGCACGAGGATCTGGTCGACGTTCAGGTCCGCGGGGCTGCCCGCGAGCACGAGCTTCCGTGCGATCTGCTCGCGATAGCCCTGTGGCGTGAAGCGTTGCGCGACGCGCGCGAGCGCCGACAGCACGGGGTTGAAGACGCGTTCGCTGATCGGCGCGAGCATCTCCTGGTCGCGCACGTCCGGGATCTGGTAGCCCTCGAGGCGCCGCAACGAGTCGCGGACGTCCGCACGTTCGGCGATGACCGACATCGACAAGAGCCCGATCAGCAGCACGGCGCCGCCGACCACGCCCGCGACCAGCATCGGATCCACGTCAGACCTCGATCGCCATGATCTTGCGGAGCCAGAAGAAGCCGAACACCGCCATGACCGCGGAGACGATCACCGCCATCACACCGAGCGAGTTCTCGAACAGCACCGACATGTAGTCGGGCTGCACGAGGTAGAGGACGACGGCGAAGGCGGGCGGGAAGATGCCGAGCACCCAAGCGGAGAGCCGCCCCTCGGCCGTGAGGGAGAGGATCTCCCGCTTGAGCCGCTCGCGCTCGGTCATGGTCCGGGCGACGGTGTCGAGGAGCTCGGCGAGGTTGCCGCCGACCTCGCGCTGGATGCGGATCGCCATGACCGCCCACATGAGGTCGACGGAGTACATGCGGTTCGCCGAGTCCTCGAGCGCGTCCTCGATGGGTCGCCCGAGACGGCTCTCGGCGAACGCCCGTTGCAGCTCGCGCCGTGCCGGCTCCGAGGCCTCCTCCGCGACCGCCTCGAGTCCCTGGTTGAACGAGAACCCGGCGCGCATCGAGCCCGCGAGCAGGTTCAGCACGTCCGGGAGCTGGGTCTCGAACTTGCGCAGGCGGCGCTTCCGCCGCAGCTCGAGGAACACGACGGGGCAGAGCACTGCGAGACCGGTGACCACGAGCACGGCCGGGACCGAGAGCAGCAGTGCCGCGCCGGCGAAGATCACGAACACGCCGCACAGGTAGAAGAACAGCGCCTCGGGTGGGCGCAGCGGGACGTCCGCCTGCTCCAGCTTGTCCTCCACCCGGTTGAGGAGGCCCACGCGCGCCGCGAGACGTCCGGTGAAGCCGACCATCTCCTGCATCAGGCGGGTCTCGGCGAGCTGTTGCTCGCCCCGAGCGACCGGGACCGGCACCGGCTCGGGCTCCTCGGCGAAGCCGGTGAGGCGGCGCTCGAGCCGGCTGCGGTGGTCACCGGTGATCAACAGCAGCGCGAGCGCGAGCGCGAGCATCGCCGCCGCCATGAGCACGGCCATGACCAGGCGCAGCGTCCCGCTCCCCGTGGCGGTGCCGAGCACCAGCAGCTCGCTCATCGCTTCACCGCCGCCCTGCGGATGAACTGCTCGCCCGCGAACAGCGACTGGTCGAGCGAGATGCCGTGGTTCGCGAGCCGCTCCCCGAAGCTCGGGCGGATCCCCGTGCTCTTCAGATGGCCCAGGAACCGACCGTCGGGATCGAGGCCCATGCCGTAGTCGTAGAGATAGAGGTCCTGGAGGACGATCACGTCGCCCTCCATGCCCATCACCTCGCTGATGTGGGTCACGCGCCGGGTGCCGTCGCGGAGGCGGCTCAGGTGGATGACCAGGTCGAGCGCGGACGCCATCTGCTCGCGGATGACGCGGACCGGTAGATCCATCCCGGCCATGAGCGACATCGTCTCGACGCGCGAGAGGGTGTCGCGCGGGGAGTTCGAGTGGACGGTCGTCAGCGAGCCGTCGTGACCGGTGTTCATGGCCTGGAGCATGTCGAGCGCCTCGGCTCCGCGCGCCTCGCCGACGACGATCCGGTCGGGCCGCATGCGCAGGGAGTTGCGAACGAGATCGCGAATGCGGATCTCGCCGGTGCCCTCGATGTTGGGTGGGCGCGCCTCGAGCGAGAGGACGTGCGGCTGCTGGAGCTGGAGCTCCTTCGAGTCCTCGATGGTGATGATCCGCTCGTCGCCGGGGATGAACGCCGACAGGACGTTCAGCAGCGTCGTCTTGCCGGTGCCCGTCCCGCCGCTCACCACGACGTTCAACCGCCCACGCACGCAGGCGTCCATGAAGTGCGCGCACTGCCCGCTCAACGTCCCCATCGCGACGAGGTCTTCGACGGTGAAGGGGTCGGTCGCGAAACGGCGGATCGTGAGGAACGGCCCGCCGATGGCGAGCGGGTGCACGACGACGTTGACGCGCGAGCCGTCCGGGAGTCGGGCGTCCACCATCGGCGTCGCCTCGTCCACGCGCCGGCCGACCTGGCTCACGATCTTGTCGATGATCCGCCGCAGGTGGCCTTCGTCGACGAACCGCGCGTCGGTGAGGACGATCTTCCCCTCCTGCTCGATGAACACGTGCTCGGGGCCGTTCACCATGACCTCGTTGATGCCGGGATCGCGCAGCAGGCGGTCGATGGGCCCGTACCCGAGGACGTCGTCGAACACGGACTGCACGAGTGCCGATCGGTCCGCCGCGCCGATCGCCAGGCGCTCCTGCGACAACGCACGGTGCAGCTGCTCCTCGACCTGCTTCCGGAGATCGGCCTCCGAGACGCGCTGGTCGTAGAGGATCGGACCCAGCTCCTGGATCACGTACGTGTGCATCTTCTGGCGGAGGTCCTCGAGCGCGTGGTTGCGCGTCGGCGCGTTCGTCCGCTGCTGCTTCTCCTGCCAGCGCCCGGTCTGCTGGATCGTCACCGCTCCCCTCCCCCCGTCACGCCCGCGCCCGCTTGCGGCGGCGGCGCTTGCCCGTCTCCTCGGCCGGCGCGTGCACCATGAGCTGGGATGCGATCTGCTCGATCGCGCGGGTCACCGCGGCCTTCGGCTCCTGCTCGACGACCGGCACGCCCGCGTTCACGGCGATGGGCACTGCGACGTCGCTCGGGATCGGGAAGTCGGCGCGCATCCCGAGCACCTGCTCGATCTCCCGCACGTCCAGCTTCACCTGGGTGTTCGCGCGGTTCAGGACGAGACGCATCTTCGGACCTGCGATCCCCGCGAGGTCGAGCGCTCGCATCCCGATCTTGAGGTTCTTGACGCTCGGGATGTCCATGCTCCCGACGAGCAGCACGTCGTCGGCCGCCTCGACCAGTGCGAGCACGGAATCGTCGAACTGCGTCGGCGTGTCGACCACGACGTAGCCGCACATCGCCTGCAGCGCGGTGCAGACGGCGACGAGCTCGTCGCCCGGCATGGGAGCGCCGAGCATCGGCTCCGTCGGCGCCGGGAGGACGAGGCACCCGCTCTGGTGGCGCGTCATGAGGCCGCGGATCAGCTCCACGTCACCGAGCTGGAGCGACGCGACGGCGTCCGCCACCGTGTGCTGCGGCGGGATGCCGAGCATCACCGCCACGTCGCCGAAGTTCACGTCGGCGTCGACCAGCGCGACGCGCTCGGGGCTCTTGCGCGCGAGCGTCACGGCGAGGTTGATGGCGAGCGTCGACTTGCCGACCCCGCCCTTGGTCGAGAAGACCACGATGAGGCGGCCGGGTGCGGCGCGATGGCCGGAGACCGCAGGGACCGACGACGACGGCATGCCCGCGAGCAGATCGCCGACCCGCCCGACCGCTTGGTCCAGCGCGACCGGGTCGCTCACCGCGACCGTGTCGCGCGCTCCCGCACGGATGGCAGCCTGCAGCGTGTCGGCCGACACCTCGTCGACCGCGAACACCGCGCCGAGCTGCGGGTACGTGGCATTGAGTCGCTGCACCTGCTGGAAGCCGTAGGGAACCGCGAGCGACGGGCCGAAGACGGCGACCATGGGACGGCCGGGTCGGAGGTGCTGGACGAGCTCGTCGATCGACTCGAACTGCGCGGCGCCCGCGAGATGCGTGCCGAGACGCATGCGATTGCGAGCGTGCGGCTCGACGACCGCGACCTCGTAGCGGGCCATTCCGCCCCTCGTCGCGGCGGTCCCGATCGTCCCCTGGCCCGGGATCGCCACCGCGGGCTACCCGCCGGAGGCCGCCACGGACGTGTCGCCCGCAGTGCCGCCGGTGATCGGCTTGAGCGTAAGGTACAGCGTGCCGCTGCGGTTCGCGGCCACGACCTGCGCCGCGTCGTCCGGTGACAGCTCGAAGGTGATCAGCCCGCTCTTCGCAGCGGTCTCCGACGGCTGCCCGTCGCCGCCGGCCGCGCTCTTGGCCGTCTCCTGACCGACGGCGAGCACCTTGACGTCGCGGAGGATGTAGTCGGCCGCGCCTTCGTTCACCACGAGGATGTCGACCCGGTCCCCGGGCGCGATCTGGTTCGCGACGCCGCGCTCGGCGTCCACGGAGATCGTCACCGCCACGCGGCTGCCATCGCCGATCGAGGCCGCGAGCGAGCCGCCGCCCCCTTCAGCCGGCGAGACGAAGCTGGCGTCGGTGATGAACTGGCGAGCCGAGATGGTCGACGCCGCGACCTTGCCGCCGAGGAGGGAGCTGTCGGTGACGGCCGACGGCGGGACCGAGCCCCGGAGGACCTGCTCGACGTCGATGAGGCCCTCGGCGAGCGCGCGATCGCCCGTGGTGCCCTTCGGGATGTCGCCGGTCGCGACGTAGGCGTCGACCAGACTGACCTTGTCCTCCGCACGCTTGTCGGCGGCGGAGACGTAGAAGTAGACGAGGATCCCGGCCGCAGCCGCCAGGACGATGGCGGCCGCGGCGATCAGCGCCCTCCGGTTTCCCACGATGCCCAGCTCCTGAGATCGGTGCTCGCCCGACCTCATCGGCATCGGCGCCTGGGCGCCGGGGCTTGAGGGCTACTGGGCCGCCTCACCGGTGTCGGGGAGGTCCGGCACCTCGACCGCGTCCTCGAGGACGACCGCAGCTCCGAGGACCCCCTCGGTGTCCTCGCGCGCCTGCTCCTCGAGCTGGGCCGCGGCGGCACCGCCCCCGGCATCGGGCCCGACCTCGGGGCCGATGTAGTTGCCCTCTTCGTCGTACGCGTGCTCGCCGAACTGGTCCTGGTACTCGGCGGCGACGACGCCGCCCTCAGCGGCCTGCTTGATCGACAGCGAGATCCGCCGGCGATCGAGGTCGATGTCGATGATCTTGACCCACAGCTCCTCGCCGGGGGTCACGACCTGCTCCGGCGCCTCGACGTGGTGCACGGCCATCTCGGAGATGTGCACGAGCCCCTCGATGCCGTCACCGACCTGCACGAACGCGCCGAACGGCACGAGCTTCGTGACCCGGCCGTACACGAGCTCGCCGACCTGGTGGCTGTCGGCGAACTCCTGCCACGGGTCCTGCTGCGTGGCCTTGAGCGAGAGCGAGATGCGCTCGCGCTCGAGGTCGACGTCGAGCACCTGCACCGTCACCTCGTCACCGACCTGCACGACGGAGCTCGGATGATCGACGTGCTTCCACGAGAGCTCCGAGACGTGCACCAGCCCGTCCATCCCGCCGAGGTCGACGAACGCGCCGAAGTTGACGACGGAGGACACGACGCCCGAGCGGATCTCGCCCGGCTTGAGGTTCGCGAGGAACTCGTCACGCTGCTCGCGTTGCGTCTCCTCGAGGAACGCGCGACGCGAGAGGACGACGTTGTTCCGGTTCTTGTCGAGCTCGATGATCTTGCACTCGAGCTTGCGTCCGACGAACGGATGCAGGTCCCGCACCCGGCGAAGGTCGACGAGCGATGCGGGAAGGAAGCCGCGCAAGCCGATGTCGAGGATCAGACCGCCCTTCACGACCTCGATGACCGGACCTTCGACGATGCCGTCCTTCTCCTTGATCTCCTCGATCGTGCCCCACGCGCGCTCGTACTGCGCGCGCTTCTTCGAGAGGATCAAGCGGCCGTCCTTGTCCTCCTTGGTGAGGACCAGCGCCTCGAGCTCCTCGTCGAGCGAGACGACTTCGTTCGGGTCGACGTCGTTGCGGATCGAGAGCTCCCGCGAGGGGATGACGCCTTCCGACTTGTAGCCGATGTCGAGCAGGACCTCGTCACTGTCGATCTTCACGACCTTGCCGGTGACGATGTCGCCGTCGTCGAACTCGACGATCGTGGCGTCGACCGCGTCCGAGAACGACTGGCCGCCGAGGTCGTCGAGGACGACGGGCGCATCCGGGTCGGCGGTGTCGCCGTTGCCGCCCGCTCCGGCGGTGGTGCTGTCCTCGGGAGGCGCCGGCGTGGCGTCTCCCACTTCCTGCTCGAGGACGGGGGCGCTCGCGCCGCCCGTCGCGTCCGTCTCCGACAACTTCTTGGCTCCTCTAGTGGTGCAGCCCACCCGGCACGGGAGAGGGGCCCGCGCGTGCGAGTGATCCTCGGGTCGAGGACCGAAGAGACAGGCTATCGGGTTGCCGGTGTGGACGCGCTACCGCGGCGCGTGCCGCGCCGAGCGACGAGCAGGAGCTCGGGCGCGTCGAGCTCGGGCGGCGCGACGCGGTAGCGGCCTGGCGCGACGCCGTGCACCGCGACGTCGCGCAACCCGGCGCTCCGGGCGAGCAGCTCGATCTCGCGTGCGGTGAAGCACGTCGTCCAGAGATCGAAGACGCGCTCGGCGCCGTCCAGGTCGCGCAACGTCGCCCGCTCGTGCAGCACGCCGGTCGCCGCGTCGAAGGTCTCGCCGGCTTCGAGGTGGCGGACCGCGAAGGGCGCATGGAAGGCGGAGACCGCCACGCTGCCGCCGGGGACGGCGGCCCGCACGATGCGGTCGAACACGTCGAGCTCGGCTCGCCCTCCGAGCAGCCCGAACCCGCCCTGGCAGAGACAGATCACCGCGTCGAACTGCGCCTCGATCTCGAGCTCGCGCACGTCGCCCACCTCGAACTCCGCGGCCAGCGCCTCCGCCGCTGCGGCGGTGCGCGCCAGGGCCACGAAGTCCTCCGAGGCGTCGACGCCGCGCACGCGGATGCCCCGCCGTGCGAGCTCGAGCGCGTGCCGCCCGGGACCGCAGCCCACGTCGAGGACCGCGGTCCCGGAGTGGAGACCGAGTGCCTCGACGAGGAACTCGACCTCCTGCACGGTGCCCTTCGTGAACGCGTTCCGCAGGTACGCCGGCCCGAGGAAGCGGGCGAGCGGCCCGAACCAGTACCCGTCAGGGACGGGCGGCGCGGCCTCCATGGGTCGGCGCGCTCACTTGGCCTCGGCCCAGTTCGGGCCGAACCCAGCATCGACGACGAGCGGCACCCGGAGCGTCGCGACCGACTCCATCGTCTCGCTGATGACGGGCTCGACGCGGTCGCGCTCGTCGAGCGGGACCTCGAAGATGAGCTCGTCGTGCACGGTGAGGAGCATCCGCGTCGCGAAGGCGCCGTGCTCGAGCGCCCGGTCGACGTCGACCATCGCCAGCTTGAAGATGTCGGCGGCCGAGCCCTGGATCGGCGCGTTCTGCGCCATGCGCTCGCCCATCTGGCGGATCCGGAAGTTGTCGGACGAGAGCTCCGCGATCTGGCGGCGCCGCCCGAAGATCGTCGACGTGTAGCCACGCTGCTTCGCTTCCGCGACGGTCTCCTCCATGTACCTCGCGACGTTCGGGAAGGCCGCGAAGTAGTCGTCGAGGATCTCGCGCGCCTCCTCGGTGGGGATGCCCATGCGCTGACCGAGTCCGTACGCCTCCATGCCGTACGCGAGCCCGTAGTTCACGACCTTGGCGAAGCGGCGGTCCTGCGGAGTGACGTCGGCTTCCGCCCGGTGGAACACCTTCGCCGCAGTCGCGGTGTGGATGTCGACGCCGCGCTCGAAGGCGTCGACGAGCCCCGGATCCTCGGCCAGGTGCGCCAGGACCCGTAGCTCGATCTGCGAGTAGTCGGCGGTGAGGAGGCCCCAGCCGTCGTCGGCGACGAACGCGCGACGCAGCTCGCGGCCACCGGCTGTGCGCACCGGGACGTTCTGCAGGTTCGGGGCCTCGCTCGAGATGCGGCCCGTCGTCGTGTCGGTCTGCTTGAACGTCGCGTGCACGCGCCCGTCGGCCGCGATCAGCGGCGGGAGCGCGTCGGCGTACGTGCTCCGGAGCTTCTCGACTTCGCGGTACTGGAGCAGCTCCTCGACGATCGGGTGGTCGTCGCGCATCTTCTGCAGCGAGTCGGCATCCGTCGACGGACCCGTCTTCGTCTTCTTCACCGGCACGAGTCCGAGCTTCTCGAAGAGCACCGCGCGGAGCTGGGGCGTGGAGTTCACGTTGAACTCCTCACCGGCGTGGGCCCAGATGGCGCGCACGAGACGGTCGCACTCCGAGTTGAGCTCGGCGCTCAGCTCGCCGAGGAACTGGCGGTCTACCCCGATCCCTGCCGCTTCCATGCGCGCGAGCACGCGCACCAACGGTCGTTCGAAGCGTTCGTACAGGTCGCCGAGCTCGCGCGCGTCCAGGGCCGCCGCGAGCGCATCTGCGAGCTGGAGCACGACGGCAGCTCGGCGGCCCGTCTCGTCCGTGCCCGCGGTGCCTTCGAGGTCGAGCTGGCCCTCCTCCACGTCGGGCGAGCGCACCTCGAGCGACAGGAACCGCAGCGCGAGGTCCTCGAGCAGGTACTTCCCCTCCGCGGGGTCGAGGAGGTACGCCATGACAGCCGTGTCCTGATGGAGCGTGCGCACGTCGACACCGAGGCCGTGCATCAGCTCCTTGGCGCGGTGCGCGACCAGGGGCGGCCCGCCCTCGGCGACCAGCGCGCCGATGGCGCCATGCACGTCCGGCTCGCGGAGGAGGTCTCCGTCGACGTACGTGACACGACCGCGCGCGTCCGCGATCGCGATCCCGAGGAGCCCGCTGCGCCCCGGCGGCCCCTCCCAGCGCGGCTCGACCCCGTAGCGGTCGCCGTGCTCGACGAGCTCCTGCATCCGTGCCAGCGCGCGCGCGACGTCGCGGACCGTCTCGACCTCGGTGTCGAGGGTCTGCGCGTCCGGCGCGGCGGCCGTGTGTCCGACCGCCTCCATCATCCGAGGCAGCAACGTGCGGAACGCGAGCTGGTCGAAGAGCACCCGCACGCGCTCGGCGTCGAACGCGCCCTGCTTCAGGTCCGCGAGCTGCGCGCCGCAGTCGACGTCGCGGCGCAGGATCGACATCTCGCGGTTCAGCCGAACCCGAGGGGCGAACTCCGTGAGGTTGGTCCGTTGCTTGGGCGGCAGCTCGTCGAGGTGGGCGAGGATGCCCTCGACGTCGCCGTAGGTCGTCACGAGCTTCGCCGCGGTCTTCTCGCCGATACCCGGTACTCCCGGAAGGTTGTCGCTGTTGTCGCCACGCAACGCGGCGTACTCGGGGTACTGCGGCGGGGTCACGCCGCCCGTGCGCTCGACGATCCCCGCTTCGTCGTAGAGCGCGTAGTCGGACACGCCTCGCTTGTTGTAGAGCACCTTGACATGCGGATCGTCGACGAGCTGGAACGTGTCGCGGTCACCGGTGACGACGACGACGTCGACGCCTTCGTCCGCGGCTTGCGTCGCGAGCGTCGCGATGACGTCGTCGGCTTCGACACCCTCCACCTCGAGCACGGGGATCTCGAGCGCGTCGAGCACCTCGCGGATGAGCGGCAGCTGTGACCGGAACACGTCCGGGGCCTGCTTCCGCCCCGCCTTGTAGTCGGCGTCCATCTCGTCGCGGAAGGTGCGGCCGGGTGCGTCGAACGCCACGCCGATGTAGTCGGGCTGCTCGTCCGCCAGCACCTTCGAGAGCATCGACGTGAAGCCGAACACTGCGTTCGTGAAGGTGCCCTCCGGCGTCGCGAGGTCGGCCGGGAGCGCGTAGAAGGCACGGAACGCGAGCGAGTGGCCGTCGAGGAGCAACAGCTTCGGCACGCGGCGATGGTACGCCCGGGTTCCTCGGCTGCCCGCGAGCGGGACGCGCTACGGCGTGAGGTCCCCGTCGACGATGCGCGTGGCGATCTCCCCCACCTTCACCCTCTCGCTCATGGCTCGGGTCTGGATGAACCGCCACGCGGAGTGCTCGTCGAAGCCGTGCTCGTCCATCAGCCGGCCCTTCGCGCGGTCGATGATCTTGCGGGACTCGAGCCGAGCTTCGAGGTCCTCGACGTGGCGCTCGAGCGAGGAGAGCTCGGCGTGGCGAGCGAGCGCGACCTCGATGGCGGGCATCAGGTCGCTCTTCTGGAACGGCTTCACGAGGTACGCGAGGGCACCGGCATCGCGGGCCTGCTCCACCAGATCGCGCTGGGAGAACGCCGTCAGGATGAGGACGGCGGCCAGGCGCTCGCTGGCGATCTGACGTGCGGCCGAGAGACCGTCGAGGCCGGGCATCTTGACGTCGAGGATCACGAGATCCGGCACGAGCTCGCGCACGAGCTCGATGGCCTCGTCGCCCCGGCCGGTCTCCCCGACGACCGCGTACCCCTCCTCCTCCAGGAGCTCGCGCAGGTCGAGGCGGATGATCGCCTCGTCCTCGGCGATCACGACGCGGGGCGCGCTCGTGGTGGCGTCGGACACGCCGGGCTCTGCTGTGCTCAGCGCGCCGACAGCTCGGCCGACATGCGGTCGAGCAGCGCGTCCTGCTCGCGCTCGAGCTCCGCGATCGAGAGCACCAGCGCATCCCGGTGCCGGGCGATCGCATCGGCGTGCCGACGGGCGTCGCGGGCCTCCGCATCGGTCAGCGGGGTCTCGGCGACGAGCGCGCGCAGGCGCGCGTCTTCGGCCTCGTTCTCGAGGAACACCAGCTGCTCCTCGGTGACGGACCGCTCGGCGCGGAGGCGCTTCAGGCGGTCGCTCACGTCGACGAGGCGACGCTGCAGGATCGAACGCGCCATGAGGCGGTGATTCTACGGGGGATCCACTGGGGCGCCAGGGCCAATCCTGTGTCCGGACGCGTCGCGGGAGCGACTCGACCCGGACGGGACCGTGGGCCGAGCAGGGCGCACTGACCATGCCTTGGACGGTACGGGCCGGGTGTGACAGGTTGCCGCGGTGGGCAAGCGTCAGGCGACCGGAGCTCGGCGCGACCAGAACGGTGACGGATCGCGTGCGCGGTGGCTCGCTCCCGGGACGCTCGACGCTGCTTGGCACTCGCCCCGACGCTTCTTCCACGCCACGTCGGCGAGGGATGGGTTCGACGCGTTTCTCGCGTCCGTCGCGTTCGCGACCGAGTCTGGCCCCGCGGTGGTGCTGACGCACTCCAACGCCTGGTACGTGCCGACGCTCGTCGGAAATCTCCTCCATTCGGTGCGCCTCCATGACCCGAGACACCGGGTTGGCGTCGTCTGCGTCGACGACGAGGGGTTCGAGGCGGCGATTGCTCGAGAGTTCGTCGCGCACCGTCTCGAGCTCGAGGAGCTGGACGACGTCCCGCGCACCGGCACGATCTTCGAGACCGAGGGCTACCGCCTTCTCGCCAGCGCCAAGCTCTTCTTGTGCGAGCTCGCCCTGCGAGCCGGCTACCGGGTTCTCTACCTCGATCCGGACCAGGCCCTGCTCGCGCCCTGCATCGATGACCTCTTCGGGTGGGACGCCGACGTCGTCGTCCAGGTCCGCCTCGACGGCCACAACTGCCACGGCGTGATCAAGCTCGAGTGCACCGAGGACGCCGCCGGCTACGTGCACGTGCCGGTGGACACGCCGGTCAGAGAGAGGCTCAACGACGAGGACGTGACGTTCGCGAGCTGGCAGCGCCTTTCGGCCACGGGCCGCGCTGCCGGCCTCCCTTTCGAGCAGTTTCCCACCGGCGACTCGCTCGAGCGCTTGCGCGACCAGGCACGGCTCGCGCACTTCAACTACTGCATCGGCCTCGACGCGAAGATCGCCCTCGCTCGCCGCTGCGGGTGCTGGCACCTCGACTGACTGCCGCAGGCAGAGGTGATCCGCTCCCTAGGCTGGGCGGCCGTGTTCGACGAGGAGCGAGCGGCGCTTCATCGGCGCGTGGGGCAGGAGCGGGGTGACCGCGTGCTGCAGCTCGTCGTCACGCTCGACATGATCGAGCGCAACAAGGCCGCGGGACGCGAACCCTTCGAGAAGCCGGACGTGGGCAGCGCCGACGACGTGCGGGCCGAGCTCCGCAAGGTGCTCGAGCTCTCCGACGAGGAGCTGATCCGCCTCGCCGCGATCGCCGAGGACGCCACCCGCCACACCGCGCAGGCGTACCCGCCACCGGCGCGCAACTAGCGCGCGACAGTCGACATCTCTCGTTCGCTGTCTCACTAGCCTGGGTCGTCTCTGTAGGCGGCGTAGCCCAACGGCAGAGGCACCGGATTCAAGACCCGGCCAGTGAGGGTTCGAATCCCTCCGCCGCCACGTCCGCGCGGTCGGCCGCGCGCGTCAATCGTCGTAGTGGCGGATCTCCACGAGGTTGCGGCTCGGGTCGTCGAAGTACAGCGACGGCGCGAGGCCGCGGGCGCCCGGCTCCTCGCCCGGTCCCCGCATGTTCCCGACGTCGTGGAACGAGTCGCCGTACTCGATGCCGCGCTCGCGGACCCGCGCGAACACCGTTGCGAACTCGGGCGCGGACATCGCGAAGGCGAGGTGCGCGCCGCCTTCGGTGCCCCACGGTGCGAGCTGGAGCGTGAGGTCGGGGGTCACGCGCACCACGGAGAATGGGCCCTGGTCACCCTCGTGCTCGAGACCGAGCACCTCGGTGTAGAACGCGAGGCTCTCGTCCCGGTCGTTGACGGCGACGATGATGTGGTCGAGCTGTGCCATGGTCGCACCGCGACGATGGTCGGTTCGGAGTCGCCCGCATCGTAGAATCCGTGATCTTGTCGCCGCTGACACCCGCATTGGGCCTGGACTGGCTGCCGTGGATCGTCGGGGTGTGCGTGCTGTCGGTCGTCGTCCTGGTCCTGATCGTCGTCGCACCCTGGAAGCGCGTGCGCAACGACACGGGGATCGACGACGAGGCGGAGACCCGGTTGCTCCTCGGCGAAGACCCGGAGCAGATCGACCGCGATCTCGCGGCGCGCGACGCCGAGCACCGCGCCCGCGTCGCCGACTTCAGGCCGCGCGACGAGACCTGACCCGCGCCGTCACGGGGCGTCGGCGATCGCGAAGAGCAGCCGCGCCTGACATGCCGTCTCGCCGTCGACCGTCGCCGTCCCCTGGCCCCAGCCGCCCCGTGCCGAGAGCCGCTCGAGCTCGACCTGTAGGGTGAGCTCGTCACCGGGGACCACGATCCGCCGCCACCGGACCTTCTCGACCCCGCCGAAGAGCGGCAGCTTGCCCGCGTAGCGGTCGTCGGCGAGGACGGCGATCGCCCCGGCCTGAGCGAGCGCCTCGAGCTGGATCACCCCGGGGAGCACCGGGTTGCCCGGGAAGTGGCCGGCCAGGAACGCCTCCTCCCCGGTGACCCGATAGCGCGCGGTCACCGAGCGCGCGGGGTCGAACGCGTCGACGGCATCGATGAAGCGGAAGGGCGGGCGATGCGGCAGGAGCGCGATCAGCTCGTCAGAGTTCGGCAGCGCCATGGTCATCGAGAAGTCATCGAAGCGAATCACATCGGCAACACGAGTCACTGAAGATCACCGAAAGTTACCTCTGAGTACCTGTAACCCGCCTCCGAGGCCCTCGGTCTGACCATGAGGCGGGGTTCCACGAGAGCATGAGCGGTGCTTCCACGAGAGGTTGTGCGCGTGCCGATCGCGATCATCTTCCCCGGACAGGGGACCCAGGAACAGGGCATGGGCATGCCGTGGCGCGACCATCCGGCCTGGGCGGTGGTCGAGCGCGCCGAGGACGCGTTCGGCGAGCCGCTCGCGCACCTGCTCCTCGACGCGCCGGCCGAGACGCTCGCGCGCACGCGGGAGGCGCAGCTCGCGGTGCTGCTCACGTCGCTCGTCGCGTGGGAAGCCGTCCGTGCGCGCGTCCCCGACCCGGTCGCGTTCGCCGGGCACTCGCTGGGTCAGGTCACCGCGCTCATCGCGTCGCGCGCGCTCGCCCTCGAGGACGGTGTGCGGTTCGCGGCGCGCCGTGCCGAGCTCACGCAGCGCGCGGCCGACGACCATCCGGGGAAGATGGCCGCGTTGCTCGGTGCGACCATCGACCAAGCAGAGGACGCGTGCACCGCGGCGCCTGACGCGTGCTGGATCGCCAACGACAACGCGCCGGGTCAGGTCGTGATCGCCGGGACCCCGGACGGAGTCGATGCCGCCAGCGCGCGCGCCAAGGAGATCGGTGTGAAGCGCGCGACGCCACTCAACGTCGGCGGTGCGTTCCACACGCCGCTGATGCGCGACGCCGCCGAGGCGCTCCCCGCCGAGCTCGCTTCGATCTCGTTCACGGCTCCGGACGCCCCCGTCGTGTCGAACCACGACGCGGTCGCCTACGCCGACGCCGACGGCTGGCGCGCGCGGCTCCCGGAGCACGTGACCGTCCCGGTCCGCTGGCGAACCTCGATGGCGACGATGGTCGCGAGCGGTGCCGCGTCGTTCCTCGAGATCGGTCACGGCTCGATGCTGGCCGGCCTGGCGAAGCGCACGGCGCCGGACACCGAGGTGCGCGGGGTCGGCACCCCCGAGGACGTCGAACTCCTGGAGCTCGTCTGATGGAAGCGATGATCGATCACGGCGAAGGACTGCTGGTTCCGGAGCGCATGATCGTCGCGCCCACCGTCGGCACCTTCCGGCCGGTCGCGCTCGACGCCAGCGGGCCGGTCAGGGCCGGGCAGACTGTGGGGATGGTGGAAGGCCCCGGCACGTCGACGCCCGTGGCGAGCCCGTTCACCGGTGAGCTCGTCGGAATGCTCGTGCACCCGGGTGAGCGGCTGCGCGAGGGCCAGCCCGTCGCCTGGCTGCGCGTCCACTGACGCGCGATGCGCGCGTCGGTCGCGGGATGGGGCACGGCGGTCCCCGAGAAGCGGCTCACCAACGCCGACCTCGAGCGTCGTGTCGACACGTCCGACGAGTGGATCGTCGAGCGCACAGGGATCCGGGAGCGCCGGGTCGCCGGTCCCAACGACACGACCGCGAGCCTCGCGGTCGAGGCCGGAACCGCCGCGATCAAGCACGCCGGGATCACGCCGGAGGACGTCGACCTCCTCATCGTCGCCACCGCGACACCTGAGCAGCCGATCCCCCACACCGGCGCGTTCGTCGGCGAGGGGCTCGGCCTGCGCTGCGGATCGTTCGATCTCGGCGCGGGCTGCGCGGGATTCGTCTACGAGCTCGTCACGGGCGCGGCCCTCCTGCAGGCCGGCAACCT
>DATBSK010000083.1:0-8099 GCA_036559825.1 Acidimicrobiia bacterium | reverse complement strand
CCATCGACTTCTACCGCCGTCACCTCGACTGGTACCTGTGAGGCGTGACAACAGCTGACGGGGATGGCGCGAGCCGGCGCGTGCCGGTCGTCGATCTCGCCCGCCGGGCCGCGAGCCTCGAACCTGATCTGAGCCGGGCGTTCGCTCGCGTGCTCGCGTCCGGGCGGTTCCTGCTCGGACCCGAGACGGAGGCGTTTGAGGTCGAGCTCGCGAGCGCGACGGGTCGCGCGCACGCCGTCGCGGTCGCTTCCGGCACGGAAGCGCTTCGGCTCGCGCTCGTCGCGCTCGGCGTGGGCAACGGTGACGAGGTCATCGTGCCCGCGCTCACGGCGGTCCCCACGGCGGCCGCGGTGTGCGCGACCGGTGCCGTGCCCGTCCCGGTCGACGTCGATGCGGCGACCGCGACGATCGACCACGACGCTGCGCGCGCGGCACGGAGCGACCGCACACGAGCCGTGATCCCCGTGCATCTCTACGGGCGTCCGTCGGAGCTCCCGGACCTCGGCGTCCCGATCGTGGAGGACGCGGCTCAGGCGCACGGTGCCACCGATCGCTCGGCACCGACCGCGGCCGTCGCGTACAGCTTCTACCCGACGAAGAACCTGGGCGGTGTCGGGGACGGAGGCGCGATCACCACGGACGACGCGTCACTCGCCGACGCGGCGCGTCTGCGGCGGACGCACGGTCTCGGCGCCGGATACGAGCACACGGTCGTGTCGGGGAACTCGCGGTTGTCGGAGCTCGAGGCGGCGGCGCTGCGCATCATGTTGTCGCGCCTCGGGTCCCAGAACATCCGCCGTCGTGAGATCGCGGCGCGCTACCGCCAAGCCGCGCCCGGCCTTCGGTGGCAGGAGCCGCACGATCGGCACGTGTACCACCTGTGCGTGGTGCGGGTCCCCGATCGGGACGACTTCCGGTCACGCATGCCGTTCGACACGGGCGTCCACTATCCCCGCGCGCTCACGCAGCAGCCGGCATACCGCGCCTACGTGCGTGATCCGTGTCCGGAAGCCGAAGCCTGGGCGGCGGAGTGCGTATCGTTGCCGTGCTTCCCGGAGATGACCGACGAGGAGATCGAGGCGGTGTGTCGCGCGCTCCAGTGAACCCGGCGGTCGAATCGGTGTCGGCGTTCTTTCCTTGCTACAACGACGAGGCGACCATCGGTCGCATGGTCGAGCTCGCGGCCAAGACGATCGACCAGTGTGGGGTCGAGGGCGAGGTCATCGTCATCAACGACGGCTCGACGGACGGCTCGGCCGAGGTGCTCGAGTCGCTGACGCGCGCCGAGCCCCGCCTGCGCGTGGTGACGCACGAGTCGAACCGCGGCTACGGCGGAGCGCTGCTGTCGGGCTTCGCGACCGCGACCAGCCAGTGGGTGTTCTACACGGACGGCGATGCCCAGTTCGACCCGACCGAGATGGCGGACCTCGTCGACGCAGCGTCGGACGAGGTCGATGTCGTCCAGGGCTACAAGCTCCGGCGCGCCGACAACCTCGCACGGCGCGTCATCGGACGCGTGTACCACCGGTTCGTCTCGCTGGCGTTCGGGCTCGAGATCCGCGACACGGACTGCGACTTCCGGTTGATCCGCAGGTCGATGCTGGACAGGATCACCCTGGTCCACTCGACCGGCGTGATCTGCGTCGAGCTCGTGCGCAAGCTCCAGGGTGCCGGCGCGCGGTTCGTCGAGGTGCCGGTGCACCACTACGAGCGCGAGCACGGTCATTCAGAGTTCTTCCGCTTCTCGCGGGTGGCGAGCACGCTCACCGACCTCGTCGGACTCTGGTTCCGCGAGATCGTGCTGCGGCGACGCGACGTCCGGCCCTCGGACGACGCGACGTCCCGACGGGGGGCCTGAGCTCCTCACACGGGTCGGCTGCCGACCACGAGGGTCGAGGTCCCGAACGGCACCCGGTGCCGCACGAGCCACCGCCGTTCGAGCGTGGCCAGCGGCGCGAACAGACCGTCGAGCCGCCGCCGGTCGACGTCGGAGGACGTCTCCGCCCGTCGCGGGAGGATCCGGTCGGCGATCGCGAGGCCGAGGGCCGGGAGAGCGAGGAAGGAGTACGCGTACGCCGAGCGCTCGACCTGCAGCCCTGCCGCGGCGACGAGCTCGGCGAGATCGGCACGGCGATAGCGCCGCACGGTGTGCACCGTGACGTCATGCGCGCGCCGCAGGGACGCGAACGCGGGCTCGAAGAGCATCAGGGCGCCGCCGGGCCGGAGCACGCGCGCGAGCTCCCGGACCGCCCCGGCGTCGTCGGTGATCGAGTAGACGACCGTGACGCCGACGACGACGTCGAAGGACCCCTCCGGGAAGGGGAGCGCACCGATCGAGGCACGCACGGGCGCGAGTGCGCGGTGCCGGTCACGGACGAAGTCGAGGGCCTCGGGCGCGAGATCGACGCCGATGACGTCGCCGTGCTCGGCCAGCCACGCACCGTTGCCACCGGGCCCACACCCCGCGTCGAGGATGGTCTGACGCTGCCCGAGCCAGGGGCCGAGCGCGTCGGCCATCAGCACGCGCGTGTTGCGGTACCACCAGTGGTCGTCCTCGGCCGCGGCGATGCGCGCGTACTCGTCGGGCTCCACGCCCGCGGGACGCTACTGCTGCGTCGCGGAGAAGCGGCTCACCGTGACCTCGGTGGTCGCGGCGGCCTGGATGCCGAGCCGGTCGCCGCGACACGGCTGGCGCCCGAGATCGATCGACGCGCGGGACAGGGACGGCACCGTCAGCACGGTCTCGCCGTCGACGTGCACGGTCAGCGAGTCGCCGCGCACGGACACCGCGATCGTGCGCCGGCCGAGCAGGCGCGTCGGGTCGAGCACCTGCGCGTGCACGAGGGGCCGCCAGTGCGGGCGGTTGGCCTCCCACTGCCGCAGGACGTACCCGCCACCGCCGGCGACCGCGTCGATGTCGAACGAGTACCCGTACAGCCGCTCCTCGGCGTCGAGACCGGCGCGGAAGAGGATCCCGAACCCGGTTCCGGCGCTGAAGTCGACCACGGCCTCCGCGGTCACGTCGCTCGCAGCCGCGAGGTCGCTGAGCGCCCACCGCGTGTCGGCGCGCTGCAACGAGAGGGCGCCGTCGTCGGCCATCGCGGTCGCCGGGAACATGCCGCCGACCTGCCAGCCCGACCCTGCGTGCGTCAGGCGGATCGCCGGATCGACGGGCGCGGTCGCCGGATCGACTGCGACGACGGACGACGCGTGCCACACGATCGGGGTGACGGGGTCGCTCTCCGCGACGACCGTCTCGTCCGCGGGCCCGTCGAGCGGTCCGAGCCGGGTCTCGTCGTCGGCCGGCCGTGCCGACTCGCGCATCGCCCAGACGTCGCTGTCGGGGATGATCGGCGAGAGATCGTCGGCGGGGGGTCCGAGCTCGGCGTCGGGCAGATCGACGACGATGCCGCCGTCGGGGTCGACGTCGAGGTACGGCGCGGGCTCGGCGACGGTGGCAGGCGGCGCGAAGGGATCCGGACGAAGCGTGGGGAGCGAGTCGACGAGCGTCGCATCGGGCGGCTCGGGGTCGGGCGACCACGCGTCGGCACTCGGCGGCAGGTCGACGCTCGGCGGCAGGTCGACGTTCGGAGGCAGGTCGACGCTCGGCGGCGCGAACGGGTCGACGTGCAGGCCGGCGAGCGGGTCGAGCGGCGCGGGCGTCGCCGTGGCGTCGAGCACACCCGGCGCAAGCTCCATCGCTCCGAGCGGAGGAGGATCGGAGAACGGGTCGACCGCGCGGGGCGCGTCGAGGAACGCATCGAGCTGCGGCGTCGGCTCCGTGTGGATCACCTCGCCGTACGCCTCGGGTGTCCCGCTGTCGAACGGCGGCAGCGAGTGCAGCTCGCCGGCGTCGAGCTCGCGTGGCGGGAGGATCATGGCGCGCAGGCGGACCGCCTCCTCGCGGTTCACGCCGACGAGCTCGACGAGCCGAGCCTCGATCGCCTCGGGCGCGCCGCCCAGCGCGTCGGCGAGCGTCGACAGGTCCGACTCACGGAGCGGGATCGCGCTCCCGGGCGGCAGGTTGCGCAGCTCGTAGATCATCGCCAGGTACTCGCGCAGCAGCGAGTCGGGCTCGACGGGCTCGCGGAGGCGACGGATGCTGTCGCCGATGGCGAGCGACGACAGGTCCGAGTCGATGCGGAGCTCGTCGCGGTGGGGCAGCAGCTCGGCGACGTCGACGCCGCATGACCCGGCGAGGCACCAGAGGTCGCTGTCCGGGATCTCGACGCGGCCGCGCTCGTAGGCGGCGAGCTCGCGGCGCGTCAGGCCGGCGGAGCGAGCGACCTCGGCTCGTGACAACCCCTGCTTGCGTCGGACGTGGCGCAGCTGGCGGCCGACGCGCTTCGGCGACCGGACCCCCGGTCCTGCCCCGTCCTGCACCCGCTGCGCCGCCTTCGCCACAACTTGAGGTATCGGCGGCCGGGTGGGGCCGCTGAAGGGCAGAATGCGGCCGTGCCCGAGCGAACCAGGGACTTCGAGGGGCGGGTGGCGCTGGTCACGGGCGGTGCGTCGGGCCTCGGGCGGGCCGCGACCAGGCTGCTCGCAGAACGTGGCGCCGCCGTCCTGGTCGCCGACCGAGACGAGGCAGGCGGGGCCGAGACCGTGGCCGAGTGCGAGACGCTCGGGAGCGAGGCTCGGTTCCTGCGCACCGACGTCACCGTCGAGGACGACGTCGCCGCCGCCGTCGCGGCCGCCGTCGACCGTTGGGGCCACCTCGACGTGGCGATCAACAACGCCGGGATCAACGGGCCCACGAAGCCCGTGGCGGAGTACACGCTCGACGAGTGGAACCAGGTCATCGCGGTGAACCTGAACGGGATCTTCCTCGGTCTCCGTCACGAGATCCCGCAGATGGTCGCCCAGGGCGGTGGCGCGATCGTCAACACGTCGTCGGGCGCCGGACTCGTCGGGTTCGCCGCGCTGCCCGCGTACGTCGCGAGCAAGCACGCCGTGCTGGGTCTCACGAAGGCGGCGGCGATCGCGTACGTGCAGCAGGGCGTCCGGATCAACGCGGTGTGCCCGGGCAGCACGCGCACCCCGCTGCTCGAGGGCTTCATGGCCCAGGCGCCGGGCATCGAGCAGGCCATGGAGCAGTCGGCGCCGATCGGGCGCCTCGCGCGACCCGAGGAGATCGCGGAGGCGATGGTGTGGCTCTGCTCGGACGCGGCGTCGTTCGTCGTCGGGCACGCGTTCAGCGTCGACGGCGGCGCAGTAATTACGTAGTCGCGCGCGCGGCCGCGCGGCGGCTGAGCGGAGCGAAGGCGCTCGCCAGCGAGCGAACGGCCGCGGGCCGGGTACCCCGGCCCGCAGTGAGCGAGCGAGTAGTCACGTCACGTCGAAGAGCATCGGCTCCGTCGGGGCGTGGCCGAGCAGCTCGGACGGATCGCGCTTGTTGATGTGGCCGATGAGGCCGCGGTAGATGCCGTAGCCGCACAGCTCGCGCAGCCGGGGCGAGAAGCGCGCCGCGACCTCGCGGGGGATGCCGAGCTGCTGGTTCTCCTGCTGGCGGATGAAGCCGGCGCAGTAGTTCATCGCGAGACCGACGCGCCGCGCGTCGGTGCCATTCGCGCCGCCCCCGTGCCAGAGGCTGCCGTGCCAGACGAGGACGCTGCCCTTGGGCATCTCCGCCGGGATCGACTCATATGGCGCGCCGTAGTCGGGGGAGTGGTCGGCGAGGTGCGACCCCGGGACGACGCGGGTCGCGCCGTTCGCCTCCGCGAAGTCCGTGAGCGCCCACATCGAGTTGCAGACCGTCGGCGCATGCGGCTTGTCGAGCGGGATCAGCTGGTCGTCGGCATGGATGGGCTGCGCCGTCTCACCCGGCAGGATCGCGATGGACGACAGGGACGAGACGAGGCATCCCGGGTCGAGCACGCGCTCGACGATCGGGAGCACGCTGTCGTGGGTCGGGACCGTCTCGTACACCGCGCCCAGCGCGAGCAGGTTGTAGATACGGACGGTGCGTGACCCTTCGAAGGAGTTGTCGGCCGGAACGACCTCGTAGACGCGCTCGAGTCGCCGGAGGTCGTCGTTGAGCGCATCGACGAGGTCGGGCTCGATGGCGTCCTCGACGACGGTGTAGCCGTCACGGGCGATCGCGACGACGTGCGAGTCGAGCGTCGCGGCATCGAGCACGTGACGAAGGCTACTCATGCCTCGTCCTGCGCTCGGTAGCCTCGTGCGGTGCCGGTCTACGCGCTCGGCGACGTCGCGCCGTCGATTCATCCCGACGCCTTCGTCCACCCGGACGCGACCGTGATCGGCAACGTCACGATCGGTGCGGAATCGTCGATCTGGCCTCAGGCGGTCCTCCGCGGCGACTACGGCAGGATCGAGATCGGTGCGCGCACGTCGATCCAGGACGGCACGGTCGTGCACTGCACGAAGGAGCTCCCCACCATCGTGGGTGACGACTGCGTCATCGGCCACCTGGTGCACCTCGAGTGCTGCGTCGTCGAGGACGGCGCGCTCGTCGGGTCGAACTCGGTCGTGCTCCACCGGGCCGTCGTCAGGTCGGGCGCGCTCGTCGCGGGGAGTGCCTTCGTCCCGAACGGCATGGAGGTTCCGTCGCGCGCGATGGCGCTCGGCGTCCCGGCGAAGCTCCGGCTCGACGCGGTCACGCCCCAGATGATCGCCCCGCTCGCGGCCGGGTACGTCGAGAACGGCCGGCGCTACCTCGCCGAGCTGCGGCGTCTCGACGGGGACACGAGCTCCTAGCCCTTCACGTAGGCCACCTTCTCGGCGACGCGCCCGTCGCGCACGCGCATCACGTCGACGCCGTGCACGCGCTCCGTCGTGCCGCCCTCGCCCGTCCACGTGTAGACCCAGCGCACGACACAGCGGTCACCCGTCGCGATGACCTCTTCGGCGTCGAAGTGCGCGGTCGGCGATGCGGCGAAGAACGCCTCCCACGCGGCGCGGACGGCTGCGGCGCCCTCGTGGCGCTCACCCGCCGGCGGACTCGTGCTCTCGAAGACGGCGTCGTCCGTCATGTGCGCCATGACGGCGTCGACGTCGTGGCGGTTGAACGCCTCGTTGAACGCCTCCACCGCGGCGATCGTGGCGCCGGTCTCGTCGCCCATGCGCGCCTCCGTCGGAGCCGGCGTCACTCCGGATCGTCGTCGTCGTTCTCGCTGGGACGGTACTCGTCGGGCTCGATGTAGATGACTCGCGCGGTCGGGACCGCACTCCGGATGCGTCGCTCGAGATCGTCGATCGCGGCGCCGAGGCGCGGCATCGTGTCGGCGGCGAGCTCGACCTTCGCCGCGACGAGCAGCTCCTCGGGACCGAGGTGCTGAGTGCGCAGGTGGATGAGCCGCTCCACCTGAGGATCTGCCTCGATGCTGTCGACGATGGCCTGCTCCTCGGCCGGCGCCGCGGCTTCGCCGATGAGCAGGCTCTTCATCTCCACCGCGAGCACGGCCGCGATGACGCCGAGCAGCATGCCGATCGCGATGCTCCCCAGCGCGTCGAACGCCGGCTCGCCGGTCAGCTCGCTCAGGGTGATGCCCACCAGGGCGAACAGCAGCCCGATGAGGGCGCCGAAGTCCTCGAGGAGCACCACGGGGAGCTCCGGGCTCTTGGCGGCGCGGATGAACTGCCACCACGAGTGACGCCGCCGCACCTTCGAGGCTTCTCGGATGGCCGTGCGGAACGAGGCTGCCTCGAGCGCGATCGCGACGCCGAGCACCACGTACGCGACGATCGGATCCTCGATCCCGTGCGGGTGGAGGAGCTTCTCGATGCCCTCGACCAACGCGAACACGGCCCCGAGCGAGAAGAGCACGAGCGCGACGACGAAGGCCCAGAAGTAGCGCTCGCGCCCGTACCCGAACGGGTGGAGGCGCGTCGCGGGCTTGCGCGCGCGTCTCCCGCCGAGGAAGAGCAGCCCCTGGTTCCCGGTGTCGGCGACCGAGTGGATCGCCTCGGCGAGCAGCGACGCCGCGCCGGTGATCGCGAAGGCGACGAACTTCGCTATTGCGATCCCGAGGTTCGCGAGGAAGGCCGCGGTGATCGCCCGGCGGCTCCCCTCGTGCACGACGGCGAATCTAGGTGCACCGACCGGCGCGCAGGGGGCCCACTCCGGGCTTCAGACA
>DATBSK010000082.1:0-1649 GCA_036559825.1 Acidimicrobiia bacterium | reverse complement strand
GTCGACGGGCGGTTGCCTGCCGCCGACGTCGTCGTCGGGCGCGGGGTGGGCGGGGGGTGCGGTGGCGCCGAGTGCGACGACGGTGGACAGGACGACGAACAGCACGCGCCAACGTGGCGCGCATCGTGCAGAGCGCATGGCCAACCCCGTGGTCGGAACGACACGACGACGGGGAAGCGCCGGAAGGAAGTGACGCCGACCATACCGGTGGCGCGCGCGCCTGCCAAGGGGCAAACGCGCGAAATCGCGAGAGCGCTAGGAGGTGGTCAGTAGCGGACGGGACCGGTCTCGCGTTCGGGTTCCGAGAGCCGGCCGCGCAGCTGCAGGATCGACTTCGTGTGGATCTGGCACACGCGGCTCTCGGTGACACCGAGGAGCCCGCCGATCTCGGCCAGCGTGAGGCCCTCGTAGTAGTAGAGCGTGAGCACGAGCCGCTCACGGTCGGGCATGCGGTTGATGGCGTCGGCGAGCAGGTGCTTCATCTCGTCGACCTCGTACGCCTCGACCGGGTCGTGCTTGCCGTCGGTGATCGTGTCGCTCACCGTGGCCGACCCCTGGCGATCGGACGAGCTCGCCGCGAGCAGGTCGTCGAGCGCGACCAGCCCGGTGAAGGAGATCTGCGACAGCGTCTGCGTCAGCTCGCCTTCGGACCACTCGAGCTCCGCGGCCACCTCGGCGTCCTCCGGGCTGCGGCGCAACTCGTTCTCGAGCTTCGAGATCGCCCGCTCGATCGCGCGGGCTTTGGCGCGCACCGAGCGCGGCACCCAGTCGATCGAACGCAGCTCGTCGATGATCGCGCCCTTGATGCGTGAGATCGCATAGGTCTCGAACTTGAACCCGCGGCCCGGGTCGAACTTGTCGATGGCGTCGATGAGGCCGAAGATCCCGTAGCTGACGAGGTCGGCCTGCTCGATGCTCTGCGGCAGACCGGCGGCCACCCGCCCCGCGACGAACTTCACGAGCGGCGAGTAATGCAGGATCAACCGTTCGCGCGCGGTCGACGTGCCGTTCGACTTGTAGTCGGTCCAGAGCTCGTCGACTGCTTCGGCGGGAGTGTCAGGCACGGGGGTGGGTCGCTTCGTAGACGGCGCGCAGCCGGTCGCGGGTGACGTGCGTGTAGATCTGGGTGGTGGCGAGGTCAGCGTGGCCGAGGAGTTCCTGGACCGCCCGGAGGTCGGCGCCGCCTTCGAGCAGATGCGTAGCGTACGCGTGGCGCAGCGCGTGGGGGTGGAGGGCGCGGCCGTCGGGCAACGGGTGCCGCTCGAGCACGCGGCGAGCGTCGCGGGGCGTGAGGCGGTGGCCCCGCTGGTTGAGGAAGACCGCGTCGGCGGGCGACGACGGTTGCGCCAGGACGGCGCGACCACGTGCGAGCCAGGCTCGGAGCGCGTCAACTGCCGGTGCACCGATGGGCACCCGGCGGATCTTCGAGCCCTTCCCGACGACGGTGACCAGCCCGCGGTCGAGGTCGCAGTCGTCGATGCGGAGGCCGCAGCACTCGGCCACCCGGAGCCCGGCGCCGTAGAGGATCTCGAGCACCGCGAGGTCGCGCAGCACAACGGCGCTGGCGACCGGGTCGTCAAAGTCCTCGTGCTCGGCTGCCGCCGATGCTGCGTCGAGCAGGTCGACGGCCTCCTCGCTCCGGATCACGC
>DATBSK010000081.1:0-2937 GCA_036559825.1 Acidimicrobiia bacterium | reverse complement strand
GTCGGGCGGCGCCGGCGGCGCCGCGGCCTCCGGCGCCGCGACGAGCTCGTCGTCGTGCACCGGCCCCGGTACGACGACTGGAGCTTTCCCAAGGGAAAGCGGAGCCAGGACGACGGCGACGATGCCGCCACGGCCTTGCGCGAGGTCGAGGAGGAGACCGGCCTGCGGTGCGAGCTCGGGCCCGAGCTCGGCGAGACCCGGTACCGCGACAACCGCGGCCGCGACAAGCGCGTCCGCTACTGGCTCATGACGCCGGTCACGGGCCAGGAGGAACGGCTGTTCGTGCCGAACCGGGAGGTGGACGAGGTCCGGTGGTGCACACGCGCCCAAGCGGGCAGACTCCTCACCTACGACCACGACCGTGCCCTCCTCGAGCAGCTCGGGGAGCGTGATCGCCTCCGGGGGTAGCCACCACCCGTGACCGTCTACCTCGTGCGCCACGGCAAGGCAGGCAGCCGCTCGGCATCGACCGAGCCCGACGACCTCCGGACGCTGACGAAGGCCGGTCGCCGCCAGGCCGAGGCGCTCGCCGACATGCTGGAAGGGTCTGGGATCGAGCGCATCATCTCGAGTCCGTACGTCCGGTGCCGGCAGACGGTCGAGCCGCTCGCCGAGCGCCTCCGGCTCCCGGTCGACCTCGCGGACGCGCTCGCAGAGGGTGCGCCGCTCGCCGACGTGCTCGCGCTCCTCGACAAGGTGGGCGACGACGACACCGTGCTGTGCACCCACGGTGACGTCGTGAGCGAGCTCCTCCAGCACTGCGTGCGCCACGGGGTCGCGGTCGACAGCGGCCTGCTCGCGAAGGGCTCCATCTGGGTCCTCGAGACCGAGGCCGACGCGGTGGTCTCCGCGGAGTACGTCCCGCCGCCCGTATGAGCGCGACCCGGATCACGGACCTCGACGCGCTGCTCGCGGTGCTGGCGCGCGGTGCCGGCGTCGACGACGGCGAGGGGCTCGACCTGCTCGCGCACTCGCTGCAGTGCGCGGCGAACGTCGCACGGAACGTGCCCGACGACGTCGAGCTCCAGGTCGCGGGCCTCGTGCACGACATCGGAACGGTCCTCGACCCCGGTCACCCCGAGTCTCATGCGCGCACGGGTGGTGACGCGGTCGGCGCGTTGCTGGGCGCGCGTGTAGCCGCGCTCGTCGCGCAGCACGCCGTGGCGAAGCGCTATCTCGTCACCGTCGACGCCGGGTACGAGCGTCGGCTGAGCCCGAAGAGCGTCGCCACGCTGGCGGTGCAGGGCGGTGTGCTCGACGATCGCGAGCTCGCGGCGTTCGAGGCGCGCGCCGACCGCGACGCGTGCGTGGCCTTGCGGAGAGCCGACGACGCGGCCAAGGTCGCGGGCCGCGTCGTGCCGGCACTCGACCACTGGCGCCCCGCGCTCGAGGAGTGTGCCGCTACGCGGCGGTGAGCGGGGCGAACCCGGGGACGAGCAGCTCGGGGAGGTCCCAGACGCCCTCGACGAGGTGCGTGTGGGGTGCACGGTGGAGATCGTCGTAGGAGTGCGAGCCCGTCAGCACGCCGACGATGACGGCGGCGCCGGCGCGCTGGCCGGCGACGAGGTCGCTCACGCTGTCGCCCGCGACCGCGACCTCGGCCACGGAGTCGATCCCGAGATCGATCACCGCGCCCAGCACGAGGTCGGGGTGCGGCCGGCCGCGCCGGTGTGGGCCCGGCGCGAGCGCGGCGTCGACGAGGCCGTGCCAGCCCATCGCGTCGACGATGCGGTCGAGCGTCCGCTGCGAGTAACCGGTCGCGAGGCACACCGCGATGCCGGCGTCCCGGAGCGCGCGGATCGCTTCCTCCGCGCCGCACACGGGCTCGATGTCGCCCTGCACGACCGCTGACTCCACCGCGGCCTCGAAGACGCGGTTCGCACCGAGCGCACGTGACTCGTCGCCGAGCAGGACGCGGAACACGTCGAGGCGCGCGCGGCCCATCGTGCGCCGCACGAACGTCAGCCGGTCGTGGAAGCCGACGACGTCCGGTCCGGCGTCGTACGCAGCGAGTGCCTCGACGAACGCCGTGAGCGCGATGTCGTCGTCGCGCACCGTCGTGCCGCCGGTGTCGAGCACCGCGAGCCTGATTCGCGGAGCGTTCACCCCGCGAGTGTGGGGTGCAACGTCACACGATGCTGCACATGTCACCAACGCTTCGCGACGAGTTCATCACCGTGACACCACGCGACGTTGCCCTCACTCGTCGGCGGGGTAGCGTGGAGGCAGATGCGAGTGCTCGTCACGAACGACGACGGCGTCGAAGCGCCCGGCCTGCACGCACTGGCATCAGCGATCCATCACGCGGGACACGAAGTGATCGTCGTCGCACCGAGCGGCGAGCGCAGCGGCAGCGGCGCCGCGATCGGACGCCTGCACCGCGCCGGACCGATCGCGTGGAAGCAGGTCCAATGGGCCGATCTCCCCGGCATCGTCGTGCACGCACTCGACGCGCCGCCCGCGGCGACGGTGTACGCCGGCTGTGTCGGCGCGTTCGGGCCAGGCCCGGACATCGTGGCATCGGGGGTGAACGCAGGGCTCAACTACGGCCACCTCGTCTTGCACTCCGGCACCGTCGGGGCGGCGCTCACGGCGAAGGTGCTGGGCTGCTCCGCCGTTGCGGTGAGCCTCGGATGGGGCGACGAGCAACAGGAATGGGCGACCGCGGCGACGCTCGCCTCCGATGCGGTCGACTGGGTGGGAACCCAAGCCGGCGCGCCCATGGTCGTGAACCTGAACGTCCCGAACCTCCCGCTGAGCGAGATCCGGGGTGTCCGCAGCGCGCGGCTCAGCCCGTTCAACGAGCGCTGGGACGCGAGCACGAGCCCCGGCGAGCTGCACCTCGAGTACGTCGGGCATGCGAACCCTGCGTCGCCCGACTCCGACTACGCGGTGGTGCGGTCGGGGTGCGCCGCGGTGACGCTGCTCGACGGGGTC
>DATBSK010000080.1:0-8835 GCA_036559825.1 Acidimicrobiia bacterium | reverse complement strand
ACCGCGAGGTGCTCGAGCGGGTCGCGGCCGGTCTCGCCGACGTGGGCCTCCCGGTGGTCGCGATGATCGCGGCGCCGATCACGGGGGCAGACGGCAACCGTGAGTTCCTCGCGTACGTCGAGCGGGATCACGCGCCGGCCGACCCCGGCCGTCTCGCGGCAGTCGCCGACCGCGCCACCGCAGCATGAGCGCGGAGCGACCGCGCGTGGTCGGCATCGTTCCGCATCGCGAGCGACCGGTCGCGCACGATCTCGCGCGCCGCGCTGCGGAACGCCTCCGCGGGCTCGGCCTCGAGGTCCGCGTGCCGGCCGACGACGCGGACGTCGCCGGGCTCGGCGACCTCGCCGTCGACGAGGCGGCGTTCCCCCTCGGCCTCGACCTCGCGATCTCGCTGGGCGGTGACGGCACGATGCTCCGGACGGTCGATCTCGCGTACGAGACCGGCGCGGCGGTGCTCGGCGTGAACTGCGGTCAGCTCGGCTACCTGACCGAGGTCGAGCCGGGGGACCTCGACACCGCGATCGACCGTCTCCTCGCGGGCGACTACGAGGTGGACGAGCGCATGGTGCTCGAGGTCACCGTGACCTCGGCCGCCGGCACACGCGGCCGTTGGTGGGCCCTCAACGAGGCAGTGATCGAGAAGGAGCAGCACGGCCGGCTCGTCCGCCTCGACGTGTCGATCAACGGCGCGTTCTTCACCACCTACGCCGCCGACGGCGTGATCGTCGCCACGCCGACCGGATCGACCGCGTACTCCTTCTCGGCGCGCGGTCCCATCGTGTCGCCGCAGCACCGGTGCCTGCTGCTCACCCCCGTCTCGCCGCACATGCTCTTCGACCGTTCGTTGGTCCTCGGCCCGGACGAGGAGCTCAGGTTCCGCGTGACCGGCGACCGTCCCGTGGTGTTCACGCTCGACGGGTGCGACCACGGCTCCCTCGGACCGGGCGACCAGGTGTCCTGCACTGCCGGGCCGAAGCCGGCGCGGATCGTGACCTTCGGGCTCCGCGACTTCCACCAGCTCCTCAAGGCGAAGTTCGGCCTCTCGGACCGCTAGCGATGCTGCAGGAGCTCCATGTCAGCGACCTGGGCATCGTCGACGACGCGACGATCCTCCTCGGCGAGGGGCTCACGGCGATCACCGGGGAGACCGGGGCGGGCAAGACCCTGCTCGTCGAGGCACTCGACCTGCTCCTCGGCGGGCGCGCCGACGCGTTGCTCGTCCGCGAGGGAGCGAGCGAAGCGCGCGTCGAGGGTCGGTTCACCGACGTTGGCGCCGAGGAGGTCGTGCTGGCGCGGGTGGTGCCGCGCGAGGGCCGCTCGCGCGCGTACGTCGACGGACGGCTGGCGACGGTGGCAGAGCTCGCGGAGGTCGGAGCGCGCTTCGTCGACCTGCACGGTCAGCACGACCATCAGTCGCTGCTGTCGCTCACGGTGCAGCGCAGCGCGCTGGACCGCTTCGCTGGAGCAGACGCACTCGGTCCGCTCGCGGCGCTCCGCGAGGCACGGACCGAGGTCCGTGCCCTGGACGCGGAGCTCGCAGCGTTGGGCGGTGACGCGCGGGCACGCGCACGCGAGATCGACCTCCTGCAGTTCCAGATCGGCGAGATCGCGGACGCGGGCGTCGACGACACGAGCGAGGACGTCACGCTCGAAGCCGAAGAGGCGTTGCTCGGGGACGCTGCCGCGCACCGAGCGGCGCTCACCGAGGCCTTCGAGGTGATCGACGCGGGCGCGCTCGACGCGGTCGGACGGGCTGTCGCCGCCCTCGCGAACCGCACGCCGTTCGTGGCCCTGCACGAGCGCCTCCGCGCGGCGCAAGCCGACCTCGCGGACCTCGAACGAGAGCTCCGACTGGCCGTCGAGACGGTGGCCGACGATCCGGCTCGTCTGGAGCAGGTGCGAACACGGCGCCGGCTCCTGCGCGAGCTCACGCGCAAGTACGGCGACACCCTCGCCGACGTCGTCGGCTTCGCGGACGAGGCGCGGGAACGGCTCGCGGAGCTGGAAGGCTTCGAGGTGCGGGCCGGGGAGCTGGAGTCCGCGCGGGCGGCGGCATCGGCGCGGGCCGACGACACTGCGCGCGCACTGTCGGAGGCGCGGCACGCCGCAGCCCCCGCCCTCGCGGCCGCGGTGGGTGCGCACCTCGGCGACCTCGCGATGCCGTCGGCTCGCCTCGAGGTGCTCGTCGGCCCGGGGTCACCGGGCGACGAGGGCTCCGACGACGTGACCTACCTGCTCGCCGCGAACCCCGGGGAGCCGGCGCGCCCACTCGCCCGAGCCGCGTCCGGCGGCGAGCTCGCCCGCGCGATGCTGGCGCTGCGCCTCGTGCTCACGGAGGCACCCCCGACCCTGGTGTTCGACGAGGTCGACGCGGGGATCGGCGGTGAGGCGGGGACGGCCGTGGGCCGGCTCCTCGGCGATCTCGGTGGGCGCCACCAGGTGCTGTGCGTGACGCACCTCGCGCAGGTGGCGGCGCACGCGGACGCCCAGATCGTGGTCGAGAAGCAACAGGAGAGGGGTCGGACGGTGGCCACCGTGACGCCGGTCGCCGGCGAGGCGCGGGTCGCCGAGCTCTCGCGGATGCTCGCCGGGATGGTCGACTCGGCGCACGCGCGCAGCCACGCGGCGGAGCTGCTCCAGCGTGCCGCCGAGCAGCGACGCGCGGCGCGTGCCGGCGCGGCGGAGCCGGCACGCTGATGCGTCTGCTGCTCCGCCGGCGCCGCGACACCTCGGCCACCGTCACGGGCACGGCACGCCTCGGCCGGCGCACGAAGGATCTCGTGAAGCGGCTCGAGCCGGGCGAGATCGCGATCATCGACCACGAGGACCTCGATCGCGTCGCGGCCGACGGGCTGGTCGCGGCCGGCGTCGCCGCGGTCGTGAACGCGGCACCGTCGATCACCGGGCGGTACCCGAACGGCGGCCCGATCCGCCTCGTCGCCGCCGGGATCCCGCTCATCGACGAGGCCGGAATGGATGTGTTCCGGCTGCGCGACGGCGAGCTGGTGCGCATCTCCGACGGTGAGGTCCGTCGCGACCACGAGCTCGTCGCGACGGGCAAGGTGCGGGACCAGGCCGAGATCGAGGCCGCGATGGAGGAGGCGCGCGCCGCGATCGGCCTCGAGCTCGAGCGCTTCGCGGAGAACACCCTCGAGTACGTGCGCCGCGAGGCCCGCCCGATGTTCGACCCGCTCGAGCTTCCTCCGCTCAGCACGAAGATGAAGGGCCGGCACGCGCTCGTGGTGGTGCGCGGCCACGACTACCGCGAGGACCTCGCTCACCTGCGTGCGTACGTCCGACAGTACCGACCGGTCCTGATCGGCGTCGACGGGGGAGCGGACGCGCTCCTCGAGATGGGTCTCAAGCCCGATCTCATCATCGGTGACTTCGATTCGGTCTCGGAGCGCGCGCTGCACACAGCACCCGATCTCGTGCACCACGTCCATCCCGACGGGCGCGCGCCCGGACGCGAGCACCTCCTGGCCTGGGGCGTCGACTACCACGAGTTCGTCGCCGAGGGGACGAGCGAGGACGTGGCGATGCTGCTCGCGTACGAGGCGGGCGCGACGCTCATCGTCGCGGTGGGGACGCACGCGACCATGGTGGAGTTCCTCGACAAGGGCCGGCGAGGGATGGCGTCGACCTTCCTCACCCGTCTCCGGCTGGGACCGACACTCGTCGATGCCAAGGGAGTGAGCCGTCTCTACGAGGGCAGGGTGCGGCGGCTCGATTGGGTGCTCCTCGTAGGCTCCGCGCTCGTGGTGCTGATCGCCGTCGCCGCGACCTCGGACGCCGTGCAGACGGTGCTCGACGGCACGCGCCTCACGCTGCGCGACCTGTGGTTCTCGATCACCGGATAGCTCCCTCGCGATGATCAACTTCCGCTTCCACCTCGTGTCACTCGTCGCGGTCTTCCTGGCGCTCGCGATCGGCGTCGTGGCGGGTGGTGCACTCGGGCAACCGACCGTCGACACGCTGCAGAGCCGGATCGACACCGTCGAGGCGAACGCCGAGCAGCGCCGTGCCGAGAACGAGGACCTGCGCGCCGCGCTCGATCGCGCCGAAGGTGCCCTCGACGAGGGCTCGCCCTTCGCCGTGACCGACCGCCTCACCAACGTGCCGGCGATGATGGTCGCGGTCCGCGGCGTCGACGAGGAGGCCGTGAACCGCACCGTGACGCTCGCCCGTCGCGCGGGAGCGGTCGTCCCCGGCGTCGTGTGGCTGGAGGACCGGTGGGCGCTCCCCGAGAAGGACGATGTCCAGGCGCTCGCACAGGTGCTGGGTCTCCCGGCGAGCGGCCGGCGGGCGCCGCTGCGCAGCGAAGGGTGGGATGCGCTCGCGGCCCGGCTCGCCGACGGACCGCCCGCGGTGGGCCCCGATCCGCTCCGCGCGCTGGCCGACGCGGGGTTCGTCTCCCTCGCGGGCGTCGACTCGGACCCGCCCCCGCTCGATCGGATCGGGGGGCCGGCCACCCGGGCCGTGCTCGTCACGGGCACGGGCGCCGCGGTGCCCCCACGGCTCGTCGTCGAGCCGTTCGCCCGGGTGGCGCTGAACCGGGGCGTCCCGCTCGTCGCCACCGAGGTGTTCCCCGACGACACCCAGGGCGCGGCGCGAGGTGACTCGCTCGAGCCGATCCGCTCGAACGACGCGCTCACGGAGCGGATCTCCACCGTCGACGACCTCGAGCGCACCGAGGGCTCGATGGCGGCGGTGCTCGCGCTCGCCGATCTCGGGCGCGGCGTCATCGGCGACTACGGCATCGGCGAGGGCGCCGAGCGACAGCTCCCCGAGTGGTGGCAGAGATAGACGGCGCGGGGGTCACGCGCGCCGCTGCGGGGATGGGGATCGCGACCGCGACGTCGCGCGCGATCGGCTTCGCGCGGATCCTCGTCATCGCCGCGGTGCTGGGGACCACCTATCTCGGCAACGCGTACCAGTCGTCGAACGCCATCTCCAACGTGCTCTTCGAGCTGCTCGCCGCGGGCGCGCTGTCGGCGGTGCTCGTCCCGACGTTCGTCGTCCACTTCGACCGCGGAGGGCACGAGGACGCCGAGCGCCTGGCCGGGAAGATCCTCGGCGTCGCGCTCGTCGCGCTCGGCGTCGTCGTCGTTGCCGGGATCGTCGCGGCACCGTGGATCGCGGACGTGCTGACCACGGGCGTCGGCAACGAGCACATCGCCGAGCAGCAGCGCGCGCTCTCGACGTTCCTGCTGCGCTTCTTCATCCCGCAGATCCTCCTGTACGCGCTCGGAGCCGTCGCGGTCGCGGTGCTCTACGCGAAGCGCAGGCTCGCCGTGACCGCCATGGCGCCCATCGGGCTCACCGTCGTGGTCGTGATCGCGATGGTGACCTTCCGGCTGGTCGCGGGACCGGCGCCGGGCCTCGACCTCTCGACGGGCGAGCAGCTGATCCTCGCGCTCGGCGGCACGCTCGGCGTCGTGGCGTTCGTGGGCATCCCGACCGTGGCCGTGGGGCGCAGCGGGTTCCGCCTGCGGCCACGCCTCGGTCGTCACGACGACGAGCTGCGACGGGTGCTGCGCCTCTCGGGGTGGGCCGTCTTCCAGCACTCGATGATCGGCCTCCTGCTCCTCGCCGCCGTCGTCGTCGGCAACACGGTCGAAGGCGGCACGCTGGCCTACCAGGTGGCCTGGGTCTTCTTCCTCGCGCCGTACGCGGTGCTCGCGCAGCCGATCCACACCGCGATCCTCCCGGACCTCGCGCGCCAGGCACGCGACCCCGAGCACTTCAACGCCTCGTTACGTTGGGCGCTCGACGCGATGGCCGTGCTCATCGTCCCGGTCGCGGCTGCGCTGGTCGCGCTCGCGCTGCCGATCATGAGCGTGGCCGCGTTCGGCCAGGCGACGCGCGATGGCGGCGTCGGGTTGCTCGCCGCGGGCCTGGCATCGCTGGCGATCGGTCTCTACACGTACAGCGCGTTCCTCCTCTTCGCGCGCGCGTACTACGCGCTCGGGAACAGCCGTGTTCCGGCGATCGTGGCGCTGAGCTCGGCGGTCGCGGGCATCGCGGTCATGCTCGTCGGGGGCGCGGTGACGTCGGGCCGGGCGACGGTGGCGTTCCTCGGCTTCGGTCAGACGGCTGCGTACGCCGTCGGCGCGATCGCGCTCTGGCTCGGGCTCAAGCGCCGGACGGGTCACCTCGTCATCCCCCGGTCGCTCGGGCGTGCCGCCCTCGTCGCCGCGCCCGTCGCCGCCGGCGCGTGGGCGGTGACACGCTTCGTCGAGCCCGCCGGCCGGGTCGGGACGCTGCTCCTCGTGGTAGGCATCGTCGTCGTGGCCGGGCTGGTGTACGTGGTCGGGCTGCGCGCCCTCGGGGGCGTCCCGACCCTGCACCCCACCCCTCCGTCGGGGCGACCACCGGCCGGCTCGACGCCACTCGAGGCCCCCACGTGACCGGACGCAGCCACCGCCGGCGCGTGCGCCTGCTCGCGCCACTGCTGGTCGCGGCCACGTTGCTCGGCGTCGTGGGTGGGCTCGCCGAACCCGCCGGTGCCGGTGAGACGGGCACCGTCCGGCGCGTCCTCGTGTTCTCACTCCCGTTCGTGTCGTGGGAGGACCTCGACACGTACGACGCGCCGCACCTCGAGCGGTTCCTCGACCACGCCGCGGTCGCCGGCCTCACGACGCGCGCCGACAAGCGCGAGACGAAGCTGGCCGACGGCTACCTGACGCTGGGCGCAGGCACGCGTGCCGCGGGTGACCCGGCGACGGACGGGGATTCACTCGGCGTGGGGGAGCGATTCGGGCGCGACACCGCGGGCGACGTCTACTTCCAGCGCACCGGCCGGCGGGCCTCGCGGGGGATCGTGAGCCTCGCGATGCCGCGCGTCGTCGCGGCCAACGAGTCACTGCTCTACGACGCCGAGCTCGGTGCGCTCGCCATCGCCCTCCGGGACGCGGGCGTGCACCGAGCTGTCGTCGCGAACGGCGACGGGCGCCAGCCCGACAGCCCGCCGAGCCCCCAGACCTCGACGTACCACCGCCAGGCAGCGCTCGCCCTGGTCGACGCCCGTGGCCGCCTTCCCGCCGGACGCGTCGACGACGGCATGCTCACGAGCGACCCCACCGCACCGTTCGGCCTGCGCCTCGATCGTCGCGCCGTCGTCGATGCCTTCGGCCGCGCGTTCGCCGATCGTTCGGTCGTGCTCGTCGAGGGCTCGGACCTGGTGCGCGCCGACGCATACCGCGCGTTCACGTCGCCGGTGCGCAAGACGGTGATGACCGGCCAGGCCATCCACGCCACCGACCGCCTGTTCGGGCGCCTCTTGGAGCACATCGATCCGAAGCACGACGCCGTGCTCGTCGTCGGCCCCGCGCACGCGACGCGCACCGTGTCCCTCACGGTGCTCGGCCTGCGAGCACCCGGTGTCGAGCCCGGGCTGCTGCGGTCCGCGACGACGCGGCGCTCCGGCTTCGTGCAGCTCATCGACGTGGCGCCGACCATCCTCGAGCTGCTGGGAATCGATCGCCCGAGCGCGATGGAAGGCCGGGCGGTCGAGGTCGGGCGCCAGGGGGGATCCGCCGCCGACCGTCGCGAGCTCCTCGTGCACAGCGACGAGGCCGCGCAGTTCCGTGATCTCCGCGTCGGGGAGATCCAGACGGCGGCCGTCATCTTCGCCGCTGCGCTCGCCCTCGGGGCGTTCCTGCTGTTCCGAACGCCGCGGCCGGCGTCGTGGCGCGCATGGCTCGCGACCGCAGCGCTGTGCGTGCTCGGCTTCTTCCCGGCGACCTTCGTCGTGCGCGCCCTCCCGGTGCACGAGTGGGGGTTCGCGCCCTACTGGACCCTCGTCGTGCTCTTCTCGGGGCTCCTCGGCGCGATCTACCAGCGGATCGGCCGCGGGCGCACACTCGACGGCCTGCTCGCCGCGCTCCTCTTCCCCGTCGTGCTCCTCGTGCTCGACGTGCTCGTCGGCACGCCGCTCCAGTTCAACAGCGCGCTCGGCTACTCGCCCACGGTTGCCGGGCGGTTCACCGGCTTCTCCAATCCCGCGTACGCGATCGTCGCCGCGTCGAGCGTGATCGCCGCCCCGCTGCTCGCGCACCGGATCGGCGGACGCCGGGGCGCGTGGGTCGGCGTCGGCCTCCTCGCGGTGGTCGTCGTCGTCGACGGCGCACCGTTCTGGGGCTCCGACGTCGGCGGCATCCTGTCGATGGTGCCGGCATTCCTCGTGACCGCGGTGATGCTGCTCGGCTGGCGCGTCCGCTGGCGGACCGTCGGATGGTGCGTCGTCGGCCTCGTCCTCGTGCTCGCGGCCGCGACGGCACTCGACATGTCGCGCGCGTCCGAGCATCGCACCCACCTCGGTCGACTCGTCGAACGCATCCAGGACCGCGGCTTCGGGGACTTCATCGTGGTCGTGCAACGCAAGCTCGGCGACAACCTCGGCTCGTTGCACAGCTCGGTCTGGGGCTTCGTGCTCCCGATCGCGCTCGCCCTCGCGCTGTGGCTCGTCTTCGGCGCCCGCGACCGGCTCGGTGCGCTCATGGAGGCCCTCCCCGAGCTGCGCATCGCCGGCATCGGCCTCGCGATCGTCGCCGTGCTCGGCTGGGCGCTCAACGACTCCGGGGTCGCGATCCCGGGCGTGATGCTCACCATCGCGATCGCCTCGCTCGTGTGGCTCCTCGTGCGCTTCGATCCCGACCAGCTGCCCGCGCGGGCGCGTTCGGCGTCAGGGCGCTCGCGGGCCGCGACGCGATGAGGCGCGCGCGCCGATGACCGTCGTCCTCGGCCTCGTGGTCGGGGCGGTGACCGTGCAGCTGCTCCGCGTCGGGGCATCGGGAATGCTCCGCTCACCCGTGCTGCTCCGGCCGAACTACC
>DATBSK010000079.1:0-4155 GCA_036559825.1 Acidimicrobiia bacterium | reverse complement strand
CGGCGAGCTGCTGTGCCACGCGCATCAGCTGCTCCTGGTAGATCATGAGCCCGTAGGTCGGAGCGAGGATCTCCTCCAGATCGGGGTGCGGGTACGTGACCGCCTTCCGGCCGTTCTTGCGGTTCGCGTACTCGTTGTGCCAGTTCTGGGCCATCGGCCCCGGCCGGTACAGCGCGGTGAGCGCGGCGATGTCCTCGAACGACGTCGGGGCGAGTGACCGCAGCAGCGACCGGACCGGCCCGCCTTCCAGCTGGAACACCCCGACGGTCTCGCCGCGCCGGAGCATCTCGAAGGTCTTCCCGTCGTCGAGGGGGACGTCGTCGATGCCCGGCCGGCACCCGGTGGTCGCCTCGACGAGATCGAGCGTGACCTCGATCACGTCCAGGTTGCGCAGACCGAGGAAGTCCATCTTCAGGAGCCCGAGCTCCTCGACGCCGTGCATCTCGTACTGCGTGACGACGGGCGCCGACGCCAGGTCACCACCCTCCTGCGGCTTGCGCTGGATGGGCAGGTACTCGGTGAGCGGCTCGCGGGTGATGACGACCGCGGCCGCGTGGATGCCGTCCTGCCGGCGCAGGCCCTCGAGTCCCCGTGCGACGTCGATCACGCGCTTGGCGTCGGGGTCCGCCTCGTAGAGCTCGCGCAGCTCGGCCGCCATCTTGTAGCCGTCCTCGTACTTCGGCTGTGGCTCGAGGCACGCCGCGAGCGGGGTGTCGCGTCCCATGATGAGGGGCGGCATCAGCTTGGCGATCTTGTCGCCGACCAAGTAGGGGTATCCGAGCACGCGGGCTGCGTCCCGCACCGCGGCGCGCGCCTTGATCGTCGAGAAGGTGATGATCTGCGCGACGCGGTCGTCTCCGTACCGCTCCGCGGCGTAGCGGATCAGGTCGCCGCGGTACCGCGAGTCGAAGTCCATGTCGATGTCGGGCATCTGCTTGCGGCCCGGGTTCAGGAATCGCTCGAACAGCAAGTCGTAGCGGATGGGATCGATGTCGACGATGCGCAGGCAGAAGGCGACGCACGAGCCCGCCGCGCTCCCCCGTCCCGGCCCGACACGGATGCGCGCCTCCCGTGCATACCGCACGAGATCCCACACGATGAGGAAGTACGCAGAGAAGCCCATCGTCTCGATGATCCCGAGCTCGTACTCGAGCCGCTCGGCGACGTGCGCGGGAACGGGATCGCCGTACCGCTCACGGGCTCCTGCGAACGTGAGCTCGCGGAGGTACGAGTCCTCGGTGTGCCCCTCCGGTGTCGGGAACGACGGCAGCACCGCGTTGCCGAACTGCAGCTCCACGTCGGCCCGCTCGGCGATGAGCAGCGTGTTGTCACACGCCTCCTCGTAGTCGCGGAAGAGGTCGCGCATCTCGGCCGAGGTCTTCAGGTAGAACTCCTCGGTCTCGAACCGGAGACGGTCGCGGTCGTCGCGGGTGCGACCGGTCTGCACGCACAGCAGCGCGTCGTGGGCCTCCGCGTCCTGCCGGTTCGTGTAGTGGCTGTCGTTCGTTGCCAGAAGCCCGAGCTCGAGGGTGCGTGCGATGCGCAGCAGGCCCTCGTTGACGCGCCGCTGGTCGGGGAGCCCGTGGTCCTGGAGCTCGATGAAGAACGAGTCGCGACCGAGGATGTCGCGGAACTGCGCGGCGAGCTCGAGCGCGCCCGTGGCGTCGTCGCGATGCAGCGCTTGGCACACGGCGCTGCCGAGGCACCCGCTCGTCGCGACGATGCCCGCGGCGTGCCGCGACAGCAGCTCGAAGTCCATCCTCGGCTTGTAGAAGTAGCCGTCAAGGTACGCGGCCGACGACAGCTTGATGAGGTTCCGGTAGCCCTCGTTGCTCGTCGCGAGCAGGGTGAGGTGGCTGATGTCGTGCTCGGCGCGCCGAGGCCGGTCGAAGCGGCTCGTCGTGACGAAGTAGGCCTCCGTGCCGATGATCGGCTTGACGCCCG
This sequence comes from Acidimicrobiia bacterium, assembly GCA_036559825.1. Classification (GTDB taxonomy): domain Bacteria; phylum Actinomycetota; class Acidimicrobiia; order IMCC26256; family PALSA-555; genus DATBSK01. The sequence continues at coordinate 2,211 of DATBSK010000079.1, read as the reverse complement.
CGTCGCGCGCGGTCCGGTAGAACTCGAGGACGCCGTACATGTTGCCGTGGTCGGTGATCCCGACCGCCGGCTGGCCGTCGGCGACCGCGCGGGCGATCACGTCGGGGACTCGGGCGGCCCCGTCGAGCATCGAGTACTCGGTGTGCAGGTGCAGGTGCACGAAGGAGGAGCGCGGGGCCTCCGACACCAACGCTGCGGACCTCCCCGTCGCGTTCTCCACAGCCGCGTCATCCACAGCTGTGGAGAATCACATGGATGTCATTCTCGCTCCGTCAACCTAGCCGCTCCCGGCCCGCCGCGGTGCGGCCCGTGCCGGTCCCCCGGCCCGCGACCAGTGGGACCCACATCTCCGGTGACGTGAGCGAACCGTGGCCGGAGCGCAACGCCACCTCGCGCGGGAACGTCGGATCGACGAAGGCCACGTCCGTGGCCGCCGCGAGGATGACGTCGCCGACCCGGCGCCGGACGGGCGCAGCCGGCGGCGGGCCGAGCCAGCCCGCGTCCACGAGCTCGTCCCGCGACAGCACCCACGCGCGCTCACCGTGCGTCGCGCGCGCCGCGTCGAGCAGCTCCCCGGCCGCGCCGCGGCGCGCGTACAGATACCGGAACCGTCCGTCACCGGCGCATGCGTCGACGAGGTCAACGAGATCGCCGAGCTCGACCCATGCGTCGCGCTCGAGATGGACCTGGCCGTGATCCGCGGTCACGAGGAGCGCGGCATGCTCGGGCAACGCCGCGCGCAGCATCTCGACGAGCCGGTCGGCGAAGCGGAGCTCCGCCTCGTAGAAGCCGTCGTGTAGTCCGTGCGCGTGCGCCACCTCGTCGACGCCCGGGTAGTACGCGTAGACGAGTGGCTCGCCGTCGCCGACGAGGCGCCGGCAGTGCTCCACGAGCGACGACACCGCGCGCCAGCCGCAGAACCGCGCCCCCCGCAAGTGCGCCTCGGTGAAGCCGCTGCGATGGAACTCGCTCTTCGTGACGACGGGGACCGTCCGCCCTCGGAACGGCGCATGGCGCTGCACGAGCGTCGGGTCGGGGGGACGGCGCCCGTTCACCTGCCAGGACAGCGCGTTGAGCACGTCGCCCTCGACGCGCATGCGGAACCCGACGAGCCCGTGCTCCGAAGGGGCGACGCCGGTCGTGATCGACGTGAGCGCCGACGCGGTCGTCGACGGCGCGACGGACGTGACGCGCATGCCCTCGAGTGCACCGAGGGCCGGCAGCTCGCCGCGGCGATCGTGGAGCGCGTCCCAGCCGAGCCCGTCGATCACGAGGACGACCACCGAGCGAGCACCGGAGACCGGCGCGGGGAGCCACGACGGGTCGCCGGCGCCGAGCAGCGTCGGGAGCACGGCGGCGACGCCCGGAGCGCAGTACGACGGCACGACCGGCTCGCCGGGCATGCATCGGAGGCTAGGCCGCGCGACCATGATCCTCCGATGAAGGTGTCGACGCGCGGCGATTACGCCGCACGCGCGCTGCTCTCACTCGCGCTGCACGAGTCCGATCGGCCGACCTCCGTGAAGGAGATCGCCGAGCGCACGAACCTGCCGCAGCCCTATCTCGAGCAGATCCTCCTCGCCGTCAAGGGCGCCGGGCTCGTGCGGTCCAAGCGCGGGGTGGGTGGCGGCTACGTCCTCGCGCGCCCGCCGGACGAGATCACGCTCGCCGAGATCCTCGCGGCCGTCGACGGCCCGCTCGTCAACGCGATCGGCGAGCACGATCACTGCGAGGGGCACTGCGTGCTCCAGGAGGTGTGGGTGGGCGTCTCCGACGAGATGCGCCACCTGCTGGAGCGCTTCACCCTGGCCGACCTCGTCGGCCGCACCCGCGTCGGTCACCCGACGCCGCTCCCCTGACCCGACTGCAGGCCTGGTCAGACGGGCGTCGCGACGCGGTCGGCCGACGCGGGGAGCAGGACGACGACGGCGAGCCCTCCCTCGGGCGCGTCCTCGAGCGTCACCCTGCCGCCGTCGGCCGCGACGAGGCGCCCGACGATCGCGAGCCCCAGGCCGAACCCGCCGATGCCTCGACGGTCGGGCCGGGCGCGCCAGAAGCGGTCGAACGCCCGTGCGCGCTGCTCGGGAGACATCCCGGGGCCCGCGTCACGAACCTCCAGCCGGACCTGGTCGCCCTCCGGGCGGGCGCCGAGGACGACACGCGTGCCGGCCGGCGCCACGTCGAGCGCGTTGCTGATGAGGTTGTCGAGCA
>DATBSK010000078.1:0-26919 GCA_036559825.1 Acidimicrobiia bacterium | reverse complement strand
GTTGCCGACGTTGAAGACCTCGCCGGCAGCCTCGGGAACGAGCGCAGCCCGCAGCAGGCACTCGACCACGTCGTCGACGTAGAGGCAGTCGCGCCGTTGTGCACCCTCGCCGAAGACCTGGATCGCCTGATCGAGCAGCGCGCGACGCACGAAGATCGGCAGGAAGCCCTGGAAGTCGTCGCGCAGACGCTGGCGTGGTCCGTAGACGTTCGTCAGGCGCACGACGACGCTGCGCAGTCCGTAGCACTCCCGGTACAGCAGGTGGAACTGCTCGGTCGCGTGCTTCGAGATCCCGTTGACATCGACCGGTGCGACGGGATGGTCCTCGTCGACCGGCAGGTACCGGGGCTTGCCGAACAGCTGCCGCGTCGACGTGAACACGACGATCGCGCTCGGGTTGTCGTGCCGGAGACCCTCGAGCAGCGCAGCATGGCTGCGGGTGTTGACCTCGAGGTCGAAGAGCGGATCGGCCATGGAGTCCACGTGGCTCACCTGGCCCGCGAGGTTGAAGACGATCTCGGCGGCGGCCGCGGCGCCACGCGCCTCCGGAGTGGCGATGTCGCCCTCGACGACCCGGATCGGTCGCACCAGCGTGTCGCCGTCGGGCTCCAGGTTGCGGGCGTTCGCGCCGTGCCGCGGATGGAGCGCGTCGACGACGGTGACGTCGGCTCCGGCACGGGCGAGCGCCAGCGCCAGGTTGGAGCCGATGAAGCCCAGGCCGCCGGTGACGAGGACGCGACGGCCGTCGAAGACCCCGGGGGCAAGGTGCTCCAAGGCCAACGAGCCTAGGTCAGGCCCCCCACGATCCTCGCCGCGGCCCGAACCTCGCCCGCTGCGACGAGCCAGCACGCGATGCCGTCCGCGATAGGCGTCGACACGAGCTCGCACGCGTCGCCCGCGTCGAGTGGTGCCCGGTACTCCATCTCCGCGCCGGTGATCCGCGCGCCGGTGAACGTCCGCTCGCGCGCGACCTCGTCCTCGACGGCGGCCCAGGCGATCGCGTTGTTCACGTGCCCGAGCACGTCGAGATCGGTGCGGCGGACGACCCACTCGCGTCGGCTCCCGCCCGCTGGTGGTGCGGGCAGGCGGAGCCGGCTGCTCACCTTCCGCCCGTCGGCAGCGGCGCCGTAGAGGTCGAAGAACCAGTCCTCGAGCGGAGCCGAACGACCCGCGGCATCCACGTACACCCACAGCGCGACCACCTCGATGCGCACCTGTCCGTCGACGCGCACGGTCGTCCGTCGCTCGGCCCACCGTCCTCCGGTGCCGGAGCAGAACGTCTCGAGCTCCACGAGGTCGCGAAACCTCGGTAGCTCACCGATGCGCATGGCCAGCCGGCGGACCACCCACGCTCCCGGGATGCCCGCGTCGTCGACGTCGTCGGCAGCGACGTCCTGCAGGTAGCGCGCCAGCGCGTCCAGTCGCAGCCGTCCCGACGGAGTCACGTCCCCGAGCCGCACGGTCCTGGTCCGCACGACGCGTCGCCCCGCGGGCGGGCAGTCGACGTACTCGACGTCCACCGTTCCATCGTTGCACGCGCGTACCGTTTCGCCCGGTGGGAGCGTTCCTCGAACGACTGGGGCGGTGGGCCGCGCGCCGCCACTGGGTCGTCATCGGGATCTGGGTCCTCGCCGCCATCGCGCTTGTCGCGTTCGCCCGCGCGAGCGGGGGTCACACCTTCGACAACTTCAGGATCCCGGGTGCGCAGTCGCAGACCGCGGTGGATCTGCTCGAGTCGAGGTTCCCGGCGCAGTCGGGCGCGGGCGCGACCGTGGTGTTCCATGCCCGCAGCGGGACGCTCGGGACCGCCGCGGCCGAAGCGGGCGTCGCGAAGACCATCGCCGGGCTCAAGGCGTTGCCGCAGGACCCGCAGGTCGTGGGGCCGATCCCCGCGCCGGGCGCCGCCACGGCGATCGTCGAGCTCCAGTACGGGCAGCAGGTCCAGCAGCTCGGGGTCGATGCGTTCGACGACGTCGAGCGAGCGACCGCGCCGGCACGCGCAGCCGGTGTGCAGACGGCCTTCGGCGGCCAGCTCGTCGACTACGCCGAGGCGCCGCGCAGCTCGGCGTCGGACCAGATCGGTCTCCTCGTCGCGATCGTGATCCTGGTCTTCGCGTTCGGTTCGCTGCTGGCGGCCGGCTTGCCGATCGCGACCGCGCTCATCGGACTCGCTATCGGCATCTCGGGGATCACCCTGCTCGCCGCCGTCACCGACGTCGGTACGGCCGCACCCGAGCTCGGCACGATGATCGGGCTGGGTGTGGGCATCGACTACTCGTTGTTCATCGTCACGAGACACCGCGAGAACCTCGCCGCCGGCCTGGACGTCGAGGCGGCCGCCGGGCGCTCGGTCCAGACCGCCGGCCAGGCCGTGCTGTTCGCGGGCACGACCGTCGTCATCGCCATCTGCGGCCTGCTGATCTCCGGCATCCCCTACGTTGCGGTGCTCGGGTTCTCCGCCGCGATCGTCGTAGCAGTGATGATGGTCGCGGCCATCACGCTGCTCCCGGCCCTGCTCGGCCTCGCGGGAGCTCGGATCGCAAGCGGGCGTGCATCGGAAGCCGCGAGCGGATCGCGCTTCTGGGCGCGGTGGGCGACGATGGTCGCGCGCCATCCGTGGCCGTTCGCGCTCGTCGCGATCCTGTTCCTGTTGACGCTGGCCGCACCCTTCCTCTCCATCCGCTACGGCGAGGCCGACGACGGCACCGCGCCGACGGGGAGCACGCAGCGCATCGCGTTCGACCTCATCGCCGAGGGATACGGACCGGGCGCCAACGGGCCGCTGGCCGTCGTCGTCACGTACCCGAAGGGCGGTTCGGTGCCCGACGCGCTGCTCACCGCCCTGAAGGCGACACCCGGCGTCGCGCAGGTCGCGCCTCCGCGGACGAACACCGCGGGAGACACCGCGGTGGTCACGGTGGAGCCCACCACCGCGCCCGACGCGCAGGCGACGTCCGACCTCGTCGCGACGCTGCGCGACGACACCGTTCCGAAGGCGCTCGCGGGGACGTCGGGCATCCGCGCCTACGTGGGAGGCATCACCGCCGCGTTCATCGACGTCGGCCAACGGATCGCGGATCGCCTCCCCTACTTCATCGGCGCGGTCGTGCTGCTCAGCTTCCTCCTGCTCATGATCGTGTTCCGGTCGATCGTCATCCCCGCCACCGCGGCGGTCATGAACCTGCTGTCCGTCGGCGCCGCGTACGGCGTGACGGTGGCGGTGTTCCAGTGGGGCTGGGCTAAGGAGCTCTTCGGGCTCGACAGCACGATCCCGATCATCTCGTTCGTGCCCATGATGATGTTCGCCGTGCTCTTCGGGTTGTCGATGGACTACCAGGTGTTCCTCTTGACACGCGTGCGAGAGGAGTACGACAAGAGCGGGGAGACGCGCGCCGCCGTGGTGACCGGGATCGCGCACACGGCCCGAGTGATCACGTCGGCCGCCCTGATCATGATCGTCGTCTTCCTGAGCTTCGTCGCGTACCCGATCCCCGAGGTGAAGATGTTCGGCCTCGGGCTCGCCGTGGCGGTCGCCGTCGACTCGACGATCGTGCGCATGGTGCTCGTGCCGAGCCTCATGGAGATCCTGGACAAGGCCAACTGGTGGTTCCCCGCGTGGCTCGCTCGGATCGTGCCGACCATCACGATCGAGTGATGCATCGCTGGGCGGAGCTCGAGGAGTCGGCGCCCGAGGTGGCGGCGGGAGGCCGGAAGCTGCTGTACCAGTACGGGCTCGGCCTCGGCTTCCTCGCGACGGTGCGCGCGGACGGTGCGCCTCGCCTGCATCCGTTCTGCCCGATCCTCGCGGCCGATGGCCTGTGGGGCTTCATCGGCCGGTCGCCGAAGCTGGGCGACCTCCGGCGCGACGGCCGCTACGCGATGCATGCGTTCCCGGCGGCCGACGTCGACGACGAGTTCATGGTGGCAGGCCGCACGGTCGAGGTCACCGATCCGGAGACCATCGCCACCGTGCGCGCCTCGTACACCGCGCCGATCCAGACCGACGACGAGGTGCTCTTCGAGCTCCTCCTCGAGCGTGCGCTGCTCGCGACCTACGGTCCGCGCCCCAGCTGGCCCCCCGTCTACACGCGCTGGCCCTGATTCCTAGATCTCGGGTCGATTCCGCTTCGGCGTCCCGGCCGTCCGGCCACGCCTCCGCTTCATCTCCTAGCCGTCGTCGACGCGCAGGCGGATCCGCTTGTTGCTCTTCCCCTTCGACTCCGTCTTCACCACGACGACGCGGCCGACCTCACCCGTCGACCGCACGTGCGTCCCGCCGTCCGCCTGCTTGTCGAGCCCGACGATGTCGACGACGCGGATCTCGGAGACCGACTCGGGGATCAGGCTCACCTTCGTGCGGATCAGGTCCTCGTCCCGCAACGCGGCGGCGCGCGGGAGGAACGAGACCTCGATCGGGTGATCGGCGGCGATCGCCTCGTTCACCAGCTGCTCGACATCGGCGCCGAACCCGTCCGGCAGGGGGTCGAACTCGAAGTCCATCCGCGCGCTCAGCGGCTCCATGTTCCCGCCCGTCACGGGCGTGGACCACCGCTGCCAGATCACGCCGCAGAGGATGTGCAGCGCTGTGTGCGTGCGCATGAGCGCATGCCGGCGGTCCCAGTCGATGGTCCCGTGCACGGGTGTTCCCGCGACGGGCATCGCGCCGTCGAGCGTGTGCCACGCGACGTCGCCCTCCTTGCGCACGTCGATCACCGCCGAGCCTGCGAGGGATCCGGTGTCGTGCGGCTGTCCTCCACCTGTCGCGTAGAACGCGGTCTGGTCGAGGGCGACCGAGGTGTCGCGGACGTCGACCACGGTCGCGTCGAACTCGCGTCGGTACGCGTCGTGCAGGTACAGGAGCTCGGTCACGCGGTCTGCGTACCGACCTTCAGCTCCCGGAACGGCGTGTCCTTCGGTGGACCGGGCTCCTTCGGCAGCCCGAGGACGCGCTCACCGACGATGTTCTTCTGGATCTCGTCGGTTCCGCCGTAGATCGACGGCGCCGGCGCGAAGAGCGTCATCTCCTGCACGACCCCACCGCCCGTCGTGCCGTCGCCCGTCAGCATCGCCTCGGGTCCGAGGATCGCCGGCCCGAGGTCGCGCGAGATGCGGATGATCCGGCTCATGAGGAGCTTGGCGAGGTTGCCCTCGCCCCCGATGCCGTGACCGCTCGCGCGCGCCGCCTTCCCACGGAGCGCGCTCATGCGGCCGATCTCGGTGAGCGTGTACAGCTCGGCGAGCCGCTGGCGCACGAGCGGGTCGCCGGCACGCCCGAGCTTCTCGGCGATGCCGTGCAGCAGCTCGAACGAGCCGCCGAACGCGCTCGGCTGCACCGCGCGCCCCTTGCCGACGCCGGTGACGAGATCCCCGACGCGCCGATCGAGGAGACCGCCCTTCTTCCCCGGGAAGCCGCCGCCGCCGGCACCGGTGCCGCCGCCCCCGAGCCCGGCGCGCTCATAGGCAAGCGTGGTGTTGGCGACCTTCCAGCCGTTGTCGAGGCCGCCGATGATCGCGTCGTCACGCACGCGTGCCTCGTCGAAGAAGACCTCGCTGAACAGGGCGCGGCCGGTCATCTCGCGGAGCGGCCGCACCTCGACGCCGGGCTGGTCCATCGGGAACGCGAAATACGTGATCCCCTGGTGCTTGGGGAGATCGGGATCGGTGCGCGCGATCAGCATGCCGAGGTCGGCGGTCTGCCCACCCGAGGTCCAGACCTTCTGGCCCGAGATCACCCACTCGTCGCCGTCACGGACCGCCTTGGTCTGGAGGCTGGCGAGATCGGAGCCCGAGCCCGGCTCGCTGAAGAGCTGACACCAGCCCTCCCGCCCGTCGACGATCGGGCGCAGGAACCGCTCCTTCTGCTCGTCGCTGCCGTGGGTGGAGATCGTCGGCCCCGCCAGCAGCACGCCGAGCCCCGCCGGCGGCCCGAGCGCGCCGGCCCCGCGCAGCGTCTCGCTCACCACGCGCGCGAGGTCGCCGCTGAAGCCGCGTCCGTGCCACTCCTCCGGCCAGGTCGGCACGGCCCAGCGGCCGTCGGCGAGCCGCGACCACCACTCCGCGACGGTGAGGTCGGCGTCCCATGCGTCGTCGAGCCACCCACGCAGCTCGTCGCGCACCTCGTCGGCAGTCGGCTGCGCCATGCTGCGCTCCTCGTGTCACGGTGCGGTTCAGGAGAGTAGGTCGAGCACCTTCTCCGACGGGCGGGCGATGACGGCGCGGTCCCCCACGAACACGACCGGTCGCTCCATGAGCTCGGGGTGCTCGCGGAGCAGGTCGATCACCGCGTCCCGCGTCTCGTAGTCGGCGGGATCGAGCCCGAGCTCCTTGAACCGGGCGTCGTGGCGGACGAGCGCGGCCGGTGGATCGGTGATCGCGTCGAGGATGCGCTCGAGGTCGGCCCGCGACGGTGGGGTCTTCAGGTACTCGATGATCTCCGCGTCGACCCCGCGCTCGCCGAGGATCTCCACCGCGCCCCGCGACTTGCTGCACTTCGGGTTGTGGAAGACGACCACATCGGTGGGCACGGGGGCCCAGGCTACCGTGGGGTAACACCCCCACAGGAGGCCACGATGGCCACGACGGACGAGTTCCGGGCCCTGGGCCGGGACGACGCGAACGAGATCGCGTCGATCCTCGCCGACGACGCCATCGACTTCGGCGCGATCGCGCACACCGCCACCGTCGGCGGCGATGCGATCTTCACCTGGGACTACGACCGCACTCGTGAGGGCCTGGGCAAGCTGTACGAGCGGGCGAAGACGTCGCAGTGGAACGGCGCGACGGATCTCGACTGGTCGACCCCTGTCGACATCGAGGCGGTCGCGATCGAGATGCAGACCGCGGTCACCCACCTCCGCCAGCGCCTCGTGGCGCTCGAGGGCTCGCCGCTGAAGCGCTGGGGCGACGCGGAGTGGACGAAGCTCGCGATCGAGGCGTTCAACTGGCGGATGAGCCAGTTCCTGCACGGCGAGCAGGGCGCGCTCGTCTGCACCGCGAAGATCGTCGAGACCGTGCCGTGGATCGACGCGAAGTACTACGCGTCGACGCAGGTGATGGACGAAGCACGTCACGTCGAGGTCTTCTCCCGCTACCTCGACACGAAGCTGGAGGGTCACTACCCGGTCAACCCGGCGCTCCAGCTGCTGATCGACGACATCGTGCGCGACAACCGCTGGGACATGACCTACATGGGCATGCAGATCATGGTCGAAGGTCTCGCGCTCGCCGCCTTCGGCTTCATGCACGCGGTGACCCAGGAGCCGTTGCTGAAGCAGCTGCTCCGCTACGTGATGAGCGACGAGGCTCGCCACGTCGCATTCGGCGTCCTGTCGCTCAAGGAGTACTACGAGGGACTGAGCGCGACGGAGATCCGCGAGCGTCAGGAGTTCGCGTTCGAGGCCGGCCTCCGGATGCGCGACCGGCTGATGATGCACGCAGTGTGGGAGCGCTGCGGCATCGACCGCGAGGAGATCACGCGGATGCTGTTCGCGATCCGCCAGCCGGGCGTCAACCCGTTCCAGGCCGCCTTGTTCTCGAAGATCGTGCCGAACTGCAAGAAGCTCGGTCTCCTCGACGCGGGCGACGGGTGGCTGCGCGCGCGTTTCACCGACATCGGCGTCATCGAGTACGAGGACGCACCCGACACGGAGGTCGAGTACGCGCTGCTCGACGCCGTGTCCAAGGACCGCGAGGCCGCGCGGGTCTAGCCGTTCCGTGCGGCAAGGGTGAGCTGCGGACGCGCCACCGCGTCAGCGACACGCTCCAAGTAGTCGCCGCGGCGGATCGCGACCGCACCGAGCGACACGAGGTGCTCCGTGCACCACTGCACGTCGAAGAGCACGCCTCCGCCGCCGCGAAGACCGTCGACGGCGGCGACGAGCGCGACCTTCGATGCGTCCCGCATTCGGTGGAACATCGACTCACCGGCGAAGAGCCCACCGATCGCGACGCCGTAGAGCCCGCCGACGAGCTCGTCCCCATCTGGCGCGCCGCGCCACACCTCGATGCTGTGCGCCCAACCGAGCTCGTGCAGGCGCGTGTACGCGGCGACGAACGACTCGTCGATCCACTCGTGCGGCCGTACCGGGTCGGCGCAGCCGCGCACGACGTCCTCGAAGGCGACGTCGACGCTCACGCGGTAGCGGCGACAGGCGCGCCGGAGCGAGCGATGGACGACGAGCCCGTCGAGCGGGACGATCCCGCGCGGGTCGGGTGACCACCAGCCGATGGGCCCGCCCGCACCGAGTCGCATCGGGAACAGCCCGTGCCGGTACGCCGCGAGCAGGGTCGCGGGCTCGAGGTCCGCGCCGACACCGACGATCTCCTCACCCGCGGGCGCGTCCGCCGGGTCCGGGAGCGCCCAGTGCGTGGGCGCCGGCTCGCGCGGTGTCAGGTTCCCCGGCAGAACCCGGCCTTGTCGGTACGGAAGGTGCCGTCGGCGCACCGCAGGTTGAGGTTCTCGTGCGAGAACACGCCCTGCGGGCTCTCCCACCCCGGGACGACCCACGCATGCACCATGTACCCCGTGATCGGCATGAGGCTGCCGCCCGCGCGTGCGCATTGCGTCGCGGTCACCTCGGCGTCGGCAGGGAAGGGGACCTCGAGCCCGCCATTGGCACCGTGCCAGTTGATGCAGACGTTGCTGTGCCGGTGCCAGTGGTCGTTCGGTCCGGCGAAGCCGTCCGCCTTCGAGTTCGAGTAGTACATCAGCCCGACGATGCGCGAGTCGGGGCTCGTGCCGTCGTAGATGTACGAGTTGACCCTCGTCACGTCGATCGGCCCGGATCCCGAGATCCCGCTGATCGAGATGTAGTGCGCGCCGCTGCCGGGCGCGAAGCCACCGGCGAGGAACATCCCGGCCGCAGTGGCGTCGGCGACCGTCGGGTACCGCATCGCGACCTCGCGCGCCGCGGCGAGCTGGGCCGCGAGCTCGGCGCGGGTCGCGCGATCGAGGGGCTGGTCGGGTTGGAGCTCGGCCTGGATGTCCGTGGCCTTGACGCCCGTGACCGCGCGACCGTGCTCGTGGACGAAGGGCGAGCCGTTCGTCACCGTGGAGGCGCCGGACGACGCCGCCGCCGGCGCCGCGACGACCCGCTGGGCCTCGCCCCCCGAGTCGACCAGCAGGATGGTTGCCGCGCCGACGGTGAAGCCCAGGACTCCGATCGCGAGCCACCGACCCAACATGGACGCCTCCCTGTGAGCTCGGATGACCTTCGTCCGGCGCGGTCCGACAGCGCCCGGTCCGTGTCAGCGTAGCGGCGGGCCACCGCGACACCGCACGGCACCACTACCCTCGGCGCCACCGCCCATGCCCGTCGCACGACCGTCCCGCCACCACCGAGCCGCGCTGCGCGTCGCGCTCGTCTTCGTGCTCGCGATGGAGGTCGCGGGCACTGCCACCGCATCGGCGGATCCGCTCGCCGACGCCGACGCGACCGTCCAGGCGCTCCGCGAGCAGGCCGACCGTGCCTCGGCTGACTACTTCGACGCGCTGGCACGCGCCGCGAAGCTCGACTCCACGATCGCCGGCCTCGAGCGACAGCTGCCAGAGCTCGTGCGACAGCGCCGGCAGCTCCGCGTGCGCGCCCGCCGTCGTGCCGTGGTGGCGTACATGCACTCCGGGCGTCAGCTCGCCATCCTCCTCGCCAGCGACGACGCGCTCACCGCGAGCCGCCGGCGCGATCTCCTGGCGCAGCTCAACGCGCGTGACGCCCAGGTCTTCACGAAGCTGTCGGACACCACTCGCCGGATCCAGGAACGCCGCCGCCGCCTCCGGGACGCTCGTGCCGCGCAGGAGCAGACGGTCGCCGAGCTCGACCAGCGCGGTCGAGACATCGACGCGACGCTGCAGGCCGCGCTCGACCGTCGCAACGGCCTCCAGGCCGAGGTCGACGCTGCGGCGGCCGCGCAGACGACGGCTCCGTCAGACCCGGCGCCGACCGATGTCACCGTGTCGACGGCTCCCGCGGAGGTGCCGACGACCCCGCCGCCCGGCTACCACCCGACGCCGGGCACGCATCCGCACCACGACGACCCGTTCCTGGCGTGCACCCGCGCCCGCGAGAGCGGCGGGAACTACGCGGCCGTGAACAAGGCGGGCCCGTATCTCGGCGCGTACCAGGTCCTGCAATCGACCTGGAACAGCGGCGCCAACCACGCGGGCCGACTCGAGCTCGTCGGAGTCCCGCCCAACACGGCCTCCGAGTACGACCAGGACGACATCGCCTGGGCCGTCTACCAGTGGCGCGGGAAGGCACCCTGGGGCGAGGGCTGCTGAGCGTGCTTTGGCGTCGCTGCGTCGCCACTGGGCGCTGCTCAGCGACGCCAACACACGTTCACCCGGTCCACGCGGGGAGCATCGAACGCATGAAGGTCTCGTCGGAGGATGCGCGCCATGCGTCGAGCATCCCGACGGCGAGTGGATCGCACCCGACGCGCAAGGGTGCGTCGTCGTCGAGGGTCGCGTCGACGATCGCGCGCGCCGCGTCCTCCGTCGCCGTCACCTGGTCCTCGACCGCGGCACGCCCTGCGGCGTAGCGCTCGGCCATCGATGCGTAGCCAGCCTCGTCGATCGCGTCCGGCGGGCGCGCCGACCCAGCGAGCATGTCGGTGTCGATCGGGCCGGGCATGATCTCGAGCACGCGGATCCCGAAGGGCGCGAGCTCCGCGCGCAGGCTCTCGCCGATCGCGCTCACTGCCGCCTTGCTCGACCGGTAGGGCGCGAAGAAGGGCACCGGGGCGAGGATCGACGACGACGTCACGTTGCAGAGGACGCCGCCACCTGCGCGGCGCATCGAGGGGACGGCGTGGCGCGTCACCTCGATGAGTCCGAAGACGTTCGTCTCGTACATCGCGCGCCACAACTCCATCGGCGTGGACTCGAACGACGGATGCTCGCGCTCGACCGCGGCGTTGTTGACCAGGACGCGCAGCTCGTCAGGGAGTGTGATCGTCTCGGGCCTCGTCACGTCGAGTCGCTGCACGCGCACGCTCGGGCGCGAGGCGAGCTCCGCACCGTCGTCGGGATTGCGCATCGTCGCCACGACCTCGAAGCCCCGTGCCGCGAGCTCGATCGCGACGGCTCGCCCGATCCCGCGGCTCGCGCCGGTCACCACCGCCGTGCCCTCGGCCTTCACGCGTCCCCCTCTCGTCGGAGTCGCTCAGTCTGGCGCGCCGACCTCCGCGAGGTCGGCGTACGCCGCGAGGACGACCGCCATGAACGCGCCGAACAGCAAGACCGCGGTGATGGACGTCGCCTGCGCGATCGGGCCGCCGACGAGCACCCCGACGGGCACGGTCCCGCCGAAGCCCATGATCCACAGCGCCATCACCCGGCCACGGACGGCATCCTCGACGTGCTGCTGGAGGACGGTCGACAGCGATGTGATGACGATGAAGTACGCGTACCCGAGCAGCGGTGCGACGACGAACGCGAGCCACGGCTGCCGCACGAGGCCGAACGCGCCGAGCAGCGCACCGAACGCGACGAGCGCGGGCCGCACGAGCCGCGCCTTGGGAAACCCCGCGAACCACGTCCCGACGCTGATGGCACCGAACGCCGCACCGAGCCCGAAGAGGGCATACAGCACGCCGTACGTGACGCTCCGCGGTGCGACGTCGAGGTTGTCGGCTGCGAGAGCGGGCATCAGGCCGATGAACGCGAGGGAGAAGAAGGACAGCGAGACCAGCGTCACGAGGACCCGGCGGACCAGCGCGTCCTCGCGCACGACGGCGAAGCCCTGGGCGAGCCGGCTCCACAGTCCGCCCGATCCCGCGGCGACGTGACGCGGGTAGTCGACCGCGAGCAGCGCGACGATCGCGAAGAGATACGTGAGCGCGTTGAGCACGAAGACGGGCGATGCGCCCACGCCGGCATAGATGGCGGCTCCGATCGCCGGCCCGATGACACGCGAGAGGTTCATCTGGACCGACTGGAGCGCGACGGCGCCTGGAAGATCCGGCTTCGCCACCAGCGTCGGGAGGATCGAGTTGAGCGCCGGCGCGCCGAGCGCGTTGCCGATTCCGATGACGAGCACGCAGAGCACCAGCAGGGCCTCGTCAGGATGCGACGACGCGGCGAGCGCGGCGAGCGCCAGCGAGAAGACGAGCTGCTGCACCTGGCACACGAGGAGGAGGCGCCGTCGGTCGAGCACGTCGGCGAGGACGCCACCGACGCTCGAGAGCACGAGGAGCGGACCGAGCTGCGCGAAGAAGAGGACGGCGACATACGTCTCGGAGTGGGTCAGCGTGTATCCGTAGGCGCCGAGGAGCACGTTCTGCATCCACGTGCCGATGTTCGACGCGAACATGCCCGACCAGACGATGCGGAAGTCGCGGTGCGCGAGCGCGGCCTGGGCGGTGCCGCGCACGAGCGTGCGGTCACCGTCGACGAACGCATCCGTGGCGTCCTCGGCACCCGGCTCGTGCGTCGACATCCGGCGAGGCTAGGCCTGACGTCGCTCGCCACCGGCGTGCGTATCCTGCGTGCGTGGTCCGCGACGAGCAGCTGCGCGAAGAGCTGCTGACGCTCGCGACCCGCGCGGGCGACCCGGCGAGCGCCGAGCGGTTGTGGTCGCTGCTCGACGACCTCGAGGCGTGGCCGGGCGTGGCGCTCGTCGGTGAGGATGGCGCGCACGCTGCCTGGCTCATCGCCCAGCTCGCCGACGCCGGATTGCAGCAGCGCGCGCTCGAGCATCTCGAGGTCGCGGTCGACTGCGGTGACGCGCCGCCGGCCCATTACGCGTGCCTGCTCGACCGAGTTCGCATGGCGTCGGGCCGGCCCCAGGTCTACGGATCGCAGGTCGTCGAGGCAGACGACGGTGAGCTCGCGCCGTGGCCGATCGAGAACCCGGCCGGGGTCGACGACCGGCGCGCGCGGGTGGGTCTCGTCCCGCTCGCCGAGCACACGGCGATGATCAGGGCGCAGCGCCGCGCTCGAGCATGAGAGCGCGGTCAGCCGCGCTCGAGCAAGAACAGCGCGACCGGCTCGGCGAACCCGCGCACGAGGTGCTCGCCTGCGGGCTCGAAGCGGAAGGCTCGATCCGCGGCG
This sequence comes from Acidimicrobiia bacterium, assembly GCA_036559825.1. GTDB lineage: Bacteria > Actinomycetota > Acidimicrobiia > IMCC26256 > PALSA-555 > DATBSK01. The sequence goes on along the minus strand of DATBSK010000078.1, from coordinate 13,871 downwards.
GCGCGGACCTCCTCGGTCACGAGCAGCGCGCCCGGCGACGCGAGCTTCACGATGCGCGCCGCGAGCGTGACGTCGGGGCCGTAGAAGTCACCGTACCCACGCACCAGGTCGCCCGACGCGAGGCCACCGCGGACCGCGGGGAGGCGTTCCTCGGCGGCAACCGCTCCACGGAACGCCAACGCCGCGTCGCACGCTTCGACGACGTCCGGCACGACGAACATCACCTCGTCGCCGATCGTCTTCACCACGCGACCGCCGTGCGCGACGACCACCTCCATTGCGAGCCGCTCGAACGTCCCGATGACGCTCGCGACCTCGTCGGGCGCGAGCTCCTGGACCAGCGCGGTGGAGCGCACGAGGTCGACGAAGCCCACGGCGAGCGGGAGCGTGTGCGTGCCGGTGCCGCGGCCGAGCGCCGCCTCGACGTGGTGGAAGAGCAGCGAGCGCATCACGGCCGGCACCTGCTCGGTCAGTGCGACCGTCGCCGCCTCGGCCGCGGCGGCTCGGGCGACCTGCGTGACGCCCCGCTCGTCGAAGCGGCCCGCGATCTCGATGCCGAACATCGCCATCGCCGCGTCCGCGACCGCGGAGAGCGCGGCCCCGAGCGTCCGCGAGAACTCGAGCATGGGCTCCTCGCCGAAGACGGCCATGGCCTGCGCGGCGATCCGGAAGACCTCGGCATCTTCGGGGCGGAACACCGGCGCAGCGTCGTCGTAGGCCGGCAGCCCGGCGGCGCGTGAGACCGCGACGACCACGCGCTCGTCGACCCCCGCCTCACGCGCGATCTCGGCGAGCCTGAGGCGGGGCGCCGCCCGCCGCGTCAGGTCGCCCGCCAGACCGACGAGCCGGCCGTCCGCCTTGGCTCGTCGGAGGTCGTCGAGGCCGGCGCCGCGCTCGCGCAGGTAGCGGAGGAGCTCGAGCTGGTCCTCGGCGTCCGGCGCGGACGGGTCGTAGAGGCCGGCGGCCGCCCACGCGCGGGCCTCGTCGGTCACGCGCTCACCGTAGGGCTCGGCGCGACGCCAGGCCCCCACACGACCCCGGATAGCATCACCCGCCGTGCACAAACTGCTTCTTCGCCGACACGCGCTCGTGCGCATCGCCGTCGCAGCCCTCGCGACGGCCGCCCTCGTCACCGCCTGCGGCGGGGGTGGCGGGAGCGACCGCCCGACCCTCGGGTCCAGCAAGCCGACGAACGACACCACTCCGACGTCGCTTCCCGCCAACGCGAGCTTCATCGCGCAGCCGATCTCCAGCAGCGTCAAGGTGCACGACCAGCCCGACGACGCGAGCCCGAGCACCGAGTATCCGAACCCCTGGCTGCTCGACGACAACCCTGACCACACGGTGCCCCAGGTCTTCCTCGTCGAGGAGCGCCGGCCCGACTGGGTGCGCGTCGTGCTGCCGGTCCGGCCCAACGGCACGACCGGCTGGATCCGGTCGTCCGACGTGCGCTTGACCCCGAACCGTTACCGCATCGTGGTCGAGCTGGGCGCGCACCAGATCACCGTGTACCAGGGCGAGCGGGTCATCGTGCAGGAGCCCGTCGCCAACGGCACGGAGGAGACCCCGACGCCGACCGGCAAGTACTACCTCCGGGTGCTGCTGAAGGCCCCTGATCCGAACACTGTCTACGGTCCGTACGCATACGGGCTGTCCGGACACTCCGACGTGCTCACCGAGTTCAACGGCGGCGACGGCGAGCTCGGCATCCACGGCAACAACGACGCGTCGGTGCTCGGCAAGAGCGTGACCCACGGGTGCATCCGGATCAGCAACGAGAGCATCACCAAGCTCGCGGGGCTGCTCCCGCTCGGGACCCCGGTCGAGATCCTGCCCTAGGCAGGGCGCCGGCCCGGCTCCGATGACGGACCTCCTCGCCCTCGCCGAGCGCGTGTGGCAGGGCGAAGAGCGCTACCACCCGTTCCGCGGTGCCGGCACCTCGTGCGAGGTCGCGGAGGGCATCGCCTTCGTGCCCGGCTTCTCGAACGTCGCCGCGGTGTCGACCGACGACGGGCTCGTCCTCGTCGACACCGGGACGATCCACCTTGCCGACGTCATGCACGACGCGGTGCGGCAATGGTCGCAACGGCCGCTGCACACCGCGGTGTTCACGCACGGGCACATCGACCACGTCTTCGGCGTCGACCGCTACGAAGCCGACAACGACGCGGCCGGGGCACCACGGCCCGCAGTCATCGCCCACGAGGCGGTGCCCGCCCGCTTCGATCGCTACCGCGCGACCGCCGGATACAACGGGATCATCAACCAGCGACAGTTCTCGCTGCCGTCGATGCACTGGCCCGTCGACTTCCGGTATCCGGACGCGACGTACCGCGACCACCTCGACCTCGACGTCGGCGGCCGGCGACTCGAGCTCCGACACGATCGTGGCGAGACGGACGATCACACGTGGGTGTGGCTGCCCGGGGACCGCGTGCTCTGCACCGGGGACCTCTTCATCTGGGCGTCGCCGAACTGCGGCAACCCACAGAAGGTCCAGCGCTATCCGAAGGACTGGGCCGTCGCGCTGCGCACCATGGCGAGCCTCCACGCCGAGACGCTCCTCCCCGGTCACGGCCTGCCGATCGTCGGTCGCGAGCGCGTCCGGCAGGCCCTCGAGGACACCGCCGAGCTCCTCGAGGTGCTCCACGACCGCACCCTCGAGATGATGAACGCGGGCGCCGACCTCGACGAGATCGTGCACACCGTGCGCGCACCCGAGCGCCTGCTCGAGCGGCCGTACCTGCGTCCGGTCTACGACGAGCCCGAGTTCGTCGTGCGCAACGTCTGGCGGCTGTACGGCGGCTGGTACGACGGCAACCCCGCGCGGCTCAAGCCGCCGCGCGACACCGCCGTCGCGGCCGAGGTCGCGGGGCTCGCGGGCGGGCCGGCGACGCTCGCCGCGCGTGCGCGTGCCGTCGCCGACAGCGGAGACCTCCGGCTCGCGGCGCAGCTCGCGGAGTGGGCGCTCGAGGCCGCGCCCGACGACCCCGGTGTGCGCGACGTGGCGCGGGAGGTCTACGCCCGGCGCGTCGAGGCCGAGGCATCGACGATGGCGAAGGGGATCTTCCGCTGGGCCGCAGGTCGCGGGAGCGACGACGCGAGCGAGGAGGAAGCGAGCGACCGCGGCGCAGGTACCCTGCGCCGCAGCGAGCCGACCAGTGGAGACGAATCGTGAAGGTCGAGGGATCGAACGTCCTGGTGACGGGCGCGTCGTCGGGAATCGGCGCCGCGCTCGCGCCGATGCTCGCCGCCCAGGGGGCAACCGTCGGGATCGTCGCGCGCAGACGGGAGCGCCTCGAGGAGGTCCTGGCGCGCTGCACCGAGCACGCCCCGGAGTCACGCCTCTGGTCCGCCGACCTCGGTGACCTCGACGCCGCGGAACGGGTCGCGCGCGAGGCCTGGGACGCGTTCGGCGGCGTCGACTGCCTCGTGAACAACGCCGCCATCCCGAAGCGCACGCCCGTTCCACGCCTGACGCGCGACGAGGTCGACACCGTGATGCGCGTGAACTTCACGTCACCGGTGCGCATGACGATGACACTGCTCCCCCACTGGCTCGAGCGCGACTCCGGTTGCGTCGTCAACGTGTCGTCGATGGGAGGTCGCATCGGCATCGCACACGAGGCGGCGTACTGCGCGTCGAAGTTCGCCCTCTGCGGCTGGAGCGAGTCGATGGCGATCGACCTCTACGACACGGGCGTCGAGGTCAAGCTCGTGCTGCCCGGGCCGATCGAGACCGAGATCTGGGACCTTCCCGACAACGATCCTGCGCTGTACGACGGGCCCTTCGTCCCCGCCGAGGAGTGCGCGGCGACGATCCTCGACGCGATCGAGGACGACGGGTTCGAGTTCTTCGCGCCGCCCGAGTTCCCTGGCGGCCTCGGGAGGCAGCACGACATGGTCGTCGGGAAGACGACGAACCCCGACGCGTTCATCGACGCAATGGGCCAGATGGCGCGCGGCTGAGAGCGAAATCGTCACACCGAATACGATCGCCGCCATGCGCGCGCTCGTCTTCGGTGTCGACTCCGGCTTCACACCACCACCTCCTCCCGAGGACGACTCGGTCGAGCAACGGCTGCTCCACGGGCTCGCCACCACGCCGATGGCGCTGCAGGAGCTGCCGGACCCCGGGCTGCTCGGCCCCGACTGGGTGGTGCTCCGGCCGCGCCTGACGGGGATCTGCGGATCGGACACCAAGCAGGTCTTCATGGACATGGGCGACGACGCGTCCGACTTCTCGATGACCGCGTTCATCTCCTTCCCCCAGGTGCTCGGCCACGAGGTCGTCGCCGACGTCGTCGAGGTCGGCCCCGAGGCGCCGGGCGTCGAGGTCGGTCAGCGCGTCGTGCTCCAGTGCTGGCTCTCGTGCGGGCCCCGCGGCGTCTCGCCGCTGTGCCCGGCGTGCGAGGCTGGCGACTACTCGCTGTGCTGGTCGTTCACCGACGGGCGCCTCACCCCCGGGATCCACGTCGGCAACTCGAGCGACGCGACGGGCGGCTTCGCGGAGCTCGTCCCCGCGCACCACTCGATGGCGATCCCGGTGCCCGACGACGTCCCCGACGAGGTCGCCGTCCTGGCGGATCCGTTCGCGGTGTCGCTGCACTCGATCACGCGCAACCCGCCACCGCCCGGCGGCCGGGCGCTCGTCTGGGGCGCCGGCGCGCTCGGCACCTGTGCCATCGCGATCCTGCGCGCCTTGCACCCCGACGTCGACGTCGCGGCCGTCGTGCGTCACTCCGCGCAGCAGGATCTCGCGCGCCGCCTGGGTGCGACGGTGCTCGATGCGGCGCTCGACGACGAGGCCCTCGTGGTCGGGCTCGCGGAGTGGTCGGGCGGGCGGCTGCACCAACCCTGGGCAGGTCTGCCGCTCACCCATCCCGGTCACATCGACGTCTGCTACGACACGATCGCGTCCCCGAAGACGATCGAGCTCGAGCTGCGCGTCGTGGCCGAGCGCGGCACGATCGCGTTGAGCGGGGTACACGCCGCCGGCCGGTTCGAGTGGTCGCCGTGGTACTTCAAGGAGGTCCGGGTCGCGGGCTCGAACGCCTTCGGCGTCGAGGAGGTCGACGGGGTTCGCAAGCACGCCATCGAGCACTACCTCGACCTCACGCGCGCCGGCAGGGTCGACATCCGGCCCATGCTCACGCACACGTTCCGCCTCGAGCAGTGGCGCGACGCGTTCGAGACGCTCGCGAAGCAACACGACACCGGCGCGATCAAGGTCGCGTTCGACTTCCGGTGACGCCCGACCGGCTGTTCTTCCGGCAGCTCCTCGCCGGGCGAGACTTCGCGACCGCGGACCCGATCGCGCGCCAGATGGTGAACTTCGTCTATCTCATCGGCGACCGCGACACCGGCGACGCGGTCGCGGTCGACCCTGCTTACGGCGTGCGCGAGCTCGTCGACATCCTCGGGCAGGAGGGGCTGCGGCTGACGGGCGTGCTCGCCACGCACTGGCACGCGGACCACGTCGGCGGTGACCTCATGGGGTACGGCATCGAGGGCATCCGCGAGCTCGTCGGGATGGACGACGTCGCCGCGCCCGTGCACGTGCACCGCGACGAGGCCGAGTGGATCAAGCGCACGACCGGGGTCGCGGACTCCGACCTCGTGACCCACGAGAGCGGCGACGTCGTGACAGTCGGCGACATCCCGGTGACGCTGCTGCACACGCCCGGCCACACGCCGGGCAGCCAGTGCTTCGTGGTCGACGGGCGACTGGTCGCCGGTGACACGCTCTTCCTCGAGGGCTGCGGGCGCACCGATCTCCCCGGCGCCGACCCCGACCAGATGTACGAGAGCCTCACGCAACGGCTCGCGACGATCCCGGACGACACCGTCCTCTATCCCGGGCACCTCTACTCCCCCGACCCGTCGGCGACCATGGGCGAGACGCGCCGGCGCAACTACGTGTTCCGCATCGGCAGCCTCGACCAATGGCGCTTGCTCATGGGTCAGTGACCCGCCCCGCCGGTGCGGTGCGACTCGTCGACGACCGCATCGACTCGCCGGTGGGGTCCCAGATCGTGTCGGAGCTGCTCCGTGATCTGGCCGCGCGCTACGGCGGGCCCGACCCCGACGAGCCCGCACCCCTCGACCTCTCGCCGCCGCACGGCGCGTTCCTCGTCGCGTGGGTCGACGGCACCGCGCTCGGGTGCGGCGGCGTACGCGCGCACGACGGGCCCGTCGGCGAGATCAAGCGGATGTACACGCGCCCCGCGGCGCGCCGACGCGGCATCGCCCGCCTGCTGCTCGGCGCGATCGAGGAGCGCGCCCGAGCGCTCGGCTACCGGCGTCTCGTGCTCGAGACCGGGACGAAGCAGCCGGAGGCGATGGCGCTGTACGAGTCCGCGGGCTACGAGGCGATCACGCCGTACGGGCTGTACGCCGACCACGCCGACTCGCGCTGCTACGGCAAGGACCTAGCTGGGGTCGAAGAGCACCGGCAGTGACGTCGGGCCTCGGAACGCGAGCCCCTGGATGCGCGGGGGCTCCGCGTCCGGGTCGAGCCTGAGGTTCGGCAGCCGGTCGAGGATCGCCTCGAGCCCGACGCGCAGCTCCAGGCGTGCCAGGTGCATCCCGAGGCACTGGTGCTGGCCCGTGCCGAACGACATGTGCACCTGCAGCGGGCGGTCCAGGTCGAACTCCTCGGCGCGCTCGTACCGGTCGCCGTCGTGGTTCGCCGACGCGGTGATCACCGCGAGCGGCGACCCGGAAGGGATGGGGCATCCCCCGACTTCGACGTCACGCGTCGTGACGCGGCTCACCTGCGTGACCGACGACTCCCACCGCAGGGTCTCCTCGATGACTGCCGGCATGAGCGAGCGATCGCTGCTGACCCGTGCCATCACGTCCGGCATCGTGAGCAGTGCGGTGAGCGCGTTGCCCATGACGCGGAACGTGGTCTCGGCGCCCGCCGGGAGCAGGAGGCGAAGGAAGCCGTAGAGGCGCTCCTCCGACAGCTGCTCGCCGTCGACCTCGGCGTGGGCGAGATCGCTGAGCAGGTCGCCTTGATGCTGTGCGCGGCGCTCGGCCACGAGCGGCTCGAGGTATTCGCGCATGGCGCGCGACGCGGCCATCCCGACCGGGGGGTGCAGCGGTCCGGTGTTGATCTCCTCGGCCCACTGATGGAACTGCGCGCTGTCCTCGACGGGCACGCCGACGATGCCGCAGATCACCCGCACCGGGTACCGCGCCGTGATGTCGCGCACGAGGTCCGCGCGCCCCAGCGGCGCGATCTCGTCGAGCAGCTCCGTGATCGTCGGGCGGATCAGGCCCTCGTCCCACTGCTCGAGCTGCGACGCTCGAAAGGCGGTCGCGACCAGGTTCCGGTAGCTGCGGTGCTCCTTGCCGTCCATGGCGAGGATGAGGTCCCCCATGTACTGGCCGATGTGCTCCGCGTTGATCGACGAGGAGAACGTCTCGCCGTCGCGCAGGACGCGCTCGACGTCGTCCCACCGGGTCACCTGGTAGGTCGTGCGGTCCATGCCCATCGCGCCGCTCGTGGGCACGACCGGGCACTCGCTCCGTGCGCGCTCCCAGACGGGGTAAGGCTGCGCGGTCTCGAAGTCCATCTCCGGGTAGTCGAACTTCGGTGCCACGTCGGTCACGGCGACCCCTCCTGCTCCCTGACACGGTAGTCATGTTCGCGAGGACCGGGGCGATAGCCTCGCCACGGTGGGGCACGAGGGTGTCGACCCCTTCGCGGAGACCGACGATCAGCAGGCGCTGCGCGACCTCGCGCGCGAGGTGGCGCAGCGCGACCTGGAGCCCAACGCCCGGCACTGGGACGAGACCGAGCAGTTCCCCGAGGGCTCGTGGGATGCACTCCGGAAGGCAGAGCTCTTCGGGATCACCGTCGACGAGCGCTACGGCGGGATGGGGATGGGCGACGTCGAGGCCGCCATCGTCCTCGAGGAGCTGGCACGCGTCGACGTCTCGAGCGCCATCCTCGCCCAGCTGATCTTCAACGGTCCGCCGCGCGCGATCCAGCACCTGGGCAACGACGCGATGCGCGAGCGCTGGCTCCCCCTCGCCGCCAGCGGTGAGGGGCTCTTCTGCATCGGCATCAGCGAGACCGAGGCGGGCTCGGCGGTGACGCACATGCGCGCGCGCCTCACGCCGGACGGCGACGGCTACCGCCTCAACGCCTACAAGAACTACGTCACCGGGGGGCACAAGGCTCGCTGCTGCCTCGTGTGGTGCCGCTTCCCGGGAAGTGAAGGTGCGAAGGGGATCGGGGCGGTGGTCGTCGATCTCGAGTCCGAGGGCGTGACCGTCGCGGGCACCCACGTGAAGATGGGCCTGCGCGGCACGAGCGAGGCGGAGCTGGCTTTCGACGACGTGTACGTCGCGCCCGAGGACGTCCTGCTCGCCGGTGACCCGTCGAACAGCGAGGCGTTCAAGACGCTCATCTCGCACATCAACCACGAACGGTGCGGCAATGCGGCGATGTGCATCGGCGCCGCGACCGGTTCGCTCGAGTACGCCGTGCGCTACATGAACGAGCGCACCATCGGCGGCAGGCCGATCGCCGAGCTGCAGGGTCTGCAGTGGAAGATCGCCGACATGGCGACACAGCTCGACGGTGCACGCTTGCTGCTGCAGCGAGCGCTGCACCTCGCCGGGCCGCACGGCACACCACCGGCGCTCGAGACCGCGATGGCGAAGACTGCCGCCAACCTCGCTGCGAAGTTCGTGTGCGACGAGGCCATCCAGCTGCTCGGCGGCTACGGGTACTCCCGCGAGTATCCCGTCGAGCGCGCGTACCGCGACATCCGCGGGCTGTGCATCGGCGCGGGCACCGTCGAGATCCAGCGCAACTTCATCGGCTCGCAGGTCGTGCGCGGGTCGACGACGACGAGCGCCGGCTGGCGCAACCCGCTCGTCTGACGCACGCCCGCGTGACGCGTTGACGCTGCGCCCGAGCTATCGGCACCCCGAGTCCGCCGCGTACCGCGCACCGGGTGGGCCGTGGGATCTCCCGTCGCTCGACACGCTCGTCACCGAGGCGGCGCGTCGCGCCCGGGGTGAGCTGCTCGTCGACGAGTCGGCGGGCGTGCAGCTCGACGGGCCTTCGCTGGCGTCGGTCGTCGACTCGCTCGCGGGCGGCCTCCGAGCCGCCGGCATCAGGCGCGGCGACGTCGTCGCGTGGCAGGCGCCGAACTGGTGGGAGGTGGTCGCGCTCTACCGCGCGTGCTGGCGTCTCGGCGCGGTCGCCGGTCCGATCCACCACCTGGCCGGCCCCGCGGACATCGAGCACATGCTGTCGATCCTCGAGCCCAAGCTGTTCCTCCCGGTCGACGACGTGCGCGGCGCCGGGGGGCGACTCCGCACCCTCCTCGACGACGCACCGCCGGTGCGCGCCTCGGCGGCTCGACCGTCGGACCTGGCGGTCGTGCTCTTCACGTCCGGATCGACGGGCAGCCCCAAGGCCGCGCTGCACACCCAGCGCGGGCTCGCCTACAAGGCGCGCGTCATGGTCGGCGCGCACCGGCTGCATCCCGACGACTCCGTCCTCATGCCCGCGCCCCTCGCACACATCTCTGGCTTGCTCAACGGGGTCCTCCTGCCGGGGATCCTCCCGATGCGCGCACAGGTGATGCCGCGGTGGGACCCCGACGCCGCGATCGAGGTCATCGCCCGGCAGCGCACGACCTTCATGATCGGGCCACCCACCTTCTTCGTCGCGCTCATGGGCGCGAAGACGTTCTCGCCGTCGAGCGTCGAGAGCCTCCGGCTCGTCTCGAGCGGGGGGGCAGGCGTCACGCCGGCGTTCGTCACCGAGGCCACGGAGCGGCTCGGCGCCGTCGTGAAGCGGACGTACGGTTCGACTGAGGCGCCGACGATCACGACGAGCACACCGGCCGACAGCATGGAACGCGCGCGCGAGACCGACGGGCGGTCCACCGGCGCGGCGCGTCTCCGGGTCAGCGATCCCGACACCGGTGCCGAGCGACCAACCGGCGAGGCCGGCGAGCTCTGGCTGCGCGGCCCCGAGCTCTTCGTCGGCTACTCCGACGCGGAGGCGACGCGGGCCGCGCTCGCGCGCGGCTGGTTCCGCACGGGCGACCTCGCGACGGTCGACGACGACGGCTGGCTCACGATCGTCGGTCGCATCAAGGACATCATCATCCGCGGCGGCGAGAACATCGCGACCGCCGAAGTGGAACGCGTGCTCGAGCAGCATCCGGACGTGCGCCATGCCGTCGCGGTCGGATACCCGGACCCGCGGCTGGGTGAGCGCGTGTGCGCGTTCGTCGTCGCGGCACCGTCCTTCGATCTCGAGGCATGTCGTTCCTGGTTCGCGCGCGAGGGCATCGCGCGCTTCAAGACACCCGAGCGGGTGGTGCACGTCGACGAGCTGCCGGTGCTCGGACCCGGCAAGCCCGACCGCGCCGCGCTTCGGGCGCGCGCCGCGGCCGGGGCTTGACGGGTGCGCATCCGTCAGACCTGGTCGGTCTCGAACGGCAGCTGCGGGCGATCGCCGGGGCTGCGCGCCCCGCCGTGCCCGTGCCCGCCGAGCGCGCCGGGGAAGTCGTGCGCGAAGGGCTCCTCCACGCCTTCGAAGATCCAGACGTGGAACATCTTCGGGACGTGCGCCTCGTCGACCGGCTCGCCCGTCGCGAGCGGGCAGTCCGGGTGCGCCGAGGGGCAGCCGCTGGGCGAGTGGTCGTGCCACACCGTGAGCGGTCCCGCGGGCTGCGGTGGGCACTCGGCGCGCGAGCGCCAGACCGCGCCGAGCAGGATGTCCGACCCGTCGTCCTCGGCGAAGTACACGAGGCCGTCCGGGTGCTTCGGGTGGAGCTTGTCCGGATCGCCGCGCTGCGTTCCCGCCGATCGCATGTAGTGATCGATCGGGCTCGGGCTCTGCGCGGCCTCGTCGGTGATCCGGTAGCCGTCGGCCTTGGCAGCGGCGATGTCCTGGTAGTGGTCGAGCGCCGCCGTGACCGTGTCGATCAGCTCCTCGGCGTTGGCCTCGTCCTCTTTCGTCGGCTCGTCGCGACCACTGCAGTTGTGCACCGCGAGCTCCGTGTTGCCGTGTTGCTCGATGTGCGTCGTGTCACCGTGCTCGCCGGACTGGCTCGGGTCCCCGTGGTCGGTGTGCGTGGTGTCGTGGCTGTCGTGGTCCGAGCCGTGCGCAGCCGCGACCGTCGGGACCGCCACGACGCCCGCGACGACCAGCGCCACGCTGATCATCATGCGTCCGAGCACGCTGGATCGTGCTCTCGCTCTCATCGGTGTGCCTCCTCGTGTGACGACCGCGCGAGGGTCCACCCCGCGCATGAGCGCACATGAGGACGGCCATGAGGTGCAGGTCAGCGGATGCTGAGCCTGTCCTCAGATGATGCTCTCCCCCGCGTCGATCTTCGGCCGCAGCAGGGCCGCGAGCCGCTCGCGGTGGAACGCCGCGTCGCCGAACGCGAGCTGGTCGAGCTGCGCGCGCTTGAGGAACAGGTGCAGGTCGTGCTCCCACGTGAAGCCGATGCCACCGTGCACCTGGAGCCCCGACGCCATCACCCGCTTCGAGGCGTCGGAGGACCAGACCTTCGCCGTCGACGCCGCGACCGACGCGTCGGGCGCGCCGGCCGCGAGGCACCACGCGGCCCAGTACGTCGCCGACCGCATGCCCTCGACGTCGACGAGCATGTCGGCACAGCGGTGCTTCACCGCCTGGAAGCTGCCGATCGGGCGGTCGAACTGGACGCGATCCTTGGCGTACTCGACCGCGAGCTCGAGGACCCGCGCCGCGCCTCCCAGCATCTCCGCGCACGACGCGACCGCACCCTGCTCCACGAGCCGCTCGACCGCATCGCGCCCGCCGAGCCGTGCCGCCGGCGTGCCGTCGAGCCGCAGCCAGCCGATCTCGCGCGTGCGGTCCATCGCCGGCTCGGGTCGAGGGTGGCCGGCCTCGTCGAGGTCGACGGCGAACAGCGCGGGGCCGTCGTCCGCGACCGCCGCCACCACCGCGACAGCCGCCGACGGTGCGTACACGACCGGATCAGGCCGCCCGTCGAGGGTCCACCCCGAGCCGGCGGCGTGCGCGCGCACCGCGTCGGGGCGGCGGCTCCAGGCGACGCATCCGACGCCGCCGCCCGCGAGCAGGCGCTCTGCGAGCCCCGGGTCGTCACCGCGTGCGAGCGCGTCGAGTGCGACGACCGTCGACGCGAACGGCGCGGGAGCGGCGTGGCGGCCGATCTCCTCGAGCAGGACGGCGACCTCCACCGTGCCGAGGCCGAGGCCGCCGGCGTCCTCCGCGACCGCGACCGCGGGCCAGCCCTGCTCGACCATCGCGGCCCAGAGCGCGTCGTCGACGCCCCCGCCCGCCTCGACGACCTCCCGGACACGAGTCGGCGGCGCGAGCCCGTCGAGCAGGTCACGCGCGCCGTCGCGCAGCGCGACCTGATCGTCGGAGAGATCGAAGTTCACGCGGGGAGGCTAGCGACCGCGCCGCACGTATCGTGCGGCGCAGCGAGCCGGGGCCCAGCGGCCCGGCGCGCGGAGCGCGCCAAGAGCGGAGTGCGGAGGCTAGCGACCGCGCCGCACTGGCGGCCTCGTTCGCGCCGCTACGCTGCGAGACGAGTCGTTCGAAGGGGAGTCACGCCGTGACGGACCAGCCTGCGATCCTGACCTTCGAGGGAGGCGAGCTCAAGCTGCCGATCGTGCGCGGCACCGAGAACGAGCTCGCCGTCGACATCTCGAAGCTGCGCGCCGAGAGCGGCCTCATCACGCTCGACCCCGGGTACGTGAACACCGGTTCGTGCATGTCCGCGATCACGTACGTCGACGGCGACGCCGGCGTGCTCCGCTACCGCGGGATCCCGATCGAGCAGCTGGTGCAGGGCCACCTGCCGTCGTTCCTCGAGACCTCCTACCTGTTGATCTGGGGGGAGCTGCCGACTCAGGAGCAGCTCGACGAGTTCCGGTACACCATCCGCAAGCACACGTTGCTGCACGAGGACGTGAAGCGGTTCTTCGACGGCTTCCCGCGCGACGCGCACCCGATGGCGATCCTCTCGTCCGTCGTCACGGCGCTCTCGACCTTCTACCAGGGTCACGACGACGTCACCGATCCGACCGCGATCCAGCTCTCGATCGCCCGGCTCATGGCCAAGCTGCCGACGATCGCGGCGTACGCGTACAAGAAGTCGATCGGCCAGCCGTTCCTCTACCCGAACAACAAGCTCGACCTCATCGAGAACTTCCTCACGATGATGTTCGCGGTCCCCTCGGCGCCCTATGAAGTGAGCCCCACGATCGTGCACGCGATGAAGGTGCTCCTGATCCTGCACGCCGACCACGAGCAGAACTGCTCGACGTCGACGGTCCGCATCGCAGGCTCGAGCCAGGTGAACATCTACGCCGCGATCGCGGCCGGCATCAACGCCCTCTGGGGGCCCCGTCACGGCGGCGCGAACCAAGAGGTCATCGAGATGCTCGAGATGATCCAGGCCGACGGCCGCGACATCCAGAAGTACGTCGACAAGGCCCGCGACCGTGACGACCCGTTCCGCCTCTCGGGGTTCGGTCACCGCGTGTACAAGAACTACGACCCGCGCGCCCGGGTCCTCAAGGAGGCGTGCCACCAGGTGCTCGACGAGCTCGATCGGCCCGACCCGCTGGTCGACCTCGCGGTCGAGATCGAGCGCATCGCGCTCGAGGACGACTTCTTCGTCGAGCGCAAGCTCTATCCGAACGTCGACTTCTACTCGGGCCTCATCTACGAGGCGCTCAGCCTCCCGACCGAGATGTTCACTGTCATGTTCGCCATCCCCCGCACCTCGGGCTGGATGGCGCAATGGCTCGAGATGGTGGACGACTCGGAGCAGAAGATCGCGCGCCCGCGCCAGATCTACACCGGT
>DATBSK010000077.1:0-8870 GCA_036559825.1 Acidimicrobiia bacterium | reverse complement strand
GCTCGGCCTCGCGCCGCTGGCCGCGGAAGAGGTAGTGCGCGCGCTGCGAGAGCTGCGCGACCTCGGGGTGGCGATCCTCCTCGTGGACGAGAAGGCGCGTGAGGCCATGGAGGTCGCGGACGAGATCGCGTTCCTCGAGCTCGGGCGAGTGGTCTGGTCGGGCGCACGCGACGACGTCGACGAGGAGCGCCTCGCGCACGCGTACCTGGGTGGGCACGCGGACTAGGGGGCGCCGGCACCTCGCTCGTGCCGGCGCGCTCGTCGCGATCAGCGTCCTGGCAGTAGCGGGGCCGGTCGGGCTCGCCTCCTCCTCCGGAGCTCAGGTCGTCGTCGGCGACCCGACCGGCCCCACGGCGCGTCGTCCCTACCGCGTCGGTGGCATCGCCGACGTGGAGCTGTTCCCCGGCGCCGAGGTCGGCGCGCGGGCCCGGTTCGACGCCGCGAACCGCTCCGGCGGCATCGGCGGGCGGCCGGTCGAGTTCCTCGGCGTGCGGGACGACGCACGTGATCCGGCGACCGCGCTCAGCGAGACGCGACGGCTGGTTCGCGACGTCGGCGTCGACGCGGTCGTGCCGGTCGAGACCTCGCGCTTCACCGACGACGGCACCCTCGCGGACGCGCACGTCCCGGCCTTCGGCTGGGGGATCGCGGGCGGCTTCTGCGGCAACCGTTGGGCCTTCGCCATCACCGGCTGTCGGGCTCCGCTCCTGCCGCAACGGGTGCCGGGGATCTGGGGCTCGCTCGTCGCGACCGTCCTCCGAGCGCGCGGCGTTCGTCACCCGACCGCGGCGATCGTCACGGAGTCCGCGGCAGTGCCACGCTCGCTCGACGAGCTGCGTGCCGTCGCGCGCGCCGCCGGGATGCGCGTCACGTACGCCGAGGCGGCGCTCGATCCCGGCGATGCCGCCGCGACGATGGCCGGCGACGTCGCCGGCGAGGTGCTCGCTGCCGCGCGGCGGTCACCGGACGCCGTCTTCGTCGTCGCGGGGTTCATCGCCGTGGGCGCGCTCCAGGACGCGCTCCGCCAGCGCGGCTTCGACGGTGTGACCACGAACCTCGTGCAGTACGCCCCGGCGCTCGTCGCGCCGGCGAGCGGTTCGTACGTGTTCACCGAGTTCGCGACCCCGGAAGCCGCGGCCGGCGACCCGGCGATGCGCGAGATCCTCGACCAGATCGCCACGCTGACGCCGGACGCCGTGACACCGTCCATGATCGCCGGCTGGCTGTCGGCCGACTTCTGGCTGCGCGCCGTCGACGCGGCAAGCGACAACCCGACGCCCGCCCGCGTCGCGCGCGCGGCGGCGGGCCTCCGTTACCGCGTCGCGGGGACGGTCGGTCCCACCGTCTACCCGAGCGCGTTCGTCCGGCCGACGTCCTGCGGCCAGCTCGTCACGAGTGACGGGACCGCGTTCACGGTCGCGGCGCCGTACCGCTGCTCCGAGTACGTGCGCGTGCGGTGACATCCCACGGGACGCGTTGCGCTCCGTGCCACACTACGGCCGCATGCGTGGGGTGATCGCCGGGCTCCTCCTCGTCGTCGGGCTCGTGCTCGTGCCCTTCGCGGACCTCGGGATCTGGACCCGCCGGCAGCTGCTGCCGACGGACGCGTTCACGGACGTCGCGACCGAGGTCGTGCAGCAAGACGCGGTGCAGGCGGCGCTGGCGTCGCGCGTCGCGGACGAGATCGTGGCACGGGAGCCGCGGGTCCGCCTCGGCCGTGTCGTCCTCGAGCCGGCTGTGCGCCAGGCGCTCGGCACGCCGCAGTTCGAGCAGATCTTCCGCCTCGCGGTGACGAGCACGCACCAGCAGCTCGTGCGTGGCGACGACCAGCTCACCTTGAACCTCGACGGGTTGCTGCCGATCGTCCGCGGGTTCGTCGCCAACGTCGACCAGGGGCTCGCGAGCCGGATCCCGGACTCGCTCGGGCTCCCGGCGTTCACGGTCGTGCGCAAGTCGGAGATCCCGCAGCTGTGGTTCGGCGTCGATGTCACGCGGCGGGCGTCGTGGGTGTTCCCCGTGCTGATGGTGCTCGCGCTCGCGGCAGCGATCGCCGTCGCGCCGAAGCACGCGCTCATGCTCGTCATCGCCGGCTTCGGCGTCGCGTTCTTCTGCCTGATGGTCGTGCTCGCGTTGCGGGTCGGGCGTGACATGCTGTCGGACGTCGTCGGGCCCGAGGTCGACGTGAACGCGTTCGACGCCGGCTACGACGTCGTCACCGACTCGCTCGTGAACCAGACGTTCGTGCTCGGGGGCATCGGGATCGTCGCCGCAGCCGTGGGCGTCGTGCTCATGGTGCGACGCGGCGCCAACACCCGCCCCGCCGTGTGGGCCTGACTCGGGCGTATGCTGCGAGACATGGAGCTGCCGAAGGTCATCTCCGTCGACGACCACGTCGTCGAGCCGGCCGATGTGTGGACGAAGCGACTCCCGGCCAAGTTCGCCGACGTCGGGCCGCGTGTCGTCCGCCAGAGGATCGCGGAGATGACGTTCGTCGGGGGTGTGTTCTCCTATCGGGAAGCCGGACCGGGCGAGGACGGCGACTGGTGCGACTGGTGGTTCTGCGAGGACCTGCGGTACCCGATGACGCGGGTCATGGCGGCCGCGGGCTACCCGCGCGACGAGGTCACAGTGGCGCCGATCACCATGGACGACATGCGCCCGGGCTGTCACAAGCAGCGCGAGCGGCTCGAGGACATGGACGCCAACTGGACCGAGGCGTCGCTGTGCTTCCCGACGTTCCCGCGGTTCTGCGGCCAGACCTTCCTCGAGCGCAGCGACCGCGAGCTCGGTGACCTGTGCGTGAAGGCCTACAACGACTGGATGTTCGAGGAGTGGTGTGGCGGCACCAACGGCCGGCTCATCCCGCTGCCGATCGTCCAGCTCTGGGACGCGGAGCTCGCCTCGGCCGAGATCCGCAGGAACGCGGCGCGCGGCGGCCACGCGGTGGCCTTCACCGAGATCCCGCCGTTCCTCGGGTTGCCGTCTGTCCACGATGCCGACGGCTACTGGGATCCGTTCTTCGACGCGTGTGCCGAGACCGAGACCGTGATCTGCATGCACATCGGCTCGTCCTCGAAGATGCCGTCGACGTCGGCCGATGCGCCGCCCGCGGTCGGCTCGACCCTCACGTACATGAACGCGGCGATGTCGCTCACCGACTACCTCATGTCGGGGGTGCTCGAGCGCTTCCCGACCCTCGAGCTCGCGTACTCGGAGGGTCAGATCGGCTGGATCCCGTACGTGCTCGACCGCGCCGACAAGGTGTGGCTCGAGAACCGGGGCTGGGGCGGCGTCGCCGACAAGGTGAAGCGTCCGCCGAGCGAGTCCTACTACCGCGCCGTCTACGGCTGCTTCTTCGACGACCCGCACGGGCTGCACAACATCGAAGCCGTCGGTGAGGACAACGTCACCTTCGAGACCGACTACCCGCACTCGGACTCGACGTGGCCCGAGACGCGTGAGGTCGCCGAGGCGCAGGTGAAGAACCTGACCGACGAGCAGATCTACAAGGTCATCCGCGGCAACGCGATCCGCATGCTGCGGCTCCCGCTCGACGCCTAGGAGATGAAGCGGAGGCGTGGCCGGACGGCCGGTACGCCCGAGCGGAATAGACCCGAGGGGTAGGCCTCCCGCGGTGGCGGACGCGGTTCCGCGGGCGGACGCCGACGAGCTCAAGCGCGCCGCCGCGGTGCGCGCCGTCGAGGACGAGGTGCGTTCCGGGATGGTGCTGGGGCTCGGGACCGGCTCGACCGCGATCCACGCCACGCGGCGCGTGGGTGAGCTGCTCGCGAGCGGTGAGCTGCGCGAGGTCACCGGCGTGCCCACCGCGATCGAGACCGCCGACGAGGCGCGTCGCGTGGGGATCCCGTTGCTCGCCGACGACGTCCCGTGGGAGATCGACGTGACGATCGACGGTGCCGACGAGGTCGACCCGGCCCTCGATCTGATCAAGGGTGGGGGCGGCGCCCTGCTGCGCGAAAAGCTCGTGGCACAGGCGAGCGCGCGCGAGGTGATCGTCGTCGACGGATCGAAGTGCGTGGAGCGGCTCGGCACGCGCCACCCGCTGCCGGTGGAGGTCGTCGAGTTCGGGCTGGCGACGACGCGCCGCGCGATCGCGGCGCTCGGCGCGGAGCCGGTGCTCCGGGCGGGGGACGGCGCTGCTCCCTTCCGCACCGACCAGGGCAACCTCATCCTCGACTGCCGCTTCGGCCCGATCGCCGACGCAGAGGCCCTCGCGGCCGAGCTGACGACGCACGCCGGTGTCGTCGAGCACGGCCTGTTCCTCGGCCTGGCCGACGCGCTCGTCATCGCGCGCGACGCCGGCGTGGAGGTCGTCAGCCGTCCTGGTCGGTGAGCGCGGCCGCGATCGTGCGCCAGTCGGTGAGCAGCTTGTCGGTGTCGGTCGCGGGGAGCACCTGGACGGCGACGTGGTCGGCACCGGCGTCGTGGTGCGCCCGCACGCGCGCGGCGACCGTCTCGACGTCGCCCCAGGCCACGACGGCGTCCACGAGCCGGTCGCTCGGCGGCGCCCCGAGATCGTCGTCCGTGAACCCGAGGCGTCGGAGGTTGTTCACGTAGTTCGGCAGACCGGGGATGTACACGGCGAGGCTCTCGCGCGCGATCTCGCGTGCGCGTGCGGGATCGGTCTCGAGCACGACCTTCTGCTCGGGCGCGAGCAACGAATCAGGCCCGAGGATGTCCCGTGCCCCCGCGGTGTGCTCGGGCGTCACCAGGTACGGGTGCGCGCCACGCGTACGCTCGCGCGCCAGCTCGAGCATCCTCGGTCCGAGGGCCGCGAGCATGCGCTCGGGCGGATCACTCGGTGGGGCCGCGAAGTACAACGACGCGTCCATCCGGTCGAGGTACGCGCGCATCGTCGCGATCGGCGGCGCGTACTCCGCGCCGCGGAGGTCCTCGACCATCGGGCGGTGACTGACGCCGAGACCGAGGACGAACCGGCTCGGGAACGCCTCGCTGAGCGCCTGCCATCCGCTGTTCATCGCCATGGCGTCGCGCGCGTAGATGGTCGCGACCCCGGTGGCGACGACGCACCGCTCCGTCGCCCCGAGGAGCAGCGCGGCGCTCACGAAGGGGTCGCGGCCCACGGCCTCGGGGATCCAGAGGGCCGACCAGCCCATCTCCTCGAGCTCGGCGGCCACGTCGCGCGCCCGCCCGATCGGGAGCTGGTCGAGCTTGAACGTCCAGACGCCGACGCGGCCGAGCTGGGCGGGCACGGCGGGAGCGTAGGCCAGGCGACGCCCGCTCGGTGTTGTCCCTGTTGCTGGTGTTGCCTAGCCTGTTGGCCCCGTGTCCCTCCCCTCGGTCGTCGTCCGCGCGCGCAGACGCGTCGCGCCGCGCGTCGCGGTGGTCGCTCTCGTCGCGCTCGTGGGCGTCGGCATGTCCGGCGCCGTGCCCGTAGCCGCGCAAGCCGATCCCGTCGATGCCGAGATCGAGCAGGCGCGCGCCCAGGTCGAGCAGGCACAGTCCGAGGCGCACGCCGCGGCGCAGAGACTCGAGGAGACGCGCGCGCGCCAGGGGGAGGTGGAGGCGCGCGTCGCCGAGGTGCAGGCAGAGGTCGCGCGGCTCCAGGCGGAGATCCCGCGACTGCGCGCCAAGGCGGAGCACCTGCGCGAGATGATCCGCCAGCGCGCGGCCGCCCTCTACTCGAACGGCGGTCCGGCTGCCGTGTACGGCCCGATCTCCATCGCGCCGTCGCTGAAGGCCGCGCGCCGGCGCATCCTGGCCGATGCCGCGGCGCGCCGCGACGACCAGATCATGGCCGAGCTCGAGGCGACCGCAGCCCAGCTCGCGGAGGCGGAGCAGCGTCTCCGCACGGAGCAGGACGCGCTCGCCAAGGAGCAGAGCGACCTCGCGCAGCTGGAGTCACAGCTCTCCGCACAGCAGGCGGAGCTCGACCGGCGCGTGGCGGCGGCGAACGCGGCGTTGGAGCGGGCGAGGACGATCGGCGCGTTGCGCGCTCGCGGCGAGCCCGTCCAGGGGCCGACGGTCCTCACGGCGGATCAGATGGCCGGATGGATCCGCGCGCGCGGGTACAGCACCAGGATCGACGTCTCGATCGAGGAGCTTGCGCAGATCTACGTCGAGGAAGGGACGGCGGAGGGCGTGCGCGGCGATCTCGCCTTCGCCCAGTCCGTGATCGAGACCGGGGGCTTCCACTCGGCGCCGGACAACAACTTCGCCGGCCTCGGATGGTGTGACAGCTGCGCGTACGGGACCCGCTTCCCGACTCCTCGAGACGGGGTGCGAGCGCAGATCCAGCACCTCAAGAACTACGCGGACCCGACGTCGCGCTCGTCAGGGCTCGCCAACCCGCCGTCGCCGTACTGGTACTCGTCCGACCCGGTGGAGGCGGCACGCAAGTTCGACACGTTCTTCGCGAAGGGCTGGGCGCCGACCTGGAACGACATGGGGCACGGGAACTGGGCGACCGACCGGCTGTACTCGGGCAAGGTCCTCGGCGTCTACCAGTCGATGGCGACCTTCGCTCGCACCGGCTCGCTGTGATCTGACAGTCTCGTCGGCATGCCGACCATGATGATGATCCGGTTCGACCTCCGCGTCCCGGAGGCATCGCCGATCACGCACGCCGAGCAGTACGCGGCCTGCCTCGAGATGTGCGAATGGGCGGAGCGGCTCGGGTTCGCCGCGGTTGCGCTCTCGGAGCACCACGGCACCGAGGACGGGTACCTCCCGGCGCCGTTGACGTTCGCGACCGCGGTCCTGGCGCGCACGAACCAGATCGCGGTGAACCTCGCCGCGCTAATCCTGCCCTTGCACGATCCGGTGCGCATCGCCGAACAGTGCGCGGTGATCGACAATCTCTTCCCCGGACGACTCTCGCTCGTCGTCGCCAACGGTTATCGCGCCGCGGAGTTCGACATGGCCGGCATCGAACGAAGCGAGCGTGGCCGTCTCCTCGCCGAGTACGTCGGCGTCCTGCGTGACGCGTGGACGGGCGAGCCGTTCGAGTGGCGCGGGCGCACGATCCGCGTCACCCCGACGCCCGCGACGCCGGGCGGCCCGATGCTGATGCTGGGTGGCTCCACGCCCGCGGCCGCGCGCCGCGCCGCACGACTGCGCTGCGGGTTCTTCCCCGGCAGCGCGAACCCCGAGATCCTCACCGCGTACCAGGACGAGGCGGACGAGGTCGGGTTCACCGAGGGGTTCTGCAACCTGCCGTCCGGGCCCGCGTTCGTGATGGTGTCGAAGGATCCGGAGTCGACGTGGGCGCAGATCGGGCCGTACGCGCTCTTCGACGCGCAGAGCTACTCGTCGTGGCAGGAGGGGACGCATCTGAACGTCAGCGACGTGCACGGCGCGACGTCGTGGGAGGACGTGCGCGCGAGCGGCGTGTACCAGGTCCTCACACCCGACGAGTGCGTGGCGCTGGCCGAGCAGCAGGGCGCGGCGATGCTGCACCCGCTCATGGGCGGTATCCCTCCCGACCTCGCGTGGGAGTCGCTCGAGCTCTTCGAGTCCGAGGTGCTCCCCCGCATCTCGTCGTAGGCTCACCGCGTGGCCACGCTCGAGTTCCCCCCGATCGACTTCGACGCGTTCCACCAGGACGATCTCCCGGCGCGGATCGCGTCGGGCAACGGCGCGCTCGCGGCACCCGATCTCGCGGGGGTCGGGACGCTCGGGTTCCGCGTCCCGGACGGCGCTGCATACACGTACGTGCCCGGAGCCGACACCGTGGAGATCTGGTCGACCGACGCCGCCGCCGACACGCTCGTCGAGCTCTCGCGCGAGGCGTTCTCCGACTTCGCGAACGAGCTGCGGACGTGCTTCGGGCTCCTCTACGCGGGGATGGTCAGCGTGTCACGCGGCGACTTCAGCTCGTTCGAGCGATGGGAGCCGGCGTTGCGCGCCCTCTACCACGGTCGCCCCATCCTCCACCTCGCGCGCGACGACTCCGTCGATCTGACGCGCACCTTCGTGCTCGACGACGACGAGGACGAGATGCGCGCGTTCCTCGAGACGCACGGCTTCCTCCACGTGCGCGACGTCTTCTCGGCCGAGGAGGTCGCCGCGCTCGGTGCCGAGGCCGACCACGGCGTGGCCAGCGCCACCAGGGACGACGGACGCTCCTGGTGGGCCACGCAGGCCGACGGTACGGAGGTGTGCTGCCGGCTCATCTACCTGGGGGAGCAGTCGGCGCTCGTCAAGGGCCTGGGCGACGACCGGCGCCTGCGCCGGCTCGCGGCCCTCGGTGGTGAGGGGCTCGAGCCGGAGCACGACTGCCTCGACGGCCAGAGCGTGGTCATCAAGAACCCGGAGGTGACGGCCGGGCTGTCGGACCTCCCGTGGCACCGCGACTGCGGCCTCGGGGGTCACCCGGTGCTGTGCCCGAGCGTCGCGATCGGGATCCAGCTCGACCGGGCCTCGGCCGAGACCGGGCAGCTCCACTTCGTCGCCGGCTCGCACCGTGGGTCGTCGCACCCGCTGCGGCCCGGTGACGAGGCATGGCACCCCGTCGTCGCGATCGATGCCGACGCAGGAGACGTGACGGTCCACTTCGGCGACATCCTCCACGCGGCGCCTCCGCCGACGGGGACCGGGCCGTTCCGGCGCGCCATGTACGTCACGTTCACCCGCCCGGAGACGATCGCGTACATCGGGCCGGGGAACGGTTACAACGACATCCTGTTCGAGCACGACGGTCAGGTGCACTCGGTCGAGGAGCTCACGGCATGACCCCCGGCGCCCGCCCCACCTACGCGCAGCTGCCCGACGGCTGCGCCTGGGACGTCCTCGACCCGAACCTGGGGTCGCTCGCGCTGCTCACCGCCGAGCGCGTCGCGGATGCGGCGCGTCTCGTGCGGAGCGGCCAGCGCTTCTCCCTCGACCTC
>DATBSK010000076.1:0-10906 GCA_036559825.1 Acidimicrobiia bacterium | reverse complement strand
CCTCGATGCCGCTGCGGAGGGCGACGCGCTCGAGCCGCCCGGCCCGGGCTGCCGCACCCAGCGCGTGCACCGTGCAGGCCTCCGTCGCGCGCGCGGCCTCGCGCGGCGCCAGGCGGGAGTCGGGCTCGTAGACGCCGAGGTGCGCGACGGCATCGGGCTCGAACTCGGTCACGAAGGACACCAGGCGATCGCGGTCGCGCGGGTCGATCCGCTTGAACACCGCCGCGCGGAGCCGACGGCGCGGCGGGACCATGTCGAAGCCCGCGACCTCACGCACGCGCTCGTCGGCTTCGAGGAGCTGCGCGACCCGCGTCGCGACCTCGCCCCCCATCCCGGTGACCAGCACACGCATCGCCCGGCTGCTCCTCCCCCCCTTATGGTCGAACGCTTCGACCGGGGATACCCCGGCCGCGGACGCTCACTCCTCCCCCGCCGAGGCCTTGCTACCACTCTCGCCGCTCTCGGGGCGCAAGTGGGGGAACAGGATGACCTCCCGGATCGACGAGACGCCCGCGGCCAGCATGACCAGGCGGTCGACGCCGATGCCGAGGCCCCCGCAGGGCGGGAGCCCGTACTCGAGCGCCCGGACGTAGTCCTCGTCGACCCCGTGCGCCTCGACGTCGCCGGCGGCGGCGAGCTTGGCCTGGGCCTCGAAGCGGTCGCGCTGGTCGATCGGGTCGTTCAGCTCGCTGAAGGCGTTGGCGATCTCACGTCCGAGGACGACGGCCTCGAAGCGCTCCACGAGATCCGGGTCGTCGCGGTGGGCGCGTGCCAACGGGGAGACGCTCCGGGGGTAGTCGCAGACGATCACGGGTCCGACGATGTTCGGCTCGACGAGCTTCTCGTAGAGCTCGAGGATGAGCTTCCCGGAGTCCCACGACGGCTCGGTGTCGACGTCGTGACGAGCACACACCGTCGCGAGCTCCCCGGGCGACATGCGGGGGTGCACGTCCTCGGCTGCGTGCTCGCGGATGAGCTCGAGCATCGTGCGGCGCGGCCACGGTGCGGTCAGATCGATGGCCGTGTCGTCGACCGTGACCTGCGTCGAGCCCGTCGCGGCGAGCACGCTCCCGGCAACGAGATCCTCGGTCAACGTCATCATGTCCGTGTAGTCCGCGAACGCCTGGTAGCACTCGAGCATCGTGAACTCGGGGTTGTGGCGCGTCGAGAGACCCTCGTTGCGGAACACCCGCCCGATCTCGAACACGCGCTCGATGCCGCCGACGAGCAGCCGCTTCAGGTGCAGCTCGAGCGCGATGCGGAGCACAAGGGGCATCTCCAGCGCGTTGTGATACGTGTCGAAGGGCCGGGCCGACGCGCCGCCGGCCTGCACGTGCAGCACGGGCGTCTCCACCTCGACGAAGCCGCGCTCGGTGAGCAGGTCGCGCAACGCCGCGAGCACCGCGAAGCGGATCTCGAAGACGCGGCGCGCGTCGTCGTTGGCGATCAGGTCGACGTACCGCTGACGAAAGCGCGTGTCGACGTCGGCGAGCCCGTGCCACTTCTCGGGGAGCGAGCGGAGCGCCTTCGCCAGGAGCTCGAAGTCGCGGACCTTCACGGAGAGCTCGCCCTTGCGCGTCTTCATCACCGTGCCGGTCGCGCCGACCCAGTCGCCGAGGTCGAGGTCGTCGAAGGCGCCGTGACGCTCGTCGCCGAGCTCGGCGCGCGACGCGAACAGCTGGATGCTGCCGGTGCCGTCGCGGAGGGTCGCGAACGTGAGCTTCCCCTGGCGGCGGAGCAGGAGGACCCGGCCCGCGGCGCTCACCTCGTCGTCGGTCTCGGTGCCGGCCTCCGTCGAGCCCCATCGCGCGTGGATCTCGGCCGCGGTGTGCGTGCGCTCGAAGCGGACGGGATAGGGATCGACCCCGGTGGCGCGGAGCTCCTGCACCTTCGCGATCCGCCGGGCGCGCTCGTCCTCCATCGTCATCTCCACGCCGCCTCCGCTGCGTGCTCCCGGCCTCCGGCCAGCACTCCGCTGCGGCTCACCGGTTGCGCTCGAAGATGATGCGGAGCCCCTGGAGCGTCAACCACGGCTCGTAGTGCTGGATCGTGCGCGAGTGCTGGATGATCGGCTCCGCGAGCCCGCCGGTCGCGAGCACGGTGCACGGGCCGAGCTCGGCCTGGAAGCGGTCGACGAGCGCGTCGACCTGGCCACTGAAGCCGAACACGGTGCCCGACTGGATCGACTCCACCGTCGACTTGCCGATGACGTTCCGGGGGGCCAGTAGCTCGACGCGCCGAAGCGCGGCCGCGTGCGCGAACAGCGCATCCATCGAGATCTCGATGCCGGGGAAGATCGCGCCGCCCAGGTACTCGCCCTGTTCGCTGATGGCCTCGATCGTGTTCGCGGTGCCGAAGTCGACGACGATCGACGGGCCGCCGTAGAGGTCGTAGGCCGCGACCGCGTTCGCGATGCGGTCCGCGCCGACCTCCTTCGGGTTGTCGTACAGGATCGGCATCCCGGTGCGGACGCCGGGCTCGAGCACGAGCGCCGGGAACCCGAAGTACCGCTCGGTCATGGCGCGGAGCTCGACCGTCACGCGCGGCACACCAGAGGAGATGGCGACGCCGTCGATCTTGTCGGAGCCGGGGACTTCGCTGGCCGGCGCTCCGACGAGGAACGGCGAGAAGCCGTGGAAGCCGAGGAACTGCTGGATCATGAGCGCGAGCTCGTCCGCGGTGCGCTCGGCAACGGTGGCGATCCGCCAGTGGTCGACGAGCTCGGTGCCGTCGAAGAGACCGATGACGGTCTGGGTGTTGCCGGTGTCCATGCAGAGGAGCATCGCTACGGCACTCGCACGTCGAGACCGATGTCGAGCGCGGGCGCCGACTGCGTGATCGCGCTCGTCGACACGATGTCGATGCCCGCGTCGGCGAAGGCCCCTATGTTCTCGAGGGTGATCCCCCCCGACAGATAGACGAGGATGCCGGTTCGCGCGCGCTCGCGCACGACCGCGACACAGCCCTTCGCCTGCTCGGGGGTCATGTTGTCGAGCATCACGAGGTCAGCCCCGGCCTCCACCGCCTCGGCGACCTGGTCCACGCGCTCGCACTCGATCTCGACGCCGCGACCCGGCCACAGCGCACGGGCGCGTGCCACGGCGTCGGTGATTCCGAGGCCACCGAGGTGGTTGTCCTTCACGAGCACCATGTCGGAGAGGGAAGCGCGGTGGTTCACGCCACCGCCCGCGCGTACCGCGGCCTTCTCGAGCGCGCGGAGGCCGGGGAGCGTCTTGCGCGTGTCGGCGACGCGGGCGCGACCGTCGAGGGCGACGACGAAGCGCCGCGTCGCGGTCGCGATGCCCGAGAGGTGGCAGAGGAAGTTCAGCGCGCAGCGCTCGCCGGTGAGCACCGAGCGCAGGCTCCCGGAGACGGTGCCTGCGACGGTCTTCTCGCTGACCGCGGCGCCGTCGCCGGCCTTCCAGGTGACCTCCACGGCGGGGTCCACCTGCGCGAACACCTCGGTGGCGCAAGCGGTGCCGGCGAGGACGCCGTCAGCGCGCACGACGATGTCCGCGACGGTTCGCGCCGCGGAGTCGAGGAGCGCCGCGGTGACGTCACCGAGCGGCCCGAGGTCCTCGGCGATCGCGCGTGCGACGGCGTCGTGGACGGCGTGACGCGGTGGGTCGAGGCTGCTTGCGTCGCTCACGGGACCGTCACCTCGGCCGAGAGCGGCACGAACGTCGGCTGCGCGTGACCGTCGAAGACGAAGCGGCCGAGGAACCGGTCGTCCGTCTCGAGGAAGTCGAGACGCGTGTGCGTGCCGCGCGACTCCTCGCGTGCGAGCGCCGCAGTGACGAGCGCACGGCTCACGGTCCAGAGGTTCTGCACGACGGGGGTCCGCGGAGCCATCGCGTCGAGCGCGTCGAGCGCGTGGTGCAGTGAGGTCGCGTCGCGCAGCACGCCGGCCTCGCGCGTCATGAGCTGCTGCAGCTCCTCACGCGAGGTGGCACGTCGACCTCCGGATGTGCGCGCGTCGGGTGGGCGCGCTCCTTCCGCCCACGGCGCGAGCCCGCGCATGACACCGGTCGGCTCGGCCTCCTCCTTGCCCACGGCGATGGCATCGACGCAACGGGCGCCGAAGACCAGGCCGTCGAGCAGCGAGTTCGAGGCGAGGCGATTCGCGCCGTGCACACCCGAGTCAGCGGCCTCGCCGCAGGCCCAGAGCCCGGGCAGCGTCGTCGCACCGTCCAGATCCGTGCACACGCCGCCGGAGAGGTAGTGCGCGGCCGGCGCGACAGGCAGCAGGTCGACGCGCGGGTCGAGGCCCGCCGCCTGACAGGCGCGCCACACCGTCGGGAAGCGCGTCTCGAAACCCTTGATCGAGCGCGCGTCGAGCCAGACGTGGGACAGACCGCGGTCGATGATGCGGCGGGCGATCGCGCGTGCGACGACGTCGCGCGGCGCGAGGTCGGCGAGCGGGTGCTCGTCGGCCATGAACGCGATCCCGTTCTCGTCGCGGAGGACCGCACCTTCGCCCCGCAGCGCCTCCGACAGCAGCGGACGGGGCATCGAGGGATGGTGCAGCGCCGTCGGGTGGAACTGCATGAACTCGACGTCGGCGACGGCCACACCGGCTCGGAGCGCCAAGGCGATGCCGTCGCCGGTGGAGAGCGTGGGGTTGGTGGTGACGGCGTAGCACTGGCCCGCGCCGCCGGTCGCGACGACCGTGTGCCGGGCGCGGACCTCCTGCTCGGCCGCATCGGGGTCGAGCGCGCGGACGCCGACCGCGCGGCCGTCCTCGATCAGCACGTCGACCGCGAGCCAGCGCTCACGGATGTCGGAGGCCGTCTCCTGCACCGCCTCAACGAGCGCACGTTCGATCTCGGCACCGGTGGCGTCGCCGCCCGCGTGGATGATGCGGGGCAGCGTGTGCCCGCCCTCGCGGGTGAAGGCGAGCCCGTCATCGGTCTCGTCGAAGTGCGCACCCATCTCGATGAGCTCGCGCACGCGCGTCGGCCCTTCCTCGACCATCACGCGCACGGCGTCGACGTCGCAGAGCCCGGCTCCCGCGACGAGCGTGTCCGCGAGGTGCAGCTCGGGCGAGTCGACCTGCCCGCGGTCTGCATCGTGCTCCGGGAGCACGGCGGCGACACCACCCTGCGCGTACTGCGTCGCGGACGCGCCGAGCGCCGCCTTCGTCAGGACGGTCACGCGCGCGCCGGCGCGTGCGGCACGGATCGCCGCGGAGAGACCCGCGACACCGCCACCGAGCACCAGGACGTCGATCAAGTCCTCCGTCGGCTGCTCCAAGACGTTCCAGCCTACGCACTCGGGTCCGCGACGACCCCGAGATCCGCGGTGACCGCGCCCTGACCCGACACGTTGAGCGTGCAGTTGTCGATGAGCCGCGCTCGGCCGACCTGCGCGGCGACGGCCACGAGCACCTCACCGTCGATCTCGCGCACGGGCTCGAGGGTCGCCGCATCGACGATCTCCGCGTAGTCGAGCGCGACGAGTCGCTCGCGGCCGATCGTCGCAACGAGGAGCTCTCGCAGCGACGCCGCGCGACGCACGCCGTCACGCACCGCGTCGGCGACGCGTCGCAGCGCTCGCGACAGCACGAGCGCGGCGCGTCGCTCGTCCGCGGTGAGGTACGCGTTCCGGCTCGACATGGCAAGTCCGTCCGCCTCACGGACGAGAGGACATCCCACCACGTCGACCGGGAGGTCGAGGTCCTGCACCATGCGGCGCACCACGGCGAGCTGCTGCGCGTCCTTGCGCCCGAAGTACGCCGCACACGGGCCGATGATGGCGAAGAGCTTCGTGCAGACGGTGGTGACGCCGTCGAAGTGGCCCGGGCGTCTGGCGCCGCACAGCCGCTCCGTGAGCCCGTCGACGTGGACGGTGGTGCGTGGGGTCTCGGGATACATCTCCTCCACCGCGGGCGAGAACAGGATGTCGACGCCTTCGGCCTCCGCGGCGGCTGCGTCGCCCTCCGGGTCACGCGGGTAGGCCGAGAGGTCCTCGTGCGGCCCGAACTGCGTCGGGTTCACGAAGAGCGACACGACGACGAGCCCGCCGTCGCCGCGCGCGGCGCGCATGAGCGAGCGGTGGCCCGCGTGGAAGGCGCCCATCGTCGGGACGAGCCCCACGCGCGGCCCGTCGCGACGGGCGGCGTCGCAGGCGGCCCGTACCTCGGCGATCCGGGTGAGCGTCTCCATCGTCAGGGGTCGAGCAGCTCGCGCAGCTCGGGATCGTCGCGCCCTGCCAGTCGGGCGGCTGCCGCGGCGAGCGCGCGGTAGGCGTGCTGCTCGTCGGTCGCGACCGCATCGAGATGCCGTCGCAACGTGTCGATCTCGCCACGCGACACCGGTCCCGTGAGCGCCTGCGCCGGACCCAGCGCGAAGCAGTTGTCGACGGTGGCTTGCACCAGCGGCTCGAAGGCGGCGAGTGGCACGGCGGCACTCGACGCGATGCGCTCGACCTGTCCGAGCAGCGCGGTGAGGTGGTTCGACGCGACGGTCGCGGCGGCGTGGTACGCGGCTCGATCGCGGTCGGCGACCTCGAACGGCGTCATCCGCAGCTCTTCGGCGAGGGCGCGGACCGCGGGTGGCCCGGCGATCGCGGCCCACGCCCCTGCGAGGCGCGCGGCGCCGACCTCGGGCGACGGCAGGGTCTGCAGCGGGTGCAATGCCCCGACCGAGACGTCGGCGCGCGCAGCGCTCACGGCGTCGAGTGCATCGAGGCCGAGCGCGCCCGAGAGGTGCACGACGAGTGCTCCGGTCTCGAGCGATCCGGCAACCACGCGCGCGGTGTCGCGGATCGCGGCGTCCGGCGTCGCGACGAGGACCAGTGCGGCGCTGCGCCCGGCCTCGGCGACGTCGACGGGCTCCGCACCGAAGCGCGCCGCGGCCGACGTCACGGCGGGCGACGACGGGTCGCGGCCTGCGACGCGCGGCACCGACCAGCCCGCGGCGTGCAGTGCGATCGCCACCGCCGTGCCGGCCCGGCCGGCGCCGACGAGCGTGCATGCCCGCGCCTCCGTCATGACGGCAGCCTCAACGAGAGTTCCGTGCTGCGGACGTCGCCGGTGCCGCCCGCGTCCGGATCGATCGGCGGCATCGACGCCTCGACGTCGGGCGCGACGTCCGCGAGCGGGACCCGCACGAAGCTGCGCTCGTGCAGGCGCGGGTGCGGGATCTCGAGGTCCGACTCGTCGACCTGCTCGTCGCCGACCAGCAGCACGTCGACGTCGAGCGAGCGCGGACCCCAGCGCTCACGGCGCTCGCGCCGGGCCTCCGTCTCGAGCCGTTGCGCGACTTCGAGGAGCGCGCGCGGGCCGAGGTCGGTGTCGACCGCGACCACCGCGTTCAGGTAGTCGGGCTGGTCGGGGCCGATCGGCTCGGTCTCGTAGACGCGCGAGATCGCGACCACCGTGATGCCCGGGGTCGCGCCCAGCCCGTCGACCGCGTCCTGCAGGTGCGCCAGGCGGTCACCGAGGTTCGAGCCGAGCCCGAGGTAGGAGCGCCGGACCGTCACCGCTCGATGCGGACCCCGACGTGATCGACCATGGCGCGCACCGGCGGCTGCAGCTTGCGCACGGTCACGTTCACGCCCGTGACTCGGTCGTCGACGCTGCAGACCTCGGCGATGCGCGTGGCCAGCCGCTCGAGCAGCTGGAACCGCTCGTTGCGGACGACGCGGCTCACCGCCTCGCAGACCGCGGCGTAGTCGACCGTGTGCTCGAGCGCGTCGCTCTCCCCGGCCGCGCTCAGGTCGACGGTGAGCTCGACGTCCACCTCGAAGGGCTGCGGGCGCGTCTGCTCCTCCGGGAGCACGCCGTGCACGCCGAGCTCCCGGATGCCGGCGACGACGATCGAATCAGGCATCTCGCGCTCCTAGAGCGGATACCGGCGGATGTTCTCCTCGGCGACGGTCGCCACGATCTCGCGGCCGACCGAGCCGAGCTCGCGCCCGGTCATCTTCTCCATCGCCACGATCGCGTGCGGCGCCTCGATGAGCACACCGGTGTAGATGAGGTACCCGGCGAGCACGCCGGTGAGTCGCTCGCCGAACTCCTCGTGGTGGATGAGGACACGCTGGCTCAGGTCGTCGAGCCAGCCCGCGACCGTCACGTAGATCGCGCGCAGGCTCTTCGGCCACTCGTCGTGCCGGCCGAGCGGGATGTGCTCGTACGCGATGCCGGCCTCCTCGTAGGCGTGCAGGTTGTGCGGCGACTCGAGCAGCGACAGGATCCGCGTGAAGCCGTGCCCGGCGAGCCAGATGAGCTCCTCCTGGCGCCGCACCTTGCGGTGGTTGCGCGCGAACCCGCCCGGTCGCTCGGACGCTGCGAGCCGGTCGGTGACGATCCAGCAGAACCCGCGCGGCTCGAGGCCCTGCGCCCACCGTCCTCGCAGCGGCGTCGTCATGCTGTCGTCATGCCGCCGCGAACGTCGCGTCCGCGTCACGCATCGCGTCGAGGAGTGCGACGGCCCGCGCGGCGGGACGAACGTCGTGCACGCGCACGACCCTGGCGCCGTGGTCGAGCGCCCACACGACCGTTGCGAGCGTGGCGTCGTCCCGTCGCTCCGGCGGCGGCTCGCCGTCCTCACCCGCGACGTCACGGAGCAGCGCGCCGAGGAAGCGCTTGCGCGACGTCCCGATCGCGACGGGCACGTCGACGCGCGCGACGAGCTCCGGGAGCCGGGCGAGCAGCGCGAGGTTGTGCTCGAGCGTCTTCCCGAAGCCGATCCCCGGGTCGATGCAGCACGCCGCCCGGCCGACCCCGGCCGCCTCCGCCGCCGCGAGCCGCTCCACCAGCACGTCGCCCACGTCCACCACGACGTCGTCGTAGGCCGGCGCGTCCTGCATCGTGCGCGGCTCACCGAGCATGTGCATGAGCACGAGGCCCGCCCCGCGCTCGGCGACGACCGGGAGCAGGTCCGGATCGAACCGGCCGGCCGAGACGTCGTTCACGATGCGCGCCCCCGCGTCGAGCGCCGCCGCCGCGACGGCAGCCTTCGTCGTGTCGATGCTCACCGGCACACCCGAGCGGGCGAGTCCCTCGACCACCGGGACGACGCGGCGGAGCTCCTCCTCCGCGCTGACGGGGTCGGCACCGGGCCGGGTCGACTCCCCGCCCACGTCGAGCAGGTCGGCCCCCGCCTCGACCAGCGCCTCCCCGTGCGCGATCGCCGACGCCGGTGCCAGGAAGCGCCCCCCGTCCGAGAACGAGTCCGGCGTCACGTTCACCACGCCCATCACCGCCGGTCGCGAACCACAGACCGACGCCCACGTGAACACGGCCGCACGATACCGGCACGCCGGGAAAAGCCCGGCGGTGCCCGGAGGGTCGCCGACGACGACCTGGGCTTCTGTAGGAGGAGGCGAGCCCTCCGGGCACCGCCCCCCGCTCAGAGCCGGTTGCCAGGGTGCGTGATGAGGTCGAGTGCCTCGGCTCGGGTGGCGGCGTTGGTCTTGAAGAGCCCCCGGACCGCGGACGTGATCGTGAGCGCCCCGGGCTTCTTGACCCCGCGCATCGACATGCAGAGGTGCTCAGCCTCGATCATCACGAGCACCCCGCTGGGCTCGAGCACCGCGACGAGCGCGTCGGCGACCTGGGTCGTGAGGCGCTCCTGCAGCTGCGGTCGGCGCGCGAACCCGTCGACGAGGCGGGCCAGCTTCGAGAGGCCCGTGATGCGGCCGTCGTCGCCCGGGATGTACGCGACGTGCGCGCGCCCGGCGAACGGCACGAGGTGGTGCTCGCACAGGCTGAACAGCGGGATGTCGCGGACCATCACCATCTCGTCGTGCTCGGCCTCGAACTTCACGGTGAGGTGACGCGACGGATCGTCGTCGAGGCCGCTGAAGACCTCGGCGTACATCGACGCGACGCGGGCCGGCGTACGCAGCAGCCCGTCGCGATCGGGGTCCTCGCCGATCGCGATGAGGATCTCGCGGACGGCCTTCTCGATGCGGTCCTGGTCGACACTCACTGGTCTCTCCGGCTCGTCTTCGCGCGTTACCCCGGCTCGGGCCCGAGGTACTCGTACACCGCGTCGAGGTTGCGGTAGCGCTCACCGACGTCGAGGCCGTAGCCGATGACGAACGCGGGCGGGATGCGGAACCCGACGTAGCGGAGGTCGAGCTCGGTCTTCTGGAGACCCTCCTTCACCAGGAGGGCGCAGACCTCGAGCGATGCCGGACCTCGGGCCGCGAGGTTCTTGCGCAGGTATGCGAGCGTGAGCCCGGAGTCGACGATGTCCTCGACGACGATCACGTCGCGCCCCGACAGGTCGAGCTCGAGGTCCTTGAGGATGCGCACGACTCCGCTCGTGCGCGTCGCCGACCCGTACGACGACACCGCCATGAAGTCGAACTCCACCGGCAGCGCGATCGAGCGGGAGAGGTCGCTCATGAACATCGCCGCGCCCTTGAGCACGCCGACGAGGAGCGGCGGTCGCTCCGCGTAGTCGCTCGTGATCTCGGTACCCAGGTCGCGCACACGTCGCTCGAGTGCCTCCGCGGTCACGACCACCGGACCCACATGCGGGTCGTCGCGCACGTTCGGCACGTTGGGCACGCTACCCGCGTGCGTCGTGACCATCTCCCGCCTCGTCGAAGATCATCTCGCCGCGGGTGCGATGCACGCGCCGACCACCCGCGAGCTCGGTCGCCCGCACCTCGCCGCGGGCGACGGCCAGCACGCGCTCCACTTCGTCGAACGAGGGGGGCGGTGCGCCGAGCCAGCAGCGCACCGCCCGGCGCGCGAGCGGGCGCGGCAGCCGCGCCAGGAGCGCGCTGGGGGCGTGATCTCCGTCGGGAGGCCACGCGGCGCGGGCCAGCGCGTCGAGGTACTCCGACTCGTCGCGCAGCACGTCGGCCTGGCGCGCGAGCACCGGCACCAGGTCGCGAGCCGCGCCCGACACGAGCATCGGCAGGACGTCGTGGCGGATCCACGCTC
>DATBSK010000075.1:0-26401 GCA_036559825.1 Acidimicrobiia bacterium | reverse complement strand
TGCCGCCGTACGCCCGAACGCCTCCCTGGAGCACCCCTGCACCACGCAGGTCGTTCCGCACGTGGTACTCGCACCACCAGTTGCCGTCCGCCTGCTTCGTCGCGAGCCAGCACTCGTCGACGTACTGACCGGTCGGGTCGATGACGAGCAGGTGGCGGTCGCCATCGACGGGTGCCGACGGGACCGCGTTGTTCGGGATGCGGTACTGCCATGTCCCGGCATGGCTGCTGACGGTGCGCATCGGATCCGAGCTCGTCGCGACGTACGTCGACATCGACCACGATTGCGCGTTGATCGCCACCCACGGGTCCGTGACGTTCGCGTAGCGGGGATCCGAGGTGGGTGCGAAGGTCGCGCCGGTGCCGATGGGCGTGTTCCACGGCGAGGTCGACGAGAACGGCCACAGTCGGGGGTCGCGTGTCCCGGCGGGTGGCACCGTGGTCGGCGGAGCCGTGGTCGGCGGAGCCGTGGTCGTCGGGGACGTCGTGGATGGCGAGGTGGTCGGTGGAGCCGTGGTTGGCGGGGCCGTCGCGATCGTGACGGTCGGCGCCGTGGTCGGCGGCGCGGTCGTGGTCGGGACCGCCGCGGCCGCGAGCGTCGTGGGCGGCGCCGTCGTCGGCACCGTGGTCGTCGTGACCTTCTGCTTCTGGCGCGTACGCGACGCGGCGCGCAGGCGCGCCCGATCCATCCGGCCGGACCGGGAGCTCTTCACCTTCTTCGCCGGCTTCGCGGACCGTGCCGAGGCCGTCGCCGCGCGGGAGGTGGCCGCCGATGCCACCGAGGGCGACACCACCTCGGGGACGCAGGTCGCCGCGAGCAGCGCCGGCAGCGCCAGCGCCACCAGGCGCAGGCGCCTCCGCCCCCGCGCCTTCGCGCTGTGAGTGGCCGAGTCCGGTTCGAACGATCCTGTGCCGTGGCCCACTGCCGCCTCCAAGATCCTTGTGCAGCATGGGTATCGGCACGGCTACCACCCAACGTGAGGGGCATTTCCACTCACCGTGGTAACGCTCAGAGTGGCGGCCTCGAGAGGCGGCGGTTGCGGGAGGGGTGCGCTCGTGGAGGCGGAAGGGCGACCGGAGCGACGGCGGCCCGAGCTCGGATCAGACGACGGCGGCGAACGCGTCTGCGGGCTCGACGGCGCCCGGATCGGCGGACTCCCCCGAGCGGCGCGCGGCTCCCCTGTCGCCGCCAACCGCCGGCGCCGGCGCTCGACCGGCGGCGACGGCCCACGCGATCGGTCCGACCGCGTACCAGAGGATCGCGGGCTGGGTCATGAGGCTCTCCGAGAAGAACTGCACGA
This sequence comes from Acidimicrobiia bacterium, assembly GCA_036559825.1. Taxonomy (GTDB): domain Bacteria; phylum Actinomycetota; class Acidimicrobiia; order IMCC26256; family PALSA-555; genus DATBSK01. Next base: position 25,101 of record DATBSK010000075.1, on the reverse strand, counting down.
GCAGCGCCAGGCCGATCGCGCCGGCTCCGACGACGAGGCCGCGGGCGGGACCGTCCCGGAGGCGACGGCCCGCCCGCCGGATCCCGAGCAAGACCGAGATCGCGACGGCGAGCAGTGTCAGCGCACCGGCGACGCCCGTCTCGACGATGGTGTCGATGAAGGCACTGTGCGCGGGTGCGTGCTCGGGCGTGGACCGGCGGATCATGTCGGTCCCGATCCCGGTCACCGGGCTGTCCTCGAACATCGGCAGGACCTCGCGCCAGTAGTCGACGCGCCATTCAGCCGAATTCGCATCGATCTGCCGGGGCTGATCCGTCTTCGGCGCGTGGCCGCTCTTCGCGATGTCGAGGTCGCTGAGGCGATCGGTGACCGACGGCACGGCGAGGGCGATGACGATCGTCGCGGTGAAGATCCCGATGAGCAACACGCGGCTCTGCGCGAGACCGATGAACAGCAGACCGACGTAGAAGCCTATCCACGCGCCGCGCGCGTACGTCATGATGAGCAACGGCACGACGAGGATGATCACGACGATCAGGAGCGAACGCCACCGCGGGAGGTGCGGCACGAGCGCAAACGCAAGCAACCCCACCACGACGAGGTACGCGGCGAACATGTTCGGGTGCACGAAGGTTCCCTGGAGCCGGCTGATGTCGACCAGACCGGGAACCGTCTCCTGATCCGGGCTCCGGCCGACCTGCGAGAGCGCGACGATCGCCGGCACGATCAATGACGCCAAGGTGGCCGCGAGGAGGCTCACGATCCGCTCGGGGGCCCGCACGAAGATCTGCTCGAGCACGACGTACATCACGGCGACCGCGACGACCTTCATCGCCGATTGGACGCTCGCGAACGGCGCCACCGCGCCCGGCGTCGACAGGAGGTACGCCGCGCCGAGCGCCAGAAACGAGGTCCCGGCAACCGAGATCGGCGCCAGCTGGTCGCTCCGCCATTGGACGAAGAGCCAGACGGATGCGGTGACGAGGAAGACGACGCCGACGATCGTGCCCGCCTCGAGCCCGCCACCCCCCCCTTCCGCCGGCTTCAACGCGTCGAGGCTCGCCCGGACCGCGAAGAGGACCAGGATCAGCCACCAGAACCGGTTGACGGCGACGAGCGCGAACGCGACACCACCGACGACTCCTGCGCCGAGGAACAGCTGTGTGCTCGACAGCTCGGGGCCTGTGCCCACCGCGAAGCCGATCGCGAGCGCGACGAGCGCGAAGAGTGCGAGCAGGACGAGCGGTACCCGTCGCGTCGCGTTCGCAGACGGTCGATCGATCGGCGCGGGCCCGTCTCCGCTCGATGCGCGCGAGTCGAGCACGGTCGCAATGGTACCCTTCGTGTTCGTCGCGTCCTCGGCGCTCGGGTGCGCGTGGTCTGACCATGGAGATCTCCACGTTCGTCCGATACCGCCCGACGTGGCGCGGCGTCGTCTTCGTGATCGTGGTCGTGCTCGGCGCGGCCGGGGTCGCTGGCTACCTGACGTACCGCGAACCCGCGACGTGGGACGCGAGCGCGGCCGTCTTCGTGGGTCAGATCCTCCCCTCGGACGTTCCGGACTACCTCCTGCGACCAGTCGCCGACAACTACCAGGCCGCGCTCGGTCTCCCGCGCGTCGTGCGCGCCGCGTCAAAGGCGAGCGGCGAGAGCGAGGCCGCGATCGACTCGACGCTCAGCTCCGAGCGCGTCAGCTCAACCGCGAACGTCGACGTCTTCTACTCGTCGACACGCCGGAAGGCGGCCAAGGAGGTCGTCCGCGTCGCGTCACGGCAAGCACTCATCGCGTTGGCCCACAAGGACCTCGCCCGCAGCGAGCGCGCCGAGAGGTCGGCGTCGGGGGACTACCAGTCGGCGAGTCAGGCGCTCGCGGGCTACGAGGCGACCAACGGCGACGACGGGAGCGTTCGGCACTCAGAGCTCGCGGCAGATGTCGACCGCACACTCGAGGCGCTCACGACCGCTCGGGGATCGGTGGACGACGCGCGGCTCGAGGTCGAGGAAGCCACGAGCGGGTCGGTGGTCTCGGTGAAGAAGCCCGCGCGCCAGTCGCGCGTGCCCGACTCGGCCCGCGCCGCCGCGACCGCGGGCCTCATCGCGGCCATGGTGGCGTTCATCCTCCTGCTCATCGTCGACTGGCGCCGCCGGCCGAAGGTCCGGTGGGCCGCCCCGGCTGAGCCCGGTGCTCTCGGACGTGGTCCGGCCACCCCCTGAGCCACGCCGCGGACCGTCGTCCGACGACCCTCGGGATGCCTCGCCGTACGACGAGGCCTATTACCGACAGACATACGGTCACGACCTGAGTCGGCGCCTGCCGCGTCTTACCCGTGAGCACTACTGGGCACGGTGGCTACGCCGGCATGTCGCGGACAGGCATGCACGCATCGTCGACCTCGGGTCGGGGCTCGGCTGGTTCGCGCTCTCGGCTCGTGCGCGAGGACTCGCGCCGTGCAGCCTCGACATCTCCGAGTTCAGCGCGACCCGCCTGCGGGCGCAGCACGGGCTCCCGGTCGCGGTCGCATCGGCTTCGCACCTTCCCGTGCGAACGGCATCGCTCGCGGGGATCGTCGCGCTCGACGTCCTCGAGCACGTCCCCGAGCCGCAGCGCGCGCTCGCGGATCTCCGGCGGGCATTGCAACCCGGCGGGGTGTTGGTGGCATCAGTCCCGAACATGGAGGGGTTCGGCGCCCGCCACAAGCGCAGATCGGGCTCGTGGTTCGCCGACCACGACCCGACCCACGTCTCGCTCCTGCAACCCGATCGGTGGTCGGAGCTGTTCGTGCAGTCGGGTTTCGCGATCGAGCGCCGCGGATCAGACACGCTCTGGGACGTGCCGTATCCCGGGCCCATCCCGGCGCGCGTCCAGCGTGCCGCGCTGCTCCCGTTGCACCGCGCGATCTCGTGGTCGTTTGGCTCACTCCCCTGGTCGCAGGGCGAGAACCTGGTGCTGGTCGGACGCGCCGCGTGACGCGAGTCCTGCACCTTTCGCGCTACGCGCACCCCTTCGTCGGCGGCACCGAGAACTTCGTAGGGGGCCTCGTTCGCCACACCGCACACCTCGGCGTCGAGTCGGCCATCCTGTGCTCGACCCGCCGGTCCGGCGACGAGGGCCCGCATCCCGAGGCACCGGTCGTGCGCGTCGGGACGTTCGGACCCGATCGGTTCCAGGTGGTCCGACACGCGAACCGCGACGTGCGTGCTCTCGTGAGGTGGGCCGACGTGCTGCATTTCCACGACCTGCGCTTCGGGTTCGACCTCGTCGCACGTATCGCCGAAGTCCGGCGCACACCACGAATCATGAGCACGCACGGTCTCGTCTTCCATACGGACGAGCATGCTCTGATCAAGCGGCTCGCATGGCGCACCGTGATCGAGCCCGCGCTGCGCCGCTTCGACACGGTCGTTGCAGACTCGGCGGCGGACTTCGCACACGTGCGTGATCTGCGTCACGCGCGTCTGATCCCGAACCCGGTCGAGGTGGATCCGTTCCTGGCAATGGCGGGGGCGCCGGTCAACCTGACGGGCCCGCTGCTGTATTTCGGACGTCTCGCAGCAAACAAGGGCATCGATCGCCTGGCGCCGACCCTCGCGCGCACGCGCGAGCGACTCGAGGTCGTCGGGACCGGCGACCAAGCCGAGGTCGCCCGGCTCTCCGCCGCGTTCGGTGACACACCCGTCGATTTTGCCGGCAGCGTCAGCGGTGCCGCTCTGCTCCAGGCGCTCCGCCGCTGCAGCGCCGTGGTACTGCCCAGCCGCACGGAGGGCTTCGGCTTGACGCTCGTCGAAGCGATGGCGAGCGGTCGGCCGGTGGTCGCCGCCGACATCGAGCCGTTCCGCGAGATCGCACGCGACACGGATGTCCGCCTGGTCGACTTCGATCACCCCGCGGACGTGCTCAGCGCGCTGTCCGCGGCGCGCGCGGATGCAGAGCGAGCGCGATCGGTCGAACGGGCAAGGACCTATTCGTGGGAGGCGCGAGCACCCGAGTTCGTCGAGCTCTACCGCCGGTTGGCGACGGGTGCGGCACCGAGCACCGATGCCTGACGCAGGCGCGAGCCGAGACACGGTGCAGCTGGGCCCGACCGAGATCGACCGGTGCACGATGGACGAGGCCGTGCAGGCGGTCATGCGCCTCGTCGCGCAGGGTGGGCCAGCACTTGTCGTCACACCGAACGTCGACCACCTCGTGCTCCTCGAGCGCGACCCCGAGATGGCCGCTGCCTACGGCCGCGCATCACTGCGCTTCGCTGACGGCGCGCCACTCGTGCTCCTGGCCCGCCTGCTGAGGACACCCCTGCCCGAGCGCGTCGCCGGGGTCGACCTGACGATGGCGGTGCTGCGCGCGGCCCAGCGCCGGTCGAGCCGCGTCTTCTTCTTCGGCGGCGCGCCGCCGGTCCTCGATCGAGCGGTCGAGCGGATCCGCCAGGAGCTGCCGCGACTGCGCGTCGCGGGCGCGGCGGCCCCTGACGTCGAGCTCGACACCGTGACACCGGGGGAGCGCGAGGCACTGGTCCGGATCAGGGCGGCCGCACCGGACCTCCTGATCGTCTTCCTCGGCGCCCCGAAGCAGGAGAAGTGGTTCTGGCGCCGGCAGGATGTCCTCCCGCGGACGGTGGCGCTCGCCGTCGGCGGCACCGTCGACCTTCTGGCGGGCGCACGGCATCGCGCGCCCGCATGGGTGCAACGGGCCGGCCTCGAGTGGGTGTGGCGTCTGGCCCAGGACCCGCGGCGGCTCGCGCACCGCTACCTCGTGCGCGACCGCGCCTTCTTGGGAATCGCCGCCCGGCAGCTGCGCGGCGCCAGTGGCGCCCGCACGACGGAGGGCTAGGAGGCGAAGAGTCGCGGGACGAGGACCGGAGCCGCGAGCTCGCGCACAGAGTCGATGCAGTCGGTGCGGCGGAGCGGTAGCGCTGCCGTCAGCGCGGCAGCCAGCACTTCTGACGATCGCGCGCCGACACGGATGCCGTTCCGGCCGTCCTCGATCCGCCCATCGGGGTCGCTCTCCTGCGTGCAGACCACCGGCGTGCCAGCAGCGAGCGCCTCGTTCATGACGACCGGGCTGCCCTCGAACCGTGAGGTCATGAGCAGCACGTCGGCGTCGGCCATGGCCAGCGCGACGTCGGTCCGCGCCAGTGCGCCGCGCAAGCGCACGCGCGTCTCGTCCGAGCGCGCTTCGTGCACCGACCGGTGCAACGAGCCGTCACCCACCATGATCCCCACGTGGCTGGCCGACGCTTCGGCAAACGCCTCGAGCGCTGCGAGGGCCAGCATCGGATCCTTCTCCTCCTCGAACCGACCGACCCAGAGCGCTCGCACCTCGCCGTCGGTACGAGCTTCGGTGCGAACGACGACGAGCGCGGGGTCGTACCACGTCGGCAGGTAGCTCACCTCGCGCGAGACGCGGCCGAGCCGCGCGGCACCGCTCTTGCTGAAGACGAACGTGTGCCGCGCGCGCGCGATCGACCAGCGCTCGACCGCGAGGTGCAACGGGCGGAGGAAGCGCCAGTACGACACCGAACGATGCCGCAAGGCGCGGTCGCTGTCACCGTGGACGCACTGCACCCGAGGGAGTGCGCCGAGGATCGCCGCCAAAACCGCTCCCGTCTCGGAGCGATGCACCTGCACCGCGTCGATGCTCTCGCGCACGCGGCGGCGAAATCGGAGGAGCCCGGCCACGAGGCGCGCCGTCTCGGGGACCCATCCGGAGCGCCCGTGGCGCGCGAGCCTCGCCACCGGGAAGAAGCCGACGCGACGACCGTCACGCTCGTACCACGTGACCCGTCCGAGTCGGATCACGTCGTCGGAGCCTCGATCGGCCCCGATGACGATCAACGTCTCGTCGCTGGGCGCGTACCGCAGGATCCCCTCGATGCACGTCTCGATGCCACCGGACACGGGATGTCGTGGGTCGTACTGATGGACGATCCCCGTCGTCGGCACCGAGGCGAATGTACCGGCACGTCTCCACGCCGATGTGCATCGCCACGCGAACGGGGTGCGCCGCCGGTAGCGTTGGGTGGTGCGCCGCGCGATCCGTCAGATGTCGTCGCTCCTCGACGCGGGCGCGCGGCGACGCATGGTCGTGGCGCTGCTGGGCTCGCTCGTGGTCGCCGGTCTCGAGATCATCGGCTTGGGACTCGTCCTGCCGCTGCTCGAGCTCCTCACGAACTCGGGTAGCACGGGCGCCGGCGCCAGCTCGAGCGTGCGGATGATCTCCGACGTGCTCGGGTCGACCGACGAGAGCGAGCTCGAGCTCGTCCTCGCGATCGCCGTCGTCGTCGCGTTCGCGTCGCGGACGGTGCTGACGGTCCTCTTGCGGTGGTGGACGCTCGGATTCACCCTGCAGAGCGAGGCGAAGCTGGCGGCGCGCCTTCTCGACCTCTATCTCCGGGCGCCGTACCGCTACCACCTCCGGAGGAACTCGGCCGAGCTCGTCCGCACCCTCGAGACGTCGGCTCGGGAGGCGTTCTCGCGATCCGTCGGGCCGAGTGTGAACGTCGCGACCGAGGGCGCGGTGATCGCGGGCATCACGCTCGTGCTGCTCGTGCTCCAACCGCTGATCGCGATCGGCACCGGCCTCTACTTCCTGGTCGTCGTGCTCGTGTACCAGCGGATCATCAACCGTCGGGCTCACGCGCTCGGGTACGAGTACCAGCGCCTCGCGGCGGAGACGTACAAGGCGATCCAGCAGTCGCTCGGCGGCGTGAAGGAGGTGCAGGTCGCCAACCGTCAGCCCTTCTTCGTCGACCGGCTCGCGGGCTTCAAGAACGAGGCAGCGGGGGTCGAGCGGCGCTTCCAGTTCTACGCGGAGCTTCCGCGGCAGTACCTCGAGACCGCGTTCATCCTCGGCGGCGGGCTCCTGGCCCTCGTCCTCGCGCAGACGAGTGACGACGACGCGTTCGCGATCCTCGGCCTCTTCGTCGCAGCCGGCTTCAGGCTCCTGCCGACCCTGTACCGCTTCGTCTCCTCGGCGACGACGTTCAAGACGGGCCTGGCGGCCGTGGAGATCGTCTGTGACGACATCGCCGAGCTCGAGGAGGCGATCGCCGCGGATCGGCCTCGACCGGTCTCCCGAGCGTCGATCCCGACACTCGAGCGCGAGCTCCACCTCGAGGGCGTGTCCTTCAGCTATGGCGACCCATCACGTCTCGTCCTCGACGACGTTTCCCTCACCGTTCGTCGCGGCGATTCGGCCGCCATCGTCGGGACGTCAGGCGCGGGAAAGAGCACGCTCGTCGACCTGATCCTGGGGCTCCACCATCCGCTCCGGGGCTCGATCCGCGTCGACGGCGTCGACATCGCGAGCGACCTCGAGGGGTGGCAGGACCAGCTCGGGATGGTGCCGCAGGACGTCTACCTGCTGGACGCGTCACTCCGCGAGAACGTCGCGTTCGGTGTCCCGGAGCAGGAGATCGACGAGGCGCGCGTCCTCGAGGCGATCCGACGCGCGCAGCTCGAGTCGTTCGTCGCCAGCCTGCCGCACGGCCTCGACACGGTGACCGGTGAGCGAGGCGTGCGGATCTCCGGCGGGCAGCGCCAGCGACTCGGGATCGCGCGCGCGTTCTACACCCAACCGAGGGTGCTCGTCCTCGATGAAGCGACCTCGGCGCTCGACAACCGCACCGAGGCCGAGTTCTCGGCCACGATCGACCAGCTGCGGGGCACGCTGACGATGATCGTGATCGCGCACCGCCTCTCGACGGTCAAGAACTGCGATCACGTCTTCCTGCTCGAGCACGGCCGGTTGTCGGCGAGCGGCAGCTTCGAGGAGCTCGTCGCGTCGAGCCCTGCGTTCGCCCAGCTCGCCGAGCTCGCGCGCCTTCCCTGATCGCAGCGTCAGGACGCGGGCTGCACCGGCACGCCCGGCGCTTCGAGCACCGCGGCGTCCGAATCCGATTCAGGGCGGACGAGGCGCACCAAGAGCACCCGCGCAGTCCCGAGAAGGATGCTGAAGTCGAGCAGGACCGACCAGTTCTCCACGTAGAACATGTCGAGCCGGCGGTACGCGTAGAACGAGGGGTTGTCGCGCGCCTCCACCTGCCACAGCCCGGTCACGCCGGGCGGCACGCTGAGACGGATGAGCAGGTCCGCGTCGAAGTGCTCGACCTCGGATGGCAACGCGGGCCGCGGCCCGACGAGACTCATCTCGCCGCGCAGGACGTTCCACAGCTGCGGCAGCTCGTCGATGCTCAGGCGCTCGAGCACGCGTCCTACCCGCGTCCGCCGCGGATCGTCCGTGACCTTGAAGAGCGGGCCGCCGGTGCGCTCGTTGCAGCCGACGAGATCGTCAAGGCGCTCCTCGGCGTCCGGCGACATCGTGCGGAGCTTCAGGATCCGGAACGGCCTGCCGTCACGACCGACGCGCTGCTGGCGGAACACCACCGGACCACGGTCGCTGAGCTTGATGGCGAGCGCCGCGATGCCGAGCATCGGTGCAGTCACGAGCAACAGCAGGCTTGCGAACACGAGATCGACCGTGCGCTTGACCGCGAGCTGCCACGACGAAAGCGCGATGGGCTCGAGATAGAAGAGCGGCTCGTGTGCGAACGGGAGATGCCGGACCCGATGGGGCGCGATGCCCTTCAGACCGCTCGAGACGTGCACATGGACGCCGTTGCAGAGCAGCTCACGGCTCAACGTGTTCAGCTGCTCGGGCGTCAGGGCGCTGGCCGCCACGAGCACACCGTTCGAACCGGTGCGCCGCACGGCCTGCACGACGTCGACAAGTCCCCCGGCACGGGTCACGCCGTCGAAGTCATGCTGGTCCTCGGGATCCCCGACGTACCCCGTCACGCGGAACCCGAGCTCCGGATGCGCAGCGAGCAGCCGGTAGAGCTCGACGGCATCGGTATTGGCACCGACGAGCAGCATCGGGCGGAGGAACCGCCCGCGAGTGCGCTCGAGCTTGAGCCAGGCGTCGAAGAAGGATCGCCCGGTCGCCAGCAGCAGGAAGGTCACGGTCCCGCCGACGACCGCGATGGGAACCGGCAGCGTGACGCCGATGACCAACGCGGTGAGATACGCACCCCCCAACGACACCGCCGAGGCGCGCATCACCCGCACGAGCTCGACCGCCCGCACCGCGGCCACGCGTGAGAGGTAGAGACGCTGGACCGCGATCGCACCGAGCGCTGACAGCACGGCTCCGCTCATGATCACGAGTCGGGCCGACTGCGTGCCGGGAGCGTCGAGGACCATCAGGGCCGTCCACCAGCCGATGAGCGCGCCGAGCGCGTCGATGCCGACGAGCAGGCCGCGCAGCCACTGGCGCCCTCGCACGGGCGCGGCCACTTCCGGCGCGAGCCGGAGCGGGAGCCGGCCCTCGGTGAAGATCCCGAAGCCGGAGTTGGTTCGCTCGGTGAGCGCCATCTCAGGCCACCACCGGGGCGCGGGTGTGCCGACGATCGGGGCGGGTGGCGTCCGAACAGCTCATGACGACGTTGTCGGTCGTCAGGCTGCTGAGGTTGAACGCCGGCGTCGCGACAACAGCACGATCGCCGCTCCGCCCCCGACCGCGGCCAGCCCGAGCAACGTCAGCAGCGCGACGTCGCCCCCACTGAACGGCAGCGAACGGCTGGCCGACACCCCGCCCACCTGCGGCACCGTGGCGGACGTCCCACACACCGACGACGAAGTGCACGGGTCCGTTCTCGGCGTGGTGGAGACGGTCGGGTAGCTCGTGTCGCCGGTGGTCTGGGCCGCGGCCACGCCGGCACCGACCAGAAGCATCGCCATCACGAGCACCGACAGCGCCACCGCGCGACATACCTGATGCGAACGCATCGCCTCTCCCTTTCAGTCGGCAGGCCCCATGCCGCCGATCGCCCCTGTGTGGAACGTCATGCCCCAGTGGTGGTTCCACCTACCTACGCCCCAGGCGAGTTCCGCCGGAAAGGTACCACGCTTAGTGGCGGACCGCCAGACGGTCGCCACTCTGCGCGTCATGTGGACAGCATCACCCAGCGAGGATCTGATCACGATAGGCACCACTGGCCACATTCGCAACCGCGGTTCGCTGGACTCACTGCCCACCGCGGGCACCATCCGAGCGTCAGCCCAGATCGACCGTGTGCGGGCTGGTGTCTCGCCAGCGGTCGCCGTCGAAGCGCCAGGAGATCGCAGGGGTGCGGGCGGACGGCTCGACCACGATCTGGTCGAGCTGCTCGGGAAGGACGAAGCGGACCGTGACCGACGCGGTCTCGCCGGGCTCGAGCCGCAGCGGTCCCGCGGCCACCACCTTCGTGGGCCCGTCGCGCCCCGCGACGAGCAGCGACGGCAGGCCCTCGAGCTGCGGGAGGCTTCCGACCCCGGGCGTGTTGACCGCGACGAGTCCTTGGTATTCGCCCGCGACGAGGTCGGTCCCGCCATAGGGACCCGAGACGTACGCCGGAAGACCGCTCGTGGGGGCGACGTTGCGCACCCGGACGCTCACGGTCGCGTCGCGTCCCCGATCGGCACGATCGGTGACCGTCAAGCGCGCGTCCGCCTCGAGGAACTGGTCGAGCTTGTTGCCGCCCGTGTTCAGGATCGACACGAGGAGCGAGTTGAAGTGCAGGTCCCCACCGATCCCCGCGCCCTTCCATGCCCGCTCTTCGATGGGGTCGCGCGACCAGGCCAGGACGTGTCGACCGCGGCCGGCGTCGCTGAGCGTCCGCGCGAGGCGGTCGGGGTTCCACGCGCGCGACGAGAGGGTGTCGATCGCGCCGCGCGCGACGTTGCTCAACTGGTCGCGCCGCGCCGCCTGCTCCGGATCGGCCGCGGCGAAGACGTACTGGTCGAGCAGGAGGAACGGGACGACGTCGTCCTTGGTCAGGCGGCGGCCGTCGACCTCGATCGGACCCTGCGCGTCGAGCAGCGCGTGCACCACGATCGGATCGACGGCGAGGACGCCGTCGACGCGCTCGCCCGTGGCCGCGTTCCACATGTCCGCGGCAAGCGGAGCGTTGAGGTCGAAGCGCGGTGAGGTACCGAGCCACCGCCAGTCCTGCCCGATGGGTGTCCACCCCCAGAGTCGCTGCAGGTCCTCAGGCACCGTGACCGCGCCCGCCGGCAGGTTGAAGTCGGGGGTCGGTCGCATCTCGCCGAGCGAGAACTCACCGTTCTCGAAGGTCGCGACGCCCGCGGACAGCATCATCCCCGACCCGCCGCGCATCTCCGCGTTGTTCGCGGCGAGAACCAGGTACTTCCGTGGTCCGCGCATGAGGCGCTCGACGCCTTCGGCGGCAGCAGTGGCGTTCGCGAGTGACGTCCGGAGCTGGTCGAAGCGCTCGACGAAGCGCTCTCGCGCGTCGCCGAGCGGGCCGACAAGGAAGAAGTCGGGGCCGAGGTCGACGGTCCGCAGCGACCGCTCGGCGCGACGCGTGACTGCTGCGAGGTCGCTGAGCATCGCCAAGCGCTCAGGTCCCGTCGACGGATGCTGATGCAGGATCTCGCGCGCCCGGCCTGCGGCTTTCTCGCCCACCTCCGCGACGCGCTCGGCGGCCGAGGTCAGCGACGCCACTGAACGCACGTTGCTGCCGGCGAGCGGCATGATCCGCCAAGGCGCCAGCACCGGCCCGCCCGCGAGCGAGCTCGCGGCCCCGAACGCGTCCTTGGCGGCACGGAGATCCGAGCGGGCGCCACCGCCCCCGAGGCCACTCTCATCAATGGCGGTACGCGCGCGCTCGAGTGCGTCGAGGCCGTCGTTGACGTGCTGGCGTGCGCTCCAGACGACGACGCCCGACACGAGGAGCCAGGCGACGAGGACGACGATCAGGCCCCCGATGACCCAGCGCGCGGTCGACCCGCGGCGCGGGTCGCGCGCGCCCTCTGCCATCCGTTCATGTTACGGGCGCTCTCATCTGTCGACGGGTCACCGGCCGTGTTTCCGCGCCGCGTGCGCGCAGCAGTGTCATGCTCGTGCTGTGCACGACGTCGAGGTGCTCCCGCGCGTCACACCCGCGTCGCTCCGCGGCATCCACGAGCGGTGCCCCCGGCAGGTCGCGCTCGACTTCGTCGACGAAGGCTTCTCGGATGCAGTGAACCGCGGCCGTTTGCGCGACGCCTTCCTCGAGTGTGCGCGCGCGGGGCACGGCTCGAGCCAGCTGCCCTCGGTGAGCTGGTTCAGAGCTCCGGAGCACCTCGAGCCGGAAGAGCAGCGTGTGTTCGAGCACGTGGCGCGGTGGTACGTCCACCTGTACGGCGACCGCGGCGTGACCTTGCATCTCAACGATTGCGATCACCCGACGGAGCGCCGCGGCGTGCGCGTCGGCGGATGGGTCGACCTGACGGTAGAGCATGCTGACGGCACGAAGGAGCTGCGGCAGCTCGATCTGTGGCGCGGCCGTCGGCCTGTCGACGATCCACTCGAGATCGAACGCGTCTGGGTCGCGGTGCTCCGGCTGCGCCTGTGGGTCGGCGACGGATCCCTGCTCGTCTCCTGGGCCGACCTCGTCGACGGCGCGCGCTGCGAACGGGTCGTCGACCTTCGTTCCGAGCTGCCGGCGCTCGTCGAGCGCTTCGACGAACGGCTGGCGGCGATCCGCGCGCGTGCCGACACGAGCCGTGTCGAGCCCGGCGCGGGCTGCGCATGGTGCCGCCACCTCACGCGATGTCCCGCGCACGACGGCGCGATGCCGGTGAGGGCCCCTCGACGCGATCCGCGTCCGGGGGTGCTGCGACTGACGCCGACCTCACTCGACACGTGGCAGCGGTGCCGGCGCGCGTGGTGGCTCCAGCACGTGCTCGAGGTACCCGCGAGCGACCAGCTCGGCTCGCCGGATCACGGTCAGCTCGTGCACGACGTGCTGCGCTTCGTGCACACCGCGGGGAGCTGCCACGACGACGCGCACGTCGAGGACGTCCTCGTCGGCCACGGGAGCTCCGGCCGACTGCGCGACGAGATCGCTCGCCACGCGGCGCTGTGCCCCTCTCCGGCGGAGGCGCTGGGCCACGAGGTCTCGTTTGCACGGTTCACGGCTGCCCGCCCCGCGCTGGCCTCCTTCCTCGTCACGGCGCGCCTCGACGCTGTGTGGGTCCACGACGGTCTCCTCGACGCGCGCGACTACAAGACCGGCGTGGTCACGACTGCCCGGGTCGCCGACGACCCGCGGGCCTGGCTCCAGGCCTGGGTCCTCGCACCGACGGCGGCCCGGCGCGGTCTCCGGATCCGTCTGCGCTACGAGCACCTCGCGTCCGAGATCCAGGAGGAGCCCGAGCCGTGGGAGCCGGACGCCGACGACCTCGCCGTCGTGGAGGAGCGGCTGCGGGCGGAGGTCAGGCAGATGCGTGACGAGGTGAGCTTCGCGGGCGTCGCGGATCCCGAGGTCTGCACCGGCTGTCGCTACCGGTCGATCTGCCGCGACACCGCCAGCCCGGGCGTGCCGACCTGGCCCGAGGTCCTCGAGACGTGACCGACCCCCGCGCGCCGGTGATCGTCGGCGTGGGACAGACGCAGCAGCGCACCGACGATCCGACGACGGCCCGCGAGCCGATCGCGATGCTCGCCGATGCCACGGTCGCGGCAACCGAGGACGCGAGCGCGCGCGTATCCGTGCTCGATGCGGTCGACACCGTCGCGGTCGTGCAGATGGTGTCGTGGCACTACCCCGACCCCGGCAGCCTTCTCGCGCGCCGTCTGGGCTGCGCGGGCGTGCGGCGCACGGTGATGAGCACGACCGGCGGGAACAGCCCCCAGATGCTCGTGAACGTCCTGGCAGCCGACGTTGCCGCGGGCCGCAGCGACGTCGTGCTCCTCGGCGGTGCCGAGTGCGTCCACACCCGGTGGCGGGCCCGCCGCGAGCCGAAGGCATGGCTCGACTGGACTCAGGACGACGCGCCGCCCTGCGCCGAGGTCGTCGGCGACGACCGGCCCGGGTCGAGCGACTACGAGCTCGCGCACCTCGCGAGCGCGCCGACGACCGTCTACCCGCTGCTCGAGACGGCGATCCGAGCCACCGCAGGCCGCGGGATCGACGCCCACCAGCAGGCCGTGAGCGAGCTCTGGGCGACCTTCGCGGCCGTCGCCGCCGCCAACCCGCACGCATGGTCACGACAGGCCTGGTCGCCCGCCGACATCCGGACCGTGTCGCCGGACAACCGGATGGTGACGTTCCCGTACACCAAGCGGATGTGCGCCAACATCGACGTGGATCAAGCCGCCGCGGTCGTCCTCTGCTCGCACGAGACCGCGGTCCGGCTCGGCATCGACCCGGCACGGATGGTGTTCGTCCACGCCGGCGCCGACGCGCACGACCACTACTTCTTCACGACCAGGGAGCGGCTCGACGCATCACCGGCGATCGGCATCGCCGCGCGTGCGGCACTCGGAGCGTGCGGGCTCGGCATCGACGACGTCGCGCGCTTCGACCTCTACTCGTGCTTCCCTGCCGCCGTCGAGATCGCGATGGACGCGCTCGGCCTCCGCGGCCCGTCCGGAGGCGACGACCGCCCGCTGACGGTCACCGGCGGGCTCGGGTTCGCCGGCGGACCGGCCAACAACTACCCGACGCACGCCATCGCCCGCATGGTCGAGGCGTGCCGCGCGGACCCCGGCTCCGTCGGCCTCGTGCACGCGCTCGGCTGGTACGCGACGAAGCACTCGATCGGTGTGTACGGAACCGAACCACCCGTCGATGGCTTCACCCGGGTCCCGCCCGAGGTGACGCAGGCAGAGGTGGATGCAACGGCGCCGCGCGCGGTTGCCGGCGCGTTCGCCGGCGACGCGACCGTCGAGGCGACATCGGTGCTCGTCGAGCGCGACGGCACGCCCTCGGTCGCGGTGCTCTCGCTGCTCGCCGGCGACGGCCGGCGTCTGCTCGCCAACACGCGTGACCGGGACGCGATGACCGCGATGACCGTCGACACGTGGGAGGGAACGACCGTGCACACGACGACCGACGGCACGGTCAACACGGTCGTGACGTGACCACCGCACCCTCGCCCGCGCGCATTCTCTGGTGGGGTTGCACGCGGCGCTGCCCGAGCTGTGGCGCGGGCCATCTCTTCCGCCGCTGGTTCGTCCTGCGACCCGAGTGCCAGTCGTGCGGGCTGCATTTCGAGCGCGAGGAGGGCTATTGGACCGGCGCGCTCGCCATCAACATCGGCGTTGCCGGGTTCGTGTTCCTGCTCGTGTTCGTGCCGTGGGTCGCGCTCACGGTTCCCGACGTACCCGTGGGTCCGATCCTCGCCGTCCTCGTGCCGCTGATGATGGTCGTCCCGATCGTGGCCTATCCGCGGTCGAAGACGCTCTGGATGGCCGTCGACCACGCCTTCCTGCAACGGCTCGACCGCGCGTGAGCCACAGCCGCCCTGTGCCAACAATCCGCCGCGCGCCGCTCAGTCGGGCGGAGGCGCGGAGGTGGTAGGTGCCGTCGCCGTTGGGTTCGAGGGTGTAGCCGTGGTAGTGGACGAGGTCGTGGCACCAGCCGCAGGTGCCGACGCAGTTCTTGGTGGAGTGCTTCCCGCCCTGTGATCGCCACTCTTTGTGGTGGACCTCGGTGCTGGGCGCCGAGCAGACGTCGACGACGCATTCGGGATCACGCGCCAAGACCGCGCGGCGGATGCCGGCGGGCATGGTCTTCGAACCGTCGTGGGCGATGGTGGTGACGTCGACGCCCTTCTTGACCAGGATGGTGAGCAGAGCGTCGCCCATCAGCTCCTGGGCGGTCGCCACCGGGACCGGGCCGATGCCCTTGATCTCGCACACGCCGTCGGTGTGATCGCCGCCGGTGAGCTTGGCGGCATCGACGTTGACGAAGATGTGCGCCTTCGTGCGGGTGGGTCGGCCATCGGTGCGTGCGGCGATGCGCACGAGCGCGTCGAAGCGGTAGGCCTCGACCGGCTCGCGGACGCCGGCCTTGCGGGCTTCGGCGAACACGACTTCGGTCTCGGCGTTCAGCCTTGCCATGATCCGCGCGCCGGCGTCAGGGGTGCCGTTGGCGTGCAGGTGCCAGGTGCCGCCCGCGTCGGTCCAGGTCCGCACCGCCCGGGCCGCGTGCACCGCGTTGCGGCGTGCCAGCGCGTCGGTCGCGTCCGCCTTCACCTGGCGGCACCGGTCCCGCAGCCGCGCCTGGTTGCGGTCGTCTTCGGCCAACACCAGGAGCTCGACCTCGTGATCGGGTGCGGCGGCCGCGGCGGGCGCGATCTCGTTGACCTGGGCCTGGGTGAGCCGCCCGGTCGCGAACGCATCCGCGGTCGCGTGCAGCTCCTCCAACTGCGCGCCGGTCTCCAGCGTGACCACGGCCTGATGGACACTCGTACCCGTCTGACGGGCCACGAAGTGCGCCGCGGACTTGTGGCCGCCGCGCTGCCAGGCGTTGGTCTCCTCCACCCGGCGGGCCAGGCGCGTCTTCACCGAGGCACAGATCGCCTCCATGCGCGCCACCCGCCGCAGCTCACGCGCCGCCGCGGGCCCGTCCAGCAGCCGCGGCTCATGGTTGCGCCCCCACTTCTCCAGGGCGGTGCGCAGGTCGCGCGTCTCGGTGTCCATGCCGCCCACCATGACAGAGGGGTGTGACACTCAGGCCGGGTCGCGCGCGACAAATCCCGAGAAATCTCGACATGCGTCTCTCAACGCCCCATGTCAAGGTGAGGGACGCATCATTTCGAACGTCACCGCCGCCGTCAGGACAGGTCGACGCGGAGCGTCAGCACGCCGTCGACGAACTCCCAGCTCGCGTCACCGATGATCGAGAAGTCCTGGAAGTCGAGCTCGGCCTGCTCCACGAACCGCTGCCGCTCCGGACCGGCGACCGGCGGCAACGGCCGCTCGCGCACCGCGGCGGCGCGGTCACGGAAGCGCTGCAGCATCGCGTCCACGTCCAGCTGATCAGGCATGGCTCCACGCTACCGACCTCGTTCGGGACCCCGCGCGACGAGCACTCGGTCACGACCCGTGAGGTCACGCTCGACGCGCACGTCGACGAAGCCGGCCTCGTGCGCGAGGCGCGTCGTCTCGTCCGCGCGTTGAGCGGCGATCTCGACGACGAGGACCCCGTCGGGCTCGAGCCAGCGGGGCGCGTCGGCGATGATCCGGGCGGTCGCCTCGAGCCCGGTCGGCCCGCTCACGAGCGCGGCGTGAGGCTCGTGGCGAGCCACCTCCGGCGGGAGGTCGTCGAGCTCGTGTGCGGCGACGTACGGCGGGTTGCTCACGGCGAGACGCAGCTGCCCACGCAGCCCGTCGGGCAGCGCGTCGAACCAGTCGCCCTCGGCGACCCGGACGCGCGTCGCGGTGGTGCCCGCGCCGGCGAGGTTCGCCCGTGTCACCGTCAGGGCCTCCGGGCTGCGATCGCTCGCCCAGATCTCGGCATCGGGGAGCTCGGCGGCCAGCGCGAGCGCGATCGCGCCGCTCCCAGTCCCGAGATCCGCGACCGCGTACGCCGTCGTCGTGCCCGACCACACGGAGCGCCGGCCACGCCGCGCGCCGAGGCTCGCCGCCTCGGCGATCGCGACCTCGACGGTGACCTCCGTCTCCGGTCGCGGGATCAGCACGCGCCGATCGACGAACAGGTCGATCCCGCGGAACGACCACGAGCCCAGCACGTACTGGAGCGGCTCGCCATCCGTGCGGCGATCGAGCATCGCGTCGAGCCGCGCCGCCGCCCCGGGGGGCGCGACCGCGCCGTCCGCCGCGACGAGGGACGCGCTGGCGAGCCCCGAGACCTCCTCGACCATCCACCGAGCCTCCTGCTCGGGATCTGCGATCACGGCGGCGAGTCGAGCGGCCGCGTCGGCGCGCAGCTCGCGCCACGTCGTGACCCCTGACGTCACGCGTCGCCGAGCTGCTCGGCTCGCTCTGCGGCCGTGAGCGCGTCGGCGATCTCGTCGAGCTGCTCGCCACCGGCGAGAACCTGCTCGAGAGCGTGCAGCGTGAGACCGACGCGATGGTCGGTGACCCGGTTCTCCTTGTAGTTGTACGTCCGGATCTTCTCGGAGCGCCCACCGCCCTTCACCTGGTCGCGGCGCGCGTTCGAGAGCTCCGACTCCTGGCGCTCGCGCTCGACCTGCAGCAGCCGCGATCGCAGGATGCGCAACGCCTTCTCCTTGTTCTGCAGCTGGCTCTTCTCGTCCTGGCAGGTGACGACGAGGCCGGTCGGAACGTGGGTGATGCGGACGGCCGAATCCGTCGTGTTGACCGACTGACCACCAGGGCCGCTCGAGCGGTACACGTCGATCTCGAGGTCGTTCGGGTCGAGGTCGACGTCGACCTCTTCCGCCGCGGGCAGCACGGCGACGGTCGCGGCGCTCGTGTGCACGCGCCCCTGGCTCTCGGTGACGGGCACGCGCTGGACGCGATGCGGCCCGGCCTCGTGCTTGAGCCGTGCCCACGCGTCCTCACCCCTGATCACGAGCGCGACCTCACGGAACCCGCCCATCTCCGAGGCCTGGCTCGTCAGGATCTCCGTCTTCCAGCCGTGGCGCTTCGCCAGCGCCTCGTACATGTGGAGCAGGTCGGCGGCCCAGAGGTTCGCCTCCTCACCGCCTTCGGCGCCCCGGATCTCGAGGATGACGTTCTTGCCGGCATTGGGATCACGCGGGACGAGCAGCTCCCGCAGCCGAGCCTCGAGCTCGCCGACCCTGCGCTCCTGCTCGTCCGACTCGACCCGCAGGTAGTCGCGCATCGCCGCGTCCTGCTCGGCTTTGAGCAGCTCGCGGGCGTCCTCGAGCTCCGCCGCCGCGGCGACGTAGTCGCGGTACGTCTCGACGATCGGCTTCAGCTCCGCGTGCCGTCGACCCGCGTCGCGCGCGGCCGACTGGTCACCGCTCGCGTAGAGCTCGGGCAGGCGCGACTCGAGCTTCTCCAGCTCCGTCTCGAGGTCCGCAAGCTGCTCGAACATGACGAGACCAGGGTACCGGCCGCCTTCGGCGGCTCCGGGTGACGACGCGCGCTAGAGCGCGCCGCGGAAGGCGGGCGTCAGCATGCTCGGTGTCGTCGCGGTGCGCGACTCGACCTCGGCGAGCTGCTCCGCGGTCATCGCGGCACGCAGGCTCGTGATCGCGACCTCGAGCTGATCGAGCGACGGCTCGCGCGTCGTGAGGCGCTGGAGCGCCAAGCCGGGACGCATGACCACGCGCACCCATCGCTTGTCCATGTGGCGCGCCGAGAACCGGATGAACTCGTAGGCCAACCCTGCGATGAGCGGGATGAGCAGGATGCGTGACAGGACGAGCAACGGCAGCGCCGGCCGACCGACGAACGCGTACACCACGATCGTCGTCACCATGACCGTGAGCAGGAAGTTCGTGCCGCAGCGGACGTGCTGGGTGGTGAACTGCTGCGCGACCTCGGGCGTGAGCTCCACGTCGTTCTCGTACGCGGCGATCGCCTTGTGCTCGGCGCCGTGGTACTGGAACACGCGCTTGATGTCGGGCAGGAAGCCGATCGCGACGAGGTAACCGAGGAAGATCGCGAGCCGGATCGCACCTTCGAGCAGGTGGTACGCGAACCCGTCGACCCCGAGCCGATCACCGAGCGCGTTCGTGCCCAACGCGGGCAGGACGAGGAACACGCCGACGAAGAACACGACCGCGACGGCCATCGTCCAGC
The DNA here is from genome assembly GCA_036559825.1 of Acidimicrobiia bacterium. Taxonomy (GTDB): domain Bacteria; phylum Actinomycetota; class Acidimicrobiia; order IMCC26256; family PALSA-555; genus DATBSK01. The sequence goes on along the minus strand of DATBSK010000075.1, from coordinate 5,576 downwards.
CCATCGCCTTCTCGGAGATCCGCTCCTCTTCCGGCAGCTGCCGGTGCGCGGACCACAGCAGCGCCTTGAAGCCGAGGTTGAGCGACTCTGCGAGCGACATCACACCGCGCACGATCGGCATCTTCGACCAGCGCTCGGCCCAGCTGGGAGCATCGTTCACGGCGAGCTCGATCCCGCCGTCCGGACTGCGCACCGCGACCGACCACGTGCGGGCGCCGCGCATCATGACGCCTTCCATGACCGCCTGGCCACCCATGAAGCGCGGGTCGGCCACGGATGTCAGCCCTTGTTCGACGCGCGCTGCGCCAGCGCGCCCTTCGACTTCGCGTAGCGGCGCTGGAACCGCTCGACGCGTCCGCCGGTGTCGACCAGCTTCTGCTTGCCCGTGTAGAAGGGGTGGCACTCGGAGCAGAGCTCGACGCGCAGTGACGAGACCGTCGACCGCGTCGTGAACTCGTTCCCGCACGAGCAGTGCACCGTGCACACCTGGTAGTCGGGATGGATGTCGGCCTTCATCGATGCCTCCGATCTGTGCCGGCGAATCTACCGCTGCCCGTGCCGGCGACGGACGACAGACCTGAACCGCGCGCGGGCGTGACCGATTCCCGCCGAGCGTCTCAGGTGCCGAGCGACGGTGCCTTGGCGACCTCGGCGAGGAACTCGGAGTTGCTCGTCGTGGTCTTCAGCTTCTCGAGCAGGAGGTCGAGGCCCCGGCCGGAGGAGCCGCCGCCGTCGGAGTCGAGGGCGTTGAGCACCCGGCGGAGCTTCCAGACCTGGTTGAGCTGGTTGCGCTCGAACAGCAGCTCCTCGTGGCGGGTGCTCGAGGCCTCGACGTCGATCGCCGGATAGATGCGGCGTTCGGCGATGCGGCGGTCGAGCCGGAGCTCCATGTTGCCGGTGCCCTTGAACTCCTCGAAGATGACCTCGTCCATCCGGCTGCCGGTCTCGATGAGGGCGGTCGCGATGATCGTGAGCGAGCCACCCTCCTCGATGTTTCGGGCCGCACCGAAGAACCGCTTGGGCGGGTACAGCGCGGTCGAGTCGACACCACCCGAGAGGATGCGGCCCGAGGCGGGCGCGGCCAGGTTGTAGGCACGGGCCAGACGGGTGATGCCGTCGAGCACGATGACGACGTCCTGGCCCACCTCCACGAGTCGCTTGGCCCGCTCGATGGTGAGCTCGGCGACCTGCGTGTGCTCCTCGGAGGGGCGGTCGAACGTCGATGCGATCACCTCGCCGTGCAGCACGTGGCGGCGCATGTCGGTGACCTCTTCGGGCCGCTCGTCGACGAGGAGCACCATCATGTGCACCTCGGGGTTGTTGCGCTCGACCGAGTACACGACCTGCTTGAGGATCGTCGTCTTGCCGGCCTTCGGGGGCGAGACGACGAGACCGCGCTGGCCCTTCCCGATCGGGGACAGGAGGTCGACGATCCGACCGGTGACCTCGGTCGGGTTGTCGGCGAGCTCGAGGTGCAGGTGCTGGTCCGGGAACAGCGGCGTGAGGTCCTCGAAGCGCGGCCGCCGCCCCGCCTCTTCGGGCGTGATCGAGTTCACCGTGTCGACGCGGAGCAGCGCCGGATACTTCTCGTTGCTCGCCTGCGGACGCGAGAAGCCCTCGACGAAGTCGCCCTTGCGCAGGCCGAAGCGGCGGACCTGCGACGCCGAGACGTACACGTCGTTCGCGCTCGCGAGGTAGCCGCGTGTGCGCAGGAACCCGTAGCCCTCGTCGCGCAGCTCCAGGAGTCCCTGCACCGCGACCGGCTCACCCTGAGGCTCGCTGGCGGGCCTCGGCTCGCCGTCACCGCCGCGGCCGCGGCGGCGCCGGCGCCGGCGGTTCTGGTTGCCGTCGCCGTACGAGGCGCGCTCGTCCTCGGGGTCGATCTGCGGCGCGGCGCCCTGCTCGGACGGGCTCTCGCCGTCGCCGCCCTCTCGGGCCTCCGTGGCCGTGCCGTCACCGTCGTCGGCCTCGTTCGCGGACGCCTGCCGGCGCACCGGGCGCGGCGCAACCTCGGCATCGCCCTCGTCGTCGCCGGCGGCCAGCGAGTCCTCCTCCGCGGCGAGGTCCTCGATCGACGAACCCTCGAGCTCGGAGGCACGCGCGGATCGGATCGTGCGCCGCGCGCCCGACTCCCCCGCGTCCTCGGGCTCACCGCCGTTCCCCGACGACGGGTCGCCGGTCGCGGCGGCGAGGATCGCGTCGATCAGCTCGGCCTTGCGCATGCGCGTCGGGGCCTTCACGCCCATCGCGCCGGCGATGGCGTGGAGCTGCTCGCGGTCTTTCCCGTCGAGCGTCGAGCGGTCCAGCTCCGTGGTGCTCATGTGTCTGGTGCTCCTCAAGGGACGAGCCGGTCCCGTCGGCACGGGACGCTCGGCTTTGCCAGGTGATCGGCGCCGCCAGTCGGACCGGCGACGGAGATCTCAAGCGAGCACGCGGCGTCCGGTGCGCAACGACGGAAGAGGCCGTGTGGAAACCCCTGCCAGTGGCGGGGGAGGCGCCGCACCGAAGCGGCGGGACGCCTCCACTCTATCGGACCGTCCGGGCACCCGGCAACCAGCCGGCGGCGTCTCCTCAGCCCTTCACCCTGCCGCGGTGCGAGGTCGGGCCGGCTCGCTCAGGCGACGAGGCGCGTCATGAGCGTGTGCGCGAGCACCGGCGCCGCGCCGGCGACCGCCGGCTCGGTGTACCTGCCGCCCGGGCCGTCGACCGTGGAGTCGTAGAGGAGGTAGGGCACGGGTTCGCTCGTGTGCGTGCGCGCCGAGCAGGGCGTGGCGTGGTCAGGCAGCATCAGCACGCGAAACGGCTCGCCCGCGAGCGCCGCGACGAGCGGCCCGATGATGTCGGCATCCCAGCGCTCGAGCGACCTGACCTTCTCGTCGACCGCGCCCTGGTGCCCCGCCTCGTCGGTCGCCTCGACGTGGAGCAGGAAGAAGTCGCGGGAGTCGAGCGAGTCGACGCACGCTCGTGCCTGCGCGGCGTAGTCGTTGTCGAAGCCGGCCGTCGCGCCCGGCACGTCGACCACCTCGATGCCCGCGAGCACGCCGAGACCGCGCACGAGGTCGACCGCGGAGGAGAGCCGGCCGGCGATGCCGTACCGGTCCTCGAACCGCGGCAACGTCGGCCGCACGCCCTGGCCCCAGAGCCAGATCTGGGTCGCCGCGCACCCAGTCGCGGCCGCGGCTTCGTGCACGACGTCGCGCGACGCGTCCATCAGGCCGCGCAGCTTCCCGGCTGCCGGGCCGGTCGGCCACACGGCTGCCCGCCCGGTGAGGTCGTGCGGCGGCACGCACTCGGCGTCGGCCCACTCGCGCGGCACGACGCAGAGATGGCGGTACTCGACACCCGGGTGGAAGCGGACGCCGTCACGGCCACCGCCGAGGCTCGCCTCGAGCGCGGCGATGATCGGATGACTCTGCGCGTCGGTCGGATGACCGGCCGCGAAGTCGAGCATGATCTCGCCCTCGCCGAGCGTGACGAGGTTGCACCGGTACGCGACCTCGTCCGGGCCGAGCTCGACACCCATCGCCGCGGCCTCGATGGGCGCGCGTCCGGTGTGGAACTCCGCGGGGTCGTAGCCCAGGATCGCCATGTTGCCGACGTCGCTGCCCGGAGGGAGCCCTGGCGGGATCACGGCCGCGCGCCCGACCTCGGCACGCGCCGCGACCGCGGCGAGGTTCGGCATCGCGGCCGCCTCGAGCGGCGTGCGGCCATCGAGCTCCTCGATGGCCTCGTCGGCGCAGCCGTCCGGCACCAGCACCACGTACTTCACCGTCCCATCGTACGTGCGGCTCCCGCGATCCCGGCCGTTCGAGCCACCGTTAGCCTCGCCGTGATGCGTCGAGCACGGCTCGCCCCCGCGATCGTGCTCGTCGCGGTGGTCGCCGCGTGCTCGGGCGACGGCGGCTCCGAAGCCCGCGACCGCCCCGTGCCGCGGACGACCACGACGGTCGCACCGAGCACGACCGGTGGTGCCGCGCCGGACCTCTCCCAGGCCCGAGTCCGGCTCGCGCGCGTCGGCGACGCATCTGCACCAACGGCCCTCGCGACCCGCGCCGGCGACCCCGCGCTCTATGTCGCCGAGCAAGGCGGCCGTGTCGTCGCGCTCGTCGACGGCACGACAGCTCGCCGGCCCGTGCTCGACATCGAGAGTCGAGTGACCGCAGGCGGCGAGCAGGGACTGCTCGGACTCGTGTTCTCCCCCGACGGCGCCACGATGTACGTCCACTACTCCGGTGGTCGTGGCGAGACCGTGGTCGACCAGTACGACTTCCGTCCGTCGACCGGCGGGGGCGGCATCGCCGACACGGGGAGCCGGCGTGAGCTCCTGACGGTCGACCAGCCGCAGCCGAACCACAACGGAGGTCAGCTCGCGTTCGGTCCGGACGGCGCGCTCTATCTCGGGCTCGGCGACGGTGGCGCCGCGGGCGACCAGGGTCCGGGCCACGCACCGGAGGGGAACGCGCAGTCGCCCGACACGCTCCTCGGCAAGATCGTCCGAATCGATCCCAAGAGCGGGAACGCGAAGGTGCTCGCGTCCGGGCTGCGGAACCCGTGGCGGTTCTCCTTCGACCGCGAGACCGACGACCTCTGGATCGGAGATGTCGGCCAGAACGCCTGGGAGGAGATCGACCGGATCCCGTTTGCCGACGCCCGCGGCGCGAACTTCGGCTGGCCGCTGGTCGAGGGCACACACTCTTTCCGTGCCGACTCCGCCCGGGAGACCATCCCGCCGGTGTTCGAGATCGACCACGCCACCGGCGCATGTGCGGTGATCGGCGGATACGTGTACCGGGGTTCGCGCATCCCTGCCCTCCGCGGCGCGTACATCTACACCGACAACTGCGACGGCACGCTCCGCGCGCTTCGTCTCGATGACACGGGTGGCGTCGCGGAGCACCGCGACCTCGGCGTCACGGTGTCACAGCCGACCTCGTTCGGCGAGGACGCCGACGGTGAGCTCTACGTGCTGTCGGGCACGGACGGGGTCTTCCGGATCGATGGCGCCTGACCGCGCAGGCTCGCGCGCACATGGCGCTGCGCTGTACGTTCCGCGTCGATGTCCGTCGTCATCGGCCTCGTCGGAGCCGGTCGCTGGGGCCTCACGATCCTGCGCGAGCTCTCCGGGCTCGGAGCGACGGTCCTGGTCTGCGACGCGTCCGCGGCGGCTCGTCACGCCGCCACACGGTCAGGGGCCGAGACGGCGACGTCGGCGCTCGACACTCTCCAGGGCGCGCAGGGAGTCATCGTCGCGACACCTGCGACTTCGCATTGCGAGATTCTCGAATCGATCGCGGAGTGGCCAGTTCCTGTCTTCTGTGAGAAGCCACTGACGACTGATGTCGAGCAGGCACGCCGCGTCGCCGCTCGTTTCCGAGATCGTCTGCATGTCATGCACGTGTGGCGCTATCACCCGGGCGTCGAGCGGTTGCGATGGCTCGCTCACTCGGGTGCGCTGGGCGCGATCCACGGCATCCGCACAACGCGAGCCAACTGGACGAGTCCACGCACCGACACCGATAGCATCTGGACGCTCGCGCCGCACGATCTCACGATCGCGATCGAAGTGCTCGGGTCCA
>DATBSK010000074.1:0-30065 GCA_036559825.1 Acidimicrobiia bacterium | reverse complement strand
TGGTGCGAGGGAGCCAGAATCCGGACCGTCCTACGAACCAGCAGAGGGGAGGTGCGCAAGAAGCGAGCACGCTCACACTGACATCACCCGTCAACCATCAACCGCAACCACACCGACAGCCATCAACCGCGACTACACAGGCCCCACTGCGTTGATGCAGGTCAGGCGTTCGATGCGCGTGCCGCATTCGGCATCACGACGAGCGCGTCCCGCGACGGTCCCGCGGGAGATTCGAGTCGCGCCGCGAGATCGTCGAGATCGGCATCGAACAGGTGCCCGTATACGGTCAGCCTGAACGCCGCGGAACGATGCCCGAGGATCGTCTGCACCGCCTTCGGCGACGCCCCGGCCTGGATCATGCGCGCCGCCGCCGAGTGTCGCAGGACGTGGAGCCCAGCCGCCGGGAGCCCGATCCGCTTCAGCGTCGGCGCCCACACCCGACCCTGGAACGCGCGATACCGCAGCCGCCCTCCGGCCGGCGCGCCCGAAAGATCGGCGCGTCGGGAGCCGGGTCGACGCCCGCGAGGTGGGCCGTGAGCGCCTCGGCGAGCGTCGGCGGGAGCGGGAGCTGGCGAGTCGCGTAGGTCTTGGTCGTCGTCCGAACGAGGCGCCCGCCGACCTCGGTCACGCTGTCGCGAACATGAAGCCGACGCCGCAGCAGGTCGACATCCCGGCGAGCGAGTCCGGCCGCCTCGCCGAACCGCGGTCCGAGCACGCCGAGCACCCGGACGAGCAGCCGGTACTCGTCGATCGGCATCGCGTCGGCAAGCTGGCCCACGACCTCGGTGCGCCAGTGAAGCTCCATCGGCCCACCACCTGTTCCAGTTCGACGGCGGGTTCGACACCGTCTACGACGGCTGATTGAGGAAACCGATGCCTCCTACCCAATCATCCTGGCGGTGGACGGCAGGGTGATGGACCATGGCGGACCCGAGTTGTAGGAGTTGGCCTCGCGTTTCGCGGTCGTAGCTCGGCCGAGGGGATCCGTCACCGAGGTGAGGTGAGCGAACGAAGATGTCGGAATAGCTGTCGTGTCACCGGGAACAACGTTCGTTGCTGTCGACGAAACGCCCCGGCAATCAGTCCGTATCTGGCCAGCGCGGCAAAGGCACTGTGTTCTTGGATCAAGCCAAGATCCGCCAGGAGACCAGGTGCAGCGAAACCGGAGCCAATGAGCCCGAGTCCAGCGCCTCTACAGGCCCCTGTGCTGCCATGCAAGCAATCTTCGGCATCCAATCCGGCCGCTCCAACCCCAGATGCCAGCGAGACACCACCAAGTGTCGTAGCAAGTCCGCCCTCGAGTATCAGCCCCGCACCGCCGCCGAGTGGGCTTGATGCGGTTCCGGTGGTGCCGGTTAGTAGGTGGGGTTCGTGCTATCTCGTTGCACACCGGCGTCCTCACCGATCGACCCTTTCCTGACCAGTCGTTCGATGCAATCACGATGGTCGACTTCATCGAGCACGTACGGGACCCGATCGTGGAGATGGCCGAGGCACGAGAACGGCTCGCGCCTGGAGGTGTCCTCGCAGTGTCGACGCCCAGAGTGGACTCGGTCGCGCGACGAATGCTCGGCTCGGCCTGGCCGCAGTACCGCGAGGAGCATGTCTCGTACCTCACGCGTGATGGGCTCCGTCGCCTGCTCGGACGCGCCGGGCTCTCAAGGCTGTCCGTGCGGACGACCCGCAAGGCCGTCACCCTCGCGTACGTCCACGGCCAGGGCGCGACCTACCCGATGCGCTTCGTCACACCGATCGTGGCCGGCGCCTACCGCGCGCTGCCGCCGGCACGGCACATCGTGTGGCGGCTCCCGTTCGGCGAGATGACCATCATCGCGACCCGATCTGGCGACGAGCGCGCGTGACCGCCGATGAGAAGCACCTCGCGGCGGCGCCACCGGTCGCCGCCCATGACCGACGACGCCTGATCGTTCGGGCGGCCGACGCGTCGAAGCGACTTCCATGGCATGACGTCGTCGGCGTCATGGTCGTGATCCTCGTCATCGTCGTGGCCTACAGCGAGATCGTCTTCGAGGGCAAGACGCTCATGATGCACGACCGCGTCCAGGGCGTGAGCGGGCGGGCGTGCGTCAGCCAGTCGGACATCGATCATGGCAGTGAGCAGGCGAGCCTCGGCTTTGCCCGGTGTCTGACCTCCGAACAGGTCCGGAACGACCCGCGCGGCGATCCCGGGGCCGGCGCCTGGGCCTTGACTCCTTGGGCGCGCACCGTGCACCGGGCCCTCGCCGACGGGGAGCCGCCGATCTGGAACCGGTACGAGGGAATCGGCGCCCCGCTCGCCGCGAACATGCAGAGCGCCGCCTTCGACCCACTGCTGCTGCCCTACCACCTCGATCCCCGGGCCGGTGTTCACGACCTGAGCATGCTCGTAGCGCTGCTGTTGATCGGGTGCGCGACGTATCTGTTCGCCCGCGTCGTCGGTCTCGCGCCGGTGTCCTCGAGCGTCGCGGCGTCTGTGTTCGCGTTGTCCGGATGGTTCTTCGCTTACAACAACAATGACTGGTTCCGGGTCTACCTCTACCTGCCGATCCTGCTCGCCTGCATCGAGTGGTGCTCGAGGTCGCGCGCGTGGTCGTCGTTCGCGATCCTGGGCGTCGCCATCGCGGGGACGATCGCCGTCGGGATGCCCGAGCCGACCTTCGTCGCCCTGACGAGTGCGTCGCTGTACGCGTTGCTGCGCCTCTGGTTCGGGCCACGCGTGTGGCCGCGCGCGAAGTGCGCGCTCCGACTCGCGGCTGGCGCCGCGGTCGGACTCATGCTCAGCGCCCCCCTCCTCCTGCTGTTCGCCGAGTACGTACCGAGGTCCGTCAACTCTCACGACCAGCTCCCGAGCCTCCGTCCATTGACCGATCCCGCGGGAGCGATGCTGAACTGGATCGTCCCGACGATCAGCCCGGCATCGATCGGCAACCCGTTCGCGGGGACACGCAACTGGATCGGCGCGGGTGCGTGCGCGCTCGTCGTCGTCGCCTTCGTGAGCCCGGACCTCGTGAAGAAGCACCGCGGGTGGCTCCTCACCGTCATCGGCGCTGCCGTCGGGCTGAGGATCTACGGCGGTGACCTCGTCGAGTGGACGCGTCACATCCCCCTCGTCAACGTCGTGCTGTGGCCGGTCTTCGCCACGCCGGTCATCGCGTTCGCAGCTGCGATCCTCGCCGGGATCGGTGTCGAGGCGCTGCGTCGTGGGCAGATCCCGCGCGCCCGGCTCGGGCTGGGCGCGGCCGTCGCCGTCGTGCTCTTCGCGCTGCTCGCGATCACAGCCGGCCCCGATCTCGATCTCGGACTCGGGGACTTCGACCTCTCGGGCGGCTGGGGCCTCGCCGCCATCACGTTTCTCGGTCTGATGCTCCTCGTGGCGTTCGCGCCCAGGCGCGTCGCGGTACCGGTGGTCTGCGCACTGGTACTCGTCGAGCTCGTCATGCTGGCCCCTCGTGGCATCTACGCCGATCGTGCCGACCCGTTCCCACAGACAGACTGGATCAGGCTCGTCCGGGGGCGGACCGCCCAGAACCAAGCCCGAGTCTTCAGCCCACGGGGCGTGCTCTTTCCGGACACGTCGAGCGCCTACGGATTGCAGGATCCTCGGGTACTCGACGCGGTGTACATCGAGCGCTACTGGCGCTACCTCCGGCGTTTCATCTCACCGTCGATCGTCGATCGCTATACGGCGATCGAGTCATCGCACGGTCCCCAGACGTTCGAGAACAACCGGATGTTCGACCTGCTCGGCGTTCGGTACATGGTCGCGGGCCACCGAACCAAGACCCCGGCGCATTATCGCCTCGTCTACTCGAGCGCGCGTAAGCGCGTCTTCGAGAACGAACGGGCCATTCCACGGGCGTTCGTCGTGCACCGCGTCTCCACCGTCGACGACGAGGCGCGCGCTATCGCCGCTCTCTCGAAGGGCGAGCCGCGACGCGAGGACGGGCGCGTCGACGTCACTCGGAAGGACCCGGCGCGGGAAGCGGTCGTCGAGGCAAGGACGAGGGACATCTCGAAGTTGCATGCCTGCCGCCGGCCCGACGCGAGCAGCGCACGATTCGTGGCCGCGTCGTCGACCGAGATCACGATCAAGGTGGACACGCCATGCGCGGGACTCCTCGTGTTCACGGATGCCTACTACCCAGGTTGGCACGCGTCCGTGAACGGCGCGTACGTGAAGATCCTCCCGACGGATGTCGCCTTTCGAGGTGTCTTCGTCCCCAGAGGTGCGTCGATCGTTCGATTCCGGTACTCGCCGGGCGGGTTCCGGCTCGGGCTCCTCCTCACCGGGCTCGGCCTGATCGTCGTGGGCGTCGCAGTCTGCGTCGACCTCAGGCGCGCCGTGCGCAGCCGCCGTGCCGCAGCAGGCGACGCGCCCGGATCAGGCGTCGGAGGTCCCGCGACGGTCCCGCGGGAGACTGGAAAGCCACACGAAGTGACGCGAGACAGCGCGACACAACATTGCAGGTCAGCGCACGATTCTGCGCGTCGGCTCGAATTGCCGTGACCTCTCGAGGGGACTCATAATCCCTCGGTCGCAGGTTCGATCCCTGCCGGCCCCACAACGCGCGTCACCGACCGGCTGCTCCGGAGGATGGCGCGCCTCTAGCTCAGCTCGTGTTGGGCACGAAGTCGTCGCCGGCGAGGAAGCTCACGCTCACGAGGGCGGCGGCGACGGGCCGGTCCTCCTTGCCCCGGTCGATCACCCGGACGCGGGCGACGCCCCGGTTGGCCGAGACCCGCAGGACCTCACCCGTCGCCCGGAGGGGACCGACCCGCCCGGCCGACAGGTACTCGACGCTCGTGGACGCGGTCGCGACGAGCTTGCCGCTCGCGACGGTGAGGCAGTAGGCGCCGGCGACGTCGACGAGCATCGCGACGAGCCCACCGTGCACGGAGCCGGCCGGGCCGCGCAGGTCGTCGGTGATGTCGAGCTCCACGTGGTGCTCGCCGCCCTCGTCCACGTGGCGCGCCGAGAGCTGGTCGAAGAACGCGCAGCCGAGCGCCGCTCTCGGCCGGTCGGTCGTCGCCACGGTCAGTCCTCCTGTCGCGCGAGCGCGTCGAAGCCCACGAACGTGAAGAGCCGCGTCCCAGCCTGCAACGAGGCGGGCGCGCCCGTGAACCGCTCTACCGCCACCGTGAAGAAGGTGTCGTCGGGCGCGTGGAACGCGGTCTCGACGAAGCCGGCGTCCGCGAACCAACCCCGGATCGTCGGCGTCACGTCGGGTTCCCGGCGGTGCCGGGTCCAGATCACCCGCGCTCCCGGCGCGCAGAGCTGCGGAAGGATCCGAATCGTGTTGGCGATGTCCGGTTCGGCGATGTTTCCGAACACCCCGCACGCGAGCACCAGGTCGGCCGGAACGGCGCCGTCGTACGCGGCGATCGTGCCCGCGTCGTCGCTGACGACGTGCACACCGGTCAGCCCGTGAGCGGCTGCCGTCGCGCGCGCCATCGCCGCGTTGTCCGGGTCGAGCTCCACGAGCCGGGCAGCGACGCGTGCAGCATCCGGGCGCCCGGCGAGCACCTCGAGCAGATCGCGCCCCTGGCCTGCGCACATGCTGACGACCCTCGTGGGCTCGCCGGCGCGATCGTCGAGGACGCTCCCGATCTCGTGCTGGACGAGCGCGAGCCGACGCTGGAGGAACGAGCCGGGTTCGTCGTAGGCACGATGCCACTCAACCCACCGGTTCGTCATCGTGGGCCGACCGGGGCCTGGCCGAAGAGGAGCGCGAAGCCGCGCCAGCGCCAGAGACAGTCGACCTGGTCGAGCCCGGCGTCGCGCATCCAGCCGAGCTGCGTCTCGACGTCGACGAGGCGATCCTCGGGATCGTCCTCCTCGCGGCCGACGGCCGCTCGGAACGCGGCGTGGAGCTCGGGGGTCGCCGACGCCACCACCTCCAGGTTCGCGAACACGCCACCGGCGACGAGCCGGGCCCTGACCTCTCGGAACAGCGCACGCTTGCGCATGTCGTCGAGGTGGTGGATCGCGAAGCCCGACACGACGGCGTCGAACATGCCGATGTCGGGGAGCGCGTCGGCGAGGTCCCAGTCGAGAACCCGTACACGCTCGTCCGGAGCGAACCGGTCCCGCGCCCGGGCGAGCATCGGCGGCGACCGGTCGAGTGCGACGACTTCGCGCACCGACGACCGCGCGTCGAGGACGAGGGTCACCAACCGCCCGTCGCCGCAGCCGAGGTCCGCGACCCGCTCGACGTGCGCCGGCAGCACCTCGAGCACCATGGCCTCGCCGGCGAGGCGCGGGGCGAGCGTGCCGACCCGGCCGAGGTACTCGTCGACGGTGGCCGCGTCGACCCACCCGCGCGAGCGCATCTCGGGTCAGGCGCTCCGGCGCGTCGACTCGGTGTCGGTCGTGATCGCGACCATGTCGCGCGCGCCGATCCACGCGCCGCACTCGGGGCAGGCGAGCTCGGGGTGCGTGACGTGACCGCAGTCCTTGTGCTCTAGCTGCACCGGCGGGATGTCGTCGTCGTCGGGCATCCACCGGTCACCCCACGTCATCAGCGAGACGATCACGGGATAGAGGTCGAGGCCCTTGTCGGTGAGCCGGTACTCGTAGCGATCGGGATGGTTGCCGTACGGGCGGCGTTCGAGGATGCCGTGCTCGACCAGCACCCGGAGGCGGTCGGCGAGGATCGGGCGGGGCGCGCAGGTCTTGCGCTGGAAGTCGTCGAACCGCCGGGTGCGCAGGAACGCCTCACGCAGGACGAGCATCGTCCACCGCTCTCCGATCACCGAGAGCGTGCGGGCCACCGAGCAGCGCTGGTCGCCGATCTCGCTCCATCGCACGAATGTGACCCTAGTCCCGTTGCATTCAGGAACTGAACTCACTAGGTTCGATTTCAGAACCGATGCCGTGCGATGTGACCCACGGCACTCTCCCTGGAGGACGATCCGGATGAACGGCCGAGAGCCATTCGCCGAGCTCGAGATGCGACCGGTCGACTCGCGCGACGTCGACGCCGTGGTCGCGAGCTTCCAGCGCATGTCGGATCGGAGCCTCTACTACCGGTTCCTCACCGGCACGACCGATCCTGCGCCGCTCGTCCGTGCGCACCTGCAGCTCGTCGACGGCCTCGACCACGGCGCGCTCGCTGTGTTCGACGCGGACGAGATCGTCGCCGTCGCGCACTGGGACCGCGACCGCGCCCATCCCGAGCAGGCGGAGATCTCGATCTCGGTAGCGGACGAATGGCAGCACCACGGCCTCGGGCGCGCGCTCGTGCGCGCGACCGCCGGCGACGCTCGCCGCCACGGGGTCGACGTGCTGATGGCCCGCGTCCTTGCCGAGAACGGTGCCGCCCGCGTCCTCGCCGCGCACCAGGACCCGGTCGAGACCGAGTTCGACGGCGCCGAGACGGAGTTCCGCTTCGAGCTCGCCTCCTAGGAGGGCGGGCTTGCGTTCATCGGACCTGCAGGCGGGGTCCACGCCGTCGTCACCGCGTGTTCACTGCTGGGGCGGATGATGCACGTGTGATCATCGGCAGCCTGATCGGTGCGTTCGCGCTGCTGCTCCTGGCGTCGGTGGTGTGGGCCGCGGAGCGGCATGTCGAGGCCGACCGCGCCGAGATCGCGAGGCTGCTCGGCGGATCGGCGCCCGACGCTCAGTTGGGTGATGGCGGGACGACCGCCTCACCCGCGTGCGGCGCGCGGTCGCGGATGCGCTCGAGCCCGAGCTCGTACGCCGCCTGAACCTTCGACAGCGGCGTCCGCGCGATGAGCCCGCGCAGCTGCTCGTAGCGCTCGCGCCCGGCCCGGGTGCCGAGGTAGTACCCGACGCAGAACCCGATCACGACCCCGATGCGCAAGCGCGGCATCCGATGATGGTGTCACACGCCCTGCATACGGTCGAGCCGTGGGATACCGAGGCAAGGTCCGCGAGCAGGAGGCCGCCCGCCGGCTCCGCGCGTCAGGCCGAACCCTCCAACAGATCGCCGACGAGCTCGGCGTGTCGAAGTCGTCCGTCTCCCTCTGGGTCCGCGACGTCCCCTTCACCCCGTCGAAGCGTCGTTGGGGGCCGAGGCGGCGGCGCCACCCCAGCCAGGACCGCAAGGAGCGCGAGATCGAGGAGTGCAACCGCGCCGGGGTCGCGAGACTCGGTGCCCTCGACGAAGACGCTTTCCTGGCTGCTGGCGTGGCGCTGTACGCGGGAGAGGGTTCGAAGAGGGATGGCGTCGTGGTGTTCGCGAACAGCGATCCGCAGATGGTCTCGTTCTTCTGTGCGTGGCTGCGTCGGTTCTTCGACATCGACGAGGGTCGTCTTCGCGTGCGCGTCTACCTGCACGAAGGGTTGGATCTCGACGCGGCGGAAGCGCATTGGTCGGCGATCACTGGAGTGCCCCGCACCCAGTTCGGCAAGTCGTATCGCGCGGTAGCGGATCCATCGATTCGTCGGAACAAGCACGAGTTCGGGTGTTGCGACGTCGTGCACTCGTGCACGCGGACGCACCGCGCAATCATGGGTCTGATTCGGGCCTTGCTATCCTCGAGCGCGTATTCCGGGGTGGCGCAACTGGTGGCGCAGGGGATTGTTAATCCCAAGGTTGAGGGTTCGAGCCCCTCCCCCGGAGCTCACTGCACGTCGATCACCGCCGACGCGAGCGCGTCGGCGGTCTCGCGTAGCGACGCATAGGCATCGACGAGCGCGCGATCCGGCGCCTCCCGCGCGACCACCGGGTTCACGTCGTCGAGCGGGAGCACCTCCCCGAGTGCCACCGCGACGAGCAGCCGAGCGCCCACCGATGCCGCGTCGTCGATCGCGCGCCGCACGACCGAACAGCCGGTGACACCGGCGACGACCTCACGCCACGACGCATCCGCCGCACCACCGCCCGCGAGCGCGAGCTCGGCGGCCTCAGGTGCGACGAGCTCCAGGCACCGTGCGACGTCGTAGGCGACGCCCTCCACGACGGCGCGCGCCAGCTCGGGCGCGCTGTGCGCCTCGGTCAGCCCGAGGAAGGCGGCGTGGGCGCCGGCCTCCCACCACGGGGCGCGCGCGCCGGCGAGCCAGGGGAGCGCGACGACACCGCCGGCTCCCGGCGCGACCGCCGCTGCGGTGTGCAGCAGGTCGTCGTGCTCCCGCCCGGTCAAGCGAGCGAGCCAGGCGATCGCGGCGCCCGCGGCGGACAGGCCCGCTTCCACGAGGAAGCCGCCGAGCGCACCGCGCGACACCTGCGCCACCGTCGGGAACGCGGCCGCGGGGCCGTGCTCCGGCACGGAGACGTTCGCGGTCGTGCCCCACGAGACCATAGGCGTGTGCGTCGTCGCCCCGACCCCGAGCACCTCGCACGCCCGGTCACCCGCACCGACGATGACGGACACGCCGTCGCGCAACCCGAGGTCGCGCGCACCCGCGGCGGCCTGCAGCACTGTCGTCGCCGTCACGACCGGTGGGAGCAGTACCTCGGCGTCGTGCTCGAGCAGGTCGCCGTCGAGGTCGTAGCAGCCGGTCCGCGAGGCGAGCGTCTCGTCGGTGACGACCTTGCCCGTCGTGCGGGCGATCACCAGATCGCGCGGCGACAGGAGCCACCGGGCCGCGCGCCACGCCGCCGGCTCGTGTTCCATCGTCCACCGCACCTTGGCGCGGCAACACCCCGGCGAGAGGACGACACCCGTGCGCGCCCGGAACTCCGCGCCGTCTCCCAAGCCGGCGACCTGATCCGCTGCGCGCCGGTCGGACCACAGGATCCCCGCGCTGACCGCGGCCAGCGACGCGTCGAACAGCGCGAACGTCTCGCGCGCGGCCGCGAATCCGACGGCGTCGATCGCGTCGTACCGTGCGCCGTCCGCCCTCCGGAGCTGCGCGCACACGTCCACGACCGAGGCCCACCACGCGTCGGGATCCTGCTCCGCGCGTCCGGGCTCGGGGTGGCTCGTTGCGATCGGGGATCGCGTGATCGCCGCAAGCTCCACGCCGTCCCAGAGTGCACCCTTCGTTGCGCTGGTGCCGAGATCGAGCGTGAGCGTGGTCACACGTGCGCGAGGTCGCGCAGCACCTTCGCGAGCGCCGAGAAGTCCTCGCGGCCGTAGCCTGCTTCGCTCGCGGCGCCGAGCACCTGGCGCACGATCCCAGACGTGAAGAGCGGCGTGCGCGCCCTTGCGGCGTAGCCGATCGCGAGGTCGAGGTCCTTCGCCATCAGGTCGGTCATGAAGCCCGGCTTCCACCCGTTCGACGCCGGGCTGTCGGGGACGACGCCCTCGGCCGGGAGACGGGTGCGCACCGCGACGCAGTCCCCGGTCGCATGGGTGAGCACCTCGTAGAGGTGCGGCAGCTCGACGCCGGCCTTCGTCGCCATCACGGTCGCCTCGGCCGTCGCCAGCATCTGTGCCGCGTAGATGAGGTTGTTGCACAGCTTCACGACCTGCCCCATCCCGGGCCCGCCGACGTGCACGATGAGGGCCGAGAACGGCTCGAGGGCCGGGCGGGCCTCGGCGAGGGTCGTCTCGCTCCCGCCGACCATCAGCGTGAGCGTGCCCTTCTCGGCGCCCGCCGTGCCCCCCGACAACGGAGCCTCGAGGTACCGCGCGCCGGTCGCCGAGACCCGTTCGTGCTGCGCTCGCTCGACCTCCGGGTCGATGGTCGACGTGTCGACGACGATCGTGCCCTCGCCGAGCGCCGGCAGCGCGGCGTCCAGCACGCCGACGACGTCCGGCGAGCTCGGCACGCAGAGGATCATCACCTCGCTGCGCTCGGCGACCTCGAACGGGCCCGCGCCCTCACGCGCGCCGAGCGCGACGGCTGCGTCGATCCCCGGGCGACTCCGCGACGCGACCGTGACGTCGTGCCCGGCCTCGACGAGATGTCGCGTCATCGGCAGACCCATCGCGCCGAGCCCCACGAAACCAACTCTCATCACGACCTCCTGCACGGCTCGCTCGCTGCGCCGCACGATACGTGCGGCGCGGACGCTCGCTCGTGACGTGCGCGTCATGGTTCTGATGGCGACGCTACCGTGAGCGCCGGAATGCCCGAGCTCCTCTTCGTGACGCAGGTCTCGCCCTACGCCGACGGGCCCGCGGGCGTGCACGGCGTGCTCGACCAGGCCGCGGTCGGCGTCGCGCAGGTCGCGGAGCTCCACGGGCTGCGGGCGCAGCGCGTCGACGACGTCCGTGCGCTGGACGACGCCTCGCTTCGGGGAGCCCGCGCCCTCGCACTCTTCACGATCGGCGAGACGCCGTGGAGCGAGGCGCAACGACGCGTCATCCTCGATCGCGTGCGTGCCGGCGCGCTCGCGGTGCTCGCGATCCACTCCGCGACCGATTCCTGCTACGGGTGGGACGAGTACGGCGTGCTGGTCGGCGCACGCTTCGACGGCCACCCGTGGACCCAGGAGGTCGACCTCGAGGTCGTCGAGCTGGATCATCCCGCCACGCGTCACCTCGGCGCGACGTGGCGCTGGTACGACGAGGTGTACCAGTTCCGCGACCTCCGCCCGGACGCGCGCGTCCTGCTGCGCGTCCCGGATGCCGCGCTCGACCTCGACGCGCCGGGCGCGAAGCGGCCGTCGTTCGGCTTCCCGCTCGCGTGGTGCTTCGAGGAGGGTGGCGGACGCGTGTCGTCCACGAGCCTCGGCCACTTCCCGCGCGCGTGGGAGAGCCCGGCCTACCTGCAGCACCTCGCCGGCAGCCTCGCGTGGGCCCTTGGCTAGGCGCTGCAACCTCTCGCCCTGATCTTGCCCCGGTAGGTCACCCTGCCCGCTCTCGGCGCTGCGCGCCGGGCCGCTCGGGCCACGGCTACCTGCGGCGCAGGGTACTTGCGCCGCGGTCGGTAGCCTCCGGGCGCATGTCGTTCGAAGCCCGGCTCCGCGAGCTCGGCATGACCCTTCCCGGTCCGTTCCCGCCCCACGACCCGCTCGACGGCGTGGTCGTGCACCGGCGCACCGCCCGCACGTCCGGATGCCTGCCGCGGACGGCCGAGGGCGATCTGCGCGCGACGGGCACGCTCGGGGTCGACGTGACCACGGCCGACGGGGTGGAGTGCGCGGCGCTCTGCGTCCAAAACGCGCTGTCGCTGCTGCGCGCCGAGCTCGGCGGCCTCGACGGCATCGAGCGCGCGCTCACGATGACCGTGTTCATGGCGTGCACCGAGGCGTTCGTCGAGCAGCCGGCGGTCGCCGACGGTGCCAGCCAGGTCCTCGTCGACGTGTTCGGCGCGGCCGGGCGGCACACGCGCTCGGCCATCGGGGTCGCGGCGCTGCCACGCGGCGCCCCGGTGGAGGTCGAGCTCACCGTCGCGCTGCTCAGCCGCTGATGACGCCGCGGATCGCCGTCATCGGGGGCGGCAGCTACCAGTGGGTCCCGAAGCTGCTCGTCGACCTCGCGAACACGCCCGCGTTGCACGACGCCGAGCTCGTGCTCGAGGACATCGATCCCGCGCCGTTGCCGAAGATGCAGTCGCTCTTCGAGCACATCGCCCGCGTCCGCGGCATCGGGCTCAGCGCCACCACCACGACCGATCAGCGGGAAGCCCTCACGGGCGCCGACTACGTCGTCGTCACCATCTCGACCGGCGGGTTCGCGTCGATGCGCCACGACCTCGAGATCCCCGAGCGGTACGGGATCCGCCAGTCGGTGGGCGACAGCGTGGGCCCCGGGGGCATCACCCGCGCGCTGCGCAACATCCCGATCTTCCTCGAGATCGCGCGCGACATGGAGGAGCTCTGTCCGGACGCGTGGCTGCTGAACCTCACGAACCCGATGACGACGATCTGCCGCGCGGTCACGCGTGAATCGCCGATCACCACCGTGGGGCTCTGCCACGAGGTGACGATCATGCAGTTCACGCTCAGCTTGCTGCTCGACGTCCCGTTCTTCGCCATCACCCCGACCGTGGCGGGTGTGAACCACCTCCCGTTCGTCACCGCGCTCGACGTCGACGGCCGCGACGGCTTCGTGCTGGTGCGCGAGCTCCTCGACCACGCCGACGAGCGCGCGGCCGAGCCGCTCGCGATGGCGTTCCCCGAGGGCCTCGGCCACGAGAAGGTGAGCGAGGGACCCGACTGGACGAAGGGCGATCTCCTCGCCGTGAACCAGGTGAAGCTCGAGCTCTTCGACCGCTTCGGCGTGCTCCCCGCGGCCGGCGACCGGCACCTCGTCGAGTTCTTCCCCGGGTTCCTCACCGAGGCATCCGGCTGGGGGCGGCGATGGGGCGTCGAGCTGAGCGACATCGCGGAACGCGAGCGGTGGCAGGATCGCTACATCGCCGACATGGAGGCGATGATCGCCACCGACGAGGTGTCGACGATGCCGTCGGGGGAGATGGTTGCGCCGGTGGTCGTCTGCCACGAGGAAGACCGCGGCGGGTGGTTCCCGCTCAACATCCCGAACACGGGCCAGGTCAGCGACCTCGGCAACGACGTCGTCGTCGAGAGCATGTGCGTCGTCGACGGCGACGGTGTCCGCGGCCGCGACGTCGCGTCGCTCCCCGCGCCCCTCGCCGAGGAGCTCCGGCGCGTCTCGGTGAGCCAGGAGCTCACGGTCGAGGCCGCGCTCACCGGCGACCGTGACGCGGTGTTCACCGCGATGCTCGCCGATCCGCTCGCCGGGCGGATCGACTACGACGCGCTCGGCGCGATGACCGACGAGCTGCTGGCAGCCACGAAGCAGTGGCTCCCACAGTTCGCGTGAACGGCGCGTTCGAGGTCCGCGTCTTCGACGACGCGTCCGAGCTCGGGCCCGTCGCCGCACTCCAGGCCGCGGCCGCGATCCGCGACGCGGTGGCGGAGCGCGGCCGCGCGCATGTCATGTTCGCCAGTGGCAACTCCCAGCTGGCTTTCCTCGACGCGCTGACGTGTGACCCGTCCGTCGAGTGGTCGCACGTGGTCGGCTTCCACATGGACGAGTACCTCGCGATCCCTGGTGACCATCCGGCGAGCTTTCGGCGGTACATGCGCGAGCGGATCGTCGACCGCGTCCACCCGGGTGCATTCCACGAGATCGCCGGTGACGCGCCCCACCCCGAGGCGGAGTGCACGCGGTACGCGGAGCTGCTGCGCGCGCATCCGCTCGATCTCTGCTGCCTGGGGATCGGCGAGAACGGGCACCTCGCGTTCAACGACCCACCGGTCGCGGACTTCGACGACCCGCTCGACGTCAAGGTCGTCGAGCTCGACGGGGCGTGCCGGCAGCAGCAGGTCGGAGAAGGGCACTTCGCGTCCATCGATCTCGTGCCGAGGCAGGCGATCACGGTCACGATCCCCGCGCTGCTGCGGGCGCGGGACGTGCTCGCGATCGTCCCTGAGGCGCGCAAGCGCGAGACCGTCCAGCGCGCGGTGCGCGGACCGGTGACGACCGAGTGCCCCGCGTCGGTCCTGCGTACCCGGCCCAACGTGACCCTGTTCCTCGACGCCGACTCTGCAGCGCTGGTGCGCGCGTGAGCGCCGCGAAGCGGCACCGAGAGCGCCGCCCTGCGCCCGAGCTCGAGGTCGTCACCTTCCCGAGCGTCGCCGAGCTGCGACGCCGCCTGCCACGTCTGCTCGCCGGGATCCTCGTCCTCGGCATCGGGATCACGTTCACGATCCAGGCGCACCTCGGCGTCAGCCCGTACGACGTGCTGCACCAGGGCCTCGCCGACGTCACCGGGCTCTCGTTCGGCACCGTCGTCGTGCTGCTCGGGCTGCTCATCCTCGTGATCTGGATCCCGCTCGGGCAGCGCTTCGGCATCGGCACGGTCATCAACACGCTCACGGTCGGATTCGTCGTCGACGGCGGGCTGCACGTCGTCGACGTGCCGGGTCCCGACGCGCTGCGGTGGCTCATGCTGCTCGGCGGCATCGTGATCACGGCGTTCGGCATGGCGCTCTACATCGGCGCCGGGCTCGGGCCTGGCCCCCGCGACGGGCTCATGACCGGCATCGCGGCGAAGGGCTACCGGCTCTGGATCGTCCGCACCGTGCTCGAGCTCACCGCGCTCGTGGTCGGGTGGATGCTCGGCGGCGACGTCGGCATCGGCACCGTGCTGTTCGCGTTCGGGATCGGCCCGCTCGGGCACTGGTTCCTCGCGCGCCTGCACCTGGGCGTCGGCGGCGTCGACCCCGATCCGCAGGCGACGGTGGGCGAGTGACGGTCCGCGTCGGCGTGATCGGCACCGGGTTCGGCGCCCGCGTCGTCGCGCCGGTGTTCCGCGAGACGGAGGGCTGTGAGATCGTCGACGTCGTGTCGGCGCGCGACGACGCCGGCGTCGCCACACTCTGCGACCGCGACGACGTCGACCTGGTCTCCGTGCACTCGCCGCCGTTCCTCCACACCGCGCACGTCCGGCGGGCGCTGCACGGCGAGCACGCCGTGCTCTGCGACAAGCCGTTCGGCGCGGCGTCGACTGACGCCGAGACGCTCGTCGCCGCAGCTGATGCGGCGGAGTGCCTGCACCTCGTCAACTTCGAGTTTCGGTACGACCCGATGCGCGTCCTGCTGCGCGACCTCGTCCGCGACGGGTCGGTCGGGCGACCCGAGCACGTCTCCTGGACGCACCACTCCGCAGGATCGGCCGTCCCGCTGCGGCCCTACGGCTGGCTCTTCGACCGCGCGTCCGGTGGGGGGTGGGTCGGCGCATGGGGGTCGCACATCGTCGACGCTCTGCGATGGACCTTCGGTGAGGTCGTCGACGCACGGGGCGCGTGCCGCACGGTCATCGCCGAGCGCCCCGACCGTGACGGCGTAGTGCATGCATGCGACGCCGAGGACGCGTTCAGTGCCTGGCTCACCCTGAGTGGCGGCATCACCGTGAGCATCGACTCGACGTTCGCCGCCCCCGCGACCCTGGCGCCGCGCATCGTGGTCGTCGGCGACGAGGGCACGCTCGAGTGCGTCGCCGACGCCGCGATCGTCGTGCGGCGCCACGACAGTGCGCGCGAGGAGCACGAGCGCCCGTCGATCGTCGGCGACCCGCACCTCACGCCGATGCGCCGCTGGGCGGAGGTGGTGCGCGACGCGGTCGAGGCCGGCATCGCACCCCCCGGTGCCCCCACGTTCGCCGACGGCCTCGCCTGCGCCAAGGTCCTCGACCAGATCCGCGCCGCTTGAGGGCCTGAACGTCAGTCGCGGTCGGCCTTGCTGGCGAGGGTGAAGACGCGGTCCCAGCCGGGGCTGCTCGTGCCGATCGCGGCGAGACGCACCTGGGCGTCGTGTGCGGCGGCATCGGCGTCGTCGCGGCCGAGCGCGCGCCAGGCATGGGCGCGCGCGAGTCGCACGATCGCCTGGTCGAGCCGTGACTCCGTGCCGTCGGCGTCCTCGACGAGCTCGTCGAACATGGCGGGAGCATCGTCGGCACCCGCATGGAGCCGGCCGAAGGCGCGGCCGAGGCAGAGCTGAAGGCGGTCGAGGTACGTCCCCGCGTCGATCTGCGCGGCATCGGGCTCGGTGATCTCGTCGCCGCGTCCGTCGGCGGCGAGCGCGAGCGCGAGCGCCGCGGCGTCCGCGTGCTCGCTCGGCCCGCCCGGTCCCTCGAGGCGGCCCATCTGCACGAGCGCCTCGGCGACCCGGCCCGCCTGCAGCATCGCGAGGCCGAGCGTGCGGACCGTGTCGTTGGCGACGATCTGCTCGCTGATGCCCTCGGCACCCCGCAGGTGCAGCGCTGCAGGCAGCGCCTCGGGATCGCCGATGTGGACGAGCACCTGCGCGCGCAGCGCGTTGAACGGGAGGCCGGCCATGCCGGTGGCCTCGCCGCGTTCGAGGCGGTCGATCGCCTCCTCGATCTCGCCGACGGCCGCGAGCGCGCGCAGCTCGATGCCGGTCGCCTGGCCGATGGCCCACGGGTCGCCGAGCGTGTGGAATCGCCGCACCGCCGATCGCGCCCGCTCGAGCGCGGACGTCGCCTGCCCCCGCCAGAGCGCGATGTTGCCGAGCAGCATCTCGAGCAGTCCGGACACGTAGCGGTCGCCGCGCGCCTCGGTCTCGGGGAGCAGCTCGAGCGCGAGCGCCTGCGCCTCGTCGAGCTGGCTCTGCATGAACCGGACCCACGCGAGCAACGCCTGGGCGAAGCTCCGGCCGCCCCAGTCGCCGAGCTCCTCGAACATCTCGCTCGCGGCGACGCACCGCTCCTCCGCGAGCGCGGTGTGCCCGCGGAAGAACGCGATCGTCGCCAGATTGCCGAGCGCCCAGGCCTCGCCGCGCCGGTCACCGATGCGCCGGTACACCTCGAGTGCCTCGGTGCAGTCGGCGTCGGCGCGCACCATGTCGCCCGTGAATGTCGATGTGCGGCCTCGAGCGCGCAGAGCCGTCGCGAGGCCGTGCTCCTCGCCGAGCACGCGCCACAGCTCGAGCGCATCGTCGACGACCGCGAACGCCCGCGCGTAGTCGCCTTCCATCTGGTGCACCTCGGCGAGCTGCGTGAGCGCCCGCGCCCGGAAGCGCGACTGCTCGGGCGCCTCGTCGAGCACGTCCTCGAGGTCCGCGTGCGCAGTCGGCAGGTCGCGGTACTCGGCGCTCGCGAGCGCGCGCCCGAGCTGGAGCTGCCAGCGGTGCTCCTCGGGCTCGTCGCCGGGCAGCAGCCGGAGACACTGGTCGTAGAGGCGCGCCGCCTTCTGCCACAGCTCCGCGCCGACGGCGCGGCTCGCCGCGAGCTCCAGCACGGGTACGGCGCGGTCGGTGATCTCGGCGGGAAGCCCGCTGACGGGCCCGAGCTCGCCGAGGAGGTCCGCGACCGTGCCGTAGTGGTGCGCGGCGCGTACGGCCTCGCCCGGCCCGTCGGTGCCCGGGTGCGCTGTAAACCAGTCGGCGAGGGTCGCGTGACGCCGAGCTCGCTCGGCCTTGGCGAGCGTCCCGTACGCGACGGTGCGCACGACCTCGGACGGGAAGGAGTAGTCGTCGCCGTCGAGGTTGACGAGCTCGCGGCCGTCGAGGTGAGCGAGCGCGTCTTCGACGTCGATCGCGTCACCTCGCGCCACCGAGAGCGCGCGGACCGCGTCGATGGAACCGGTCGCGCCGACCACCGCGCAGTCCTCGAGCACCGTCCGCTCGGCGGCACCGATCGCGTCGAGACGCGCCGCGACGAGGCCGCGCAGCGTCGCGGGGAGCTTGCCGGCCTGGATCAGCGCCGGTGCGTTCTCGGGTGCGATCTCCGGTCCGCTCTCCCGGAGCAGCGCCGCGAGCTCTTCGACGAAGAACGGGTTGCCGCCCGACCGCTCGTGCAGGATCGCCACGAGGGCCGGGTCGACGTCGGGCCCGAGAAGCTCGGCAGCGAGTGCTGCGACCGACTCGGCGTCGAGGGGATCGAGGTTGAGCAGCGTGAAGTTGTGGCGCCCGGGGGCGGGCGTCCAGCGTTCGAGCAGCTCCGGCCGTGCCGTGGCGAGCAGCGTGAACGGCAGCGCGCGCAGGCCCTCGACGAGCTTCTCGAACATCGTGAGCACGACGTCATCGGCCCAGTGCAGGTCCGCGCAGGCGACGACGAGGGGCTTGGCGCGCGCGAACGAGCCGAGCATCTGCTGCGCCGATCGCACCGCGTCGTCGCGCGCACGCGAAGGCTCGACGTCTTCCATCGCCTCGGGATGCCCGAGCACGTAGAGCAGGCCCCGGGTCATGCGTGCCACCTCGGCCTTGTCGTCGACATGGTCGCTGTCGGCGATCACCTGCTCGACGGCAGCGCGGACGTCGTCGTGGCTCGCGTCCGGCGCGATCTTGCAGGCCGAACGGATGAGCTCCGCGACCGGGTACCACACGCCTTCGCCGTACGGGACGCAGTGCGTTCGCAGCACGTACGCATCTCGGCACGCCTCGGCCTCACGCACGACCTCGCCGACGAGTCGGCTCTTCCCGACGCCCGCATCGGCGGCGACGATCACGAGGTGTGCCCGGTGGCGCTGCGCCGACGCGTCGAGGATCCCGCGCAGCATGGTCAGCTCCGCATCACGCCCGACGATCGACCCCCGGGCGCGCCGCCGCCGCCCCGGTGGCGCGGTGGCTCCCGTCGCGACCCAGGCGTCGACGGTGCCGTCGCGGCCCTTCACCTCGAGCGACCCGAGCGACTCGTAGCTGATGACGTCGGAGGTCGCCGAGTAGGTGGCCAGACCGACCACGACCTGCCCGGGCGCGGCCTCGGTCTGGAGTCGGCTGGCGGTGTTCACGACGTCGCCCATCGCGGTGACGTCGCCGCGGAGCGCGCCGACGAGCACCTCGCCGGTGTTGACCCCGACGCGCATCTCGAGGTTCACACCGACGCGTCCGGCGAAGCTCGCGAGCGTGCGCTGCATCTGGAGCCCACAGCGCACCGCGCGCTCGGCGTCGTCCTCGTGGGCGACGGGCGCCCCGAAGATCGCGACCAGCTCGTCGCCGACGATCTTGTCGACGCGCCCGCCGAATGCGGTGATGTCGGCCGACAGCGCGCCGAAGCACGTGTCGACCAGTCTCTTCACCTGCTCGGGGTCGGCTGCCTGCGACAACGCCGTGAACCCGACCAGATCGGCGAACACCAGCGTGGCCACGCGCCGCTCGTCGGGCCGGGTGACGAGCGCGTGGCCGCACGTCGGGCAGAAGCGGGCCTCTGGGGGCGCGCTCGCCCCGCACGCCGGGCACGTCACGCCCGGAAGCCTACGGGGCGGGGCCGCGGCGGCCGCCGTTCGAGACGAGTGCGTCCGGATGCGGCCGACCGCGGACGTGACGGTTGGCACGTCCGCCGCGAGGAGCCGACAATGGAGTCATGGCCGCAGCGACCCTCTCCGACTCCGAGATCGAGCAGGCCCTCGTCCGTCTCCCGGGATGGGCTCGTGAGGGCGACGAGATCGTGAAGTGGTACGAGCTCGAGACGTTCCCGACCGCGATCGACTTCGTCGGGCGCGTCGCCGAGCTCGCCGAGGCCGCGAACCACCACCCTGATCTCGACATCCGCTACCGCCGCGTCCGGGTCGCGCTCTCGACCCACGACTCCGGCGGGATCACCCAGAAGGACGTCGACCTCGCGACGCAGATCGAGGCCGCGGTCCCCACGTGATCAGCGCCGTCATCGCCGTCGGCGTCCTCGTCCTCGTCGTCGCGCTCGTGATCGCGGTGGCGCGTGACCCCGGCCCGCCCGCCGACGACGTCGCGGTCGCGTACGAGGAGGCGTGGGACCGCCTCGACTTCGAGGCGCTCTGGGCGCTCTCCGGTGACGAGCTGCGCGACGGCATGGGTCGGCACGACTTCGTCGCCGCAAAGCGCGGCGCCTACCGGCGTCAGCCCGATCTCGGCCGCCTCGCATCGAGCGTCGTGGTGGAGCACGTCGACGCGGGCAAGCACGCGGCCGTGGTCCGAACCCGGGTCGACGTCCGCGACGGTGGCGTGGCGCGCAACGAGGTCGTGCTCGAGCACCGCGCCGGCCGTTGGCTCGTCGTCGCCTACCACCTCGTCGGCTCGGACCAGCCCCACAGCAGCCCCTAGCTCCGGGTCGGTTTGTGCGACCAGGGCGAAGGAGTCGCCCTCCTTGCACATCCACCGCCAGGGGGAGGGGTCAGACGGAGGCGGACCAGCCGACCCAGCGGGTGACGTCGATGACGATGGCGGGGCCGCGGGGTGGGTGCAGGCCGTACTTATCGCGGTACTTCTCGTGGAGTGGGGCGAGGAGGGCGTCGAGCTCGGCGCCGGGATCGAGCACCGCGCCGCGGCCGTCGGCGCGCACCCACCACAGCTGCGTCCAGTCCTCGTCCCAGTGGTCGACGAGCAGGCTCACGGCGGGGTTGGCGCGCACGTTGTCGAGGCGACGGAGCGACGTCGTGCTCTTCGGCTTGGCGTCGACGACGGTGATGATCCGATCACGGTCGAGCGCGAAGCACACCGGGACGAGGTGTGGACCGTCGCGCGGCGTGATCGTCGCCAGCCGCGCGATGCGCGCCTGACCGAAGCGGCGGCGCATCATGAACTCTTCCACCGTCGGCACGGTACCGTTCGCGCGTGACTCGCGCCGCGGGGCTGCTGCTCACCGGTGGCAGCAGCCGGCGCCTCGGCGTTGACAAGGCGACGCTCCTCGTGGACGGCGAGCGCCTCGTCGACCGGGTCGCGCGCGCTCTCACCGACGTGGTCGCACCGGTGCTCGAGGTCGGTCCCGGCCACTCCTCGTTTCCGGCGGTGCGCGAGCAGCCACCCGGCGCCGGGCCGCTCGCGGCGCTGGTCGCCGGCGCCGACGCGCTCCTCGTGGACGGCGCGCCGACGCCGGTCGTCGTCCTCGCGGTCGACCTGCCGTTCGTCGACGCCCGGTTCGTCGATTGGCTCGCGATGCACCGGGCCCCCGAATCGGTCGTTCCGGTCGTTGACGGCATGCCCCAGCCGCTCTGCGCGCGGTACTCAGTCGATGCACTCGGGGCGGCGCGGGACCTCGAGCAGGCAGGGGAGCGCTCGATGCGCGCGCTCCTTGCCGCCGTGGCCGTGCACGAGGCCGACGAGGACGAGTGGCGCGCCGTCGCCACCGCGCGCACGTTCCACGACGTCGACACGCGCGACGACCTCGACGCGCTCGGATTGTCATCCCCCGGGTAGCGTTGAGCCGTGCGAGCCGTCCGTCGCCCGGTGTCACCGGCGCGCGTGCTCGAGGTGCACAACTCGACGGCCCGCGAGCGTCCCGACCGGCTCGTCACCGAGGAGCCGATGGAGATCCGGGTGCAGGCACCCGGCACAGCGGCCGAGCCCCTCGCGGTCACGATGCGCACCCCGGGCAACGACTTCGAGCTGGCGGTCGGCTTCTGCGTGACGGAGGGCATCCTGCGCGACCGCGAGAACCTCGCCGAGGTCGCGTACTGCCTCGATGACGAGGGAACCCAGGAGTTCAACGTCGTCACCCTGCGCGTCCGTACCGCCGTCGACCTCGGCCCGAAGCGCTCGTTCGCGGTGAACGCGAGCTGCGGCCTGTGCGGCAAGCAGACCCTCGACGACCTCGAGGTCCTCTGCCCGCCGGTTGCCGATGGCCCGCAGGTCACCCGCGCCGTGCTCGCGGCCCTGCCCGACCGGCTCCGCACCGCGCAGCGCCTGTTCGACGAGACGGGCGGGCTGCACGCGGCGGCGCGTTTCACCAGCGACGGTGAGCTCCAGGTCGTGCGCGAGGACGTCGGGCGGCACAACGCGCTCGACAAGCTCGTGGGGCACGCGTTCCTCTCCGGCGAGCTCCCGCTCGCGACGACTGTGCTCATGGTCTCGGGCCGCATGAGCTTCGAGATCGTGCAGAAGGCCGCGGTCGCGGGGATCCCCGTGCTGTGTGCGGTGTCGGCGCCGTCGAGCCTCGCGGTCGACGCCGCCGAGCGCTTCGGCCAGACCGTCGTCGGCTTCCTCCGCGACGACCACTTCAACATCTACACCGCGCCGGAGCGGATCTCACTCGCATGATGCGTCCCTCACCGTCATTGCGAGGGTCGAGAGACGCATCTTGAAGATCACGACGTGACGACCGGCGAGCTGCTCGCGCTCTTCGACGCCGCGTTCGACGCGCAGCGCGAGGCCGTCGGTGCACTCGACCGCGTCGCCCGCCGTGGTCGCGGCGACGGCCACCCGGGCCAGTACGCCCTCGACGTCGTTGCGGACGTCGCGATCCTCGACGTCTTGCAGCCCGCCGGGGTGGCGGTCCTCAGCGAGGAGTCGGGTCGCACCGGCCCGGCCGACGCTGCGATCACCGTCGTCGTCGACCCGGTTGACGGCTCGACGAACTGCGCGCGCGGCATCCCGTACTGGGCCATCTCGCTCTGCGCGGTCGACGCCGACGGCCCCCTCTGCGCGCTTGTCGCCAACGGCGCCACCGGCGAACGCAACACCGCGGTCCGGGGCCAGGGCGCGTGGCGCGACGGCGAGGAGATCCACGCGGCGACCACGAAACGCCTCGCCGACAGCGTGATCGGCATTGACCACCTGCCGCCGCGCGACTGGGGCGCGAAGCAGTACCGCGGTCTCGGCTCGATCGCGCTCGGCCTCTGTGACGTGGCGACGGGCGGGCTCGAGGGCTGGGTCCAGATCGGGAGCTTCGCCGCGCCGTGGGACTACCTCGGCGGGCTGCTCGTCGCGTGCGAGGCGGGCGCGCAGGTGGTCGACGGACAAGACCGCGAGCTCGTGACGCTCGATCCCAACGTGCTCCGGCAGATCGTCGCCACGGCGACGCCCGAGCTGCTTGCCGAGGTTCGCGGCGTCGCGCTGTCGTGAGCACCCTCGACCTCGATGCCCTGCTCGACGCCGCCGTCGCGGCCGCGCACACCGGCGGCGCCATCATTCGCGATGCGTTCGGCGCAGCCCGCCACGTCGTCGCCAAGGCGCCCGGCGACTGGGTGAGCGAGACCGACATGGCGAGCGAGCGGGCCGTGCGCACCGCGCTGCTCGAGGCCGCGCCCGACATCCCCGTGGTCGGCGAGGAGGAGGGCGGCGATCGGACCGAGCTCGGCTGGCTCGTCGACCCGCTCGACGGCACCGCGAACTTCCTGCATCGCTTCCCGGTCGTCGCGCTCTCCGTCGCACTGGTGGAGGACGGCGTCCCGGTCGTCGGTGTCGTCGATGCGCCGCTGCTCGGTGAGACCTACACCGCCCGCCGTAGCGGCGGCGCCTGGCGCGGTGAGGAGCGCCTCGCAGTCAGCGACCGGGCGGCGGAGGAGGCGATCGTCGCCACCGGCTTCCCCTTCCGCAAGAAGCGCGAGCGCCTCGACGAGTACCTCCCGGTGTTCGAGCGCGCCCTGCGCGGCTTTGAGGACCTGCGCAGGGCGGGAGCCGCCGCCCTCGACCTCGCGTGGTGCGCAGCGGGCACGTTCGACGGCTACTTCGAGCAGGCCCTCGGACCGTGGGACGTCGCCGCAGGTGCGCTCCTCGTGCGGGAGGCGGGCGGCATCGTCACCGACTGGCACGGCGACGACCGCGCCTGGCTCGACTCGGGCGACATCGTCGCCGGGCCCACGCACGTGCACGAGCGCCTGCTCGAGCTCATCGCCGCGCGCTAAACCGAGGCGCCCTGCCGTGCGCTGCCCATGGAGTACCCGGAACGACCGATGGGTATCCCGGGGTCACCCGACCGAGGAGGTCCGTGATGTTCGGATCCGGCACACGCGGTGCCGAGGTGGTCCGGGAGCGGCCCGGCAACATCTGGAGCCCCGCGCAGCTCGTCGCGCTCGTCATCGGCGGCGGGGCCATCGTGTTCGGCGCGCTCGCGCTCGCCGACACCGGGCTCGATCTCGGCCACATCGACTTTCCGCACGACGTGACGCTCGGGTTCCACACGACACCGTTGCTCGCGCTCATCGAGATCGCGTGGGGTGCCCTCATGGTGATCGCCGCGCTCCGCCCGGTCGCCGGCCGCGCCCTCATGGTGCTGCTCGGGACCGCGGCGAGCGTCTTCGGCGTGCTCATCCTGCTCGACGCCTGGCAGCACCGGTTCCACGACTGGTTCGGCGTGCACGACGACAACGGCTGGCTCATCCTCGCCGCGGGTGTCGTCACGCTGCTCGCATCGTTCGTGCTGCCGGTGATCACGACGCCCGGCACGCGCGTCGTGCGGGAGCGCAGCAGCGTCGGGAGCTGACGCCGATCAGAAGCGGCCCGGCGGCGGGGGAGGCATCCCCGGCCCACCCGGGCCGTTCGGCGCGCCACCGGGCGCACCACTGGGCGCACCGCCGGGGCCGCCCGGCGCGCCACCGGAGGTGACGCCCGGGCCGACCGCGTTCGTGCCCCGGAAGCAGCCGACGACGTAGGGGTAGTCCTTCGTTGCGACGTAGTGGTAGATGCGCTGCTTCTTCCCGTTGAACACGACCGTGCTCGTGATTCCGTGGCACTCGTCGAGATCCGCGCTCGTGAGCTCGTGCCCGTCCGCGTCGCGCGGTCCGTAGATGCCGAACCCGTCGAAAGCCCACCCGACGAGCTTCGACTGACCGGTCCCGGAGTCGTACTCGTCGAGCACGCACTGCGACACGTTGTGGTAGTGGTACGCGCCCGAGATCTGCGGGTGCCCGTTGCAGTCGTCCTGCACCTCGTAGGCGACGGCATCGCGCCCACCGGCGTCGATCGGGCCGAACAGGAGCACACCCGACTTCAGGATGCCGACCTCGCCGCCCGCGCACGTGGGCTGGTCGGCGAGCTTCGGGTTCGCGGTGATCTCGAGCCGGAAGCTCTGCTCCTGGATCGAGTTCGGGTTGCGGTCGCTCTGGTAGGCGTCGTCGCTCGGGGAGATGGGGAACTCACCGGTCGTGTGATCGACGGGCAGGTCCTTCGTCGTGATGACGCGCTCGGAGCCGACGCGCCGTACCCGCAGCTCGGCGTCGGGCCACTCGACCGATCCGTCGACGGCGGTCTTCTTGGTGCTGTCCCACGTCCCGTCGCCGTTCAACCACGGCAGGTCGCCCTGCGCCCCGCCGGCGTTGGCGTTGAAGCTCGTCTGGCACGACCAGTAGCCGCCCTTCGTGGGCTCGCTCGTCATCTGGCCGACGGGTAGGCGGGTCTCGTCGAGCGTGCTGCCACTCGACTCGTGCGCAGCCGCCGGCACCGCGAGCGCGGCGACGAATCCGCACGCCACGAGCACGCTCACCACGGTGCGTCGCATCGGATGTCCTCCTCGTCCGGGCGCGTCCCTCGCGCCACGTGCGGCATGGTGCGCGACCCGACTGGGAGGTTCCTGGGAGCCGGCTGGGGCGCCGCACCGAATTCGGGCACGGGCAGGACTCGGCGCTCGTCTCAGGTGCTGAGGCCGAGCGCCTGCTTCGCCGACTCGATCGGGCGCCGATGGGCCGCGAACTCGTCGCCGAACGCGGAGTACACCGCGTCGGTCACCTCGAGGACGCGCTGCTCGGCGTCGAAGTAGTTCGCGAGCCCGTTCGCGACCATCACCGTCACGAGCCCGAGCTCGGGATCGGCGAACGCTCGCGACGACGCCATGCCGCCGTGGCCGAACGCACGCCAGCCGGTGCCACCGCTGAAGTCGACCGCGACGCCCAGACCCCAGGGCGTCAGCGTGCCGAACGTCGCGTCACGCAGCCCCCATCGGTGGACGGCCCGCATCATCTCCACCGTGCTCGGCTGCAGGATCGCGGGCCTGAGGCCCAGCAGTGACTCGTAGAAGCGGCCGAGCTGACGCGCCGGGCCGCGCATCCCGCCGCCCGGCTCGACCTTCGCGACGTGCCACGGCTCGTTGTGCACCTCGTCGATGCGCCACGGCACCATCTGGATCCCGCCCTCGACCATCGACGGGTAGCGATGTCCGGTCCAGTGCACGGGCGCGAGGCGGTCGCCGTACCCGCGCTGCACGTCGAGGGGGATCCCGAGATGGCAGTCGGCGAGCCCGAGCGGCGACGCGACCTCGTCGCGCAGGTATCGGTCGATGCGACGGCCGTCGACCCGCTCTACGATCGCCCCGAGCACGCGCCAGCCGCTCGCCGGGTGGTACCCCGCCATCGTCCCCGGCTCCCAGGCGGCGGGCCATCCGGCGGTGACCGCGAGCGCCTCCTCGAACGAGACGTCGGCGTCGTAGGTGGGGTCGCCCGCCATCGGGAACCCCGCGGTGTGCGTGAGCACCTGGCGGATCGTGGCCGCCTCCTTGCCCTTGCCCCAGCCGTCGACGTAGTCGGCGACCAGGTCGTCGAGCCCGAGCCGGTCCTGCTCCCAGAGCTGGAGCACGGCGACGGTCGTCCACGGCTTGCCCGACGAGTACCAGAGCATGACGTCGTCGACCTCGAGCGGCCGCCCCGGCACCGACTCGCCGATCGCCGCGTCGAGGAGCATCTCGCCGCCGCGCGACACGTAGATCTGCACTCCGAGGTGCCATCCGGCGTCACGACCGGCCTCGAGGCGCTCGACGACCGGTCTCAGGTCGGGTCCGCTCACAGCCGAAAACGTAATTGCCTTGACTCGCACTACGCCGTCTGCGACCCTGATCGTCCGACGGAACCAGCCGAACCACGACCGAACGAGGAACCCGACCCGATGCACCCCTTCCCGATGAGCCAGCACCACGCAGGCGCAGGGAACGCGCGCGTCCAGGCGTTCCCGTGCGTCATGGCCTCGGCTTCGTGGTCGCGTGACCTCTACCTCACCATCGACACGAAGCCCGAGCCCCGGCGGCCGTCCGAGCCCTCGCCCTGAGCAACCACCAAGAGCGAGCTCACCAGGCCACCGGGGCAACCCGGTGGCCTTCTTGCATTTCGGGCCGCTTCAGCACCAAAACGACCGGAACGACAACGCAACCGAGGAGACAGCAGCGGATGTACGGGGCCGAAGAGGCCCCGACGAGAGAAGGGGATGCGGCGATGTACGCCATCGAGTACGGGGGGCAAGAGCAGCAGGAGCACTGGCGGCTGGAGGCGCGCTGCGCCGACGGCACCGGTCAGCTCACCGCGCTCTTCTTCTCGGAGGCGCTCGACGACATTGCTCGGGCGAAGGCGTTCTGTGGCGGCTGCGTGGTCCGCGAGGCGTGCCTCGCGGCCGCGATCGAGCGGCACGAGCCGTGGGGTGTCTGGGGCGGCGAGCTGCTCGTCAACGGAAAGGTGATCGCGAACAAGCGGCGCCGGGGGCGTCCACCCAAGCACCCCCGTCCACAGGACGAGCTGCCGACGACCTGGGAGCTCCCGGTCGCGGAGATCGCCTGAACAGATCCGCCGGGCTGCATCCAGCAGCCCGGCCCGAGCTCACCGCGAAGTGGCGGGCCGGGGTGACGACGGCCGGGGCAACACACCCCCCGGTGCCCCGGTCGAGCCCCGGTCCGCCCGCGGTCGAGCTACCAGGGAAGTGGGCCGCCCGCGTGCTTCTGCAGCTCGCGGATGCGCTGGCCCATCACCTGCATGAGCTTCGGCGCGACGTGGGGCATCGCGGTCGACAGCATCGTGTTGAAGTCGTTGCGGCTGAGCACGAGGAGGCTCATCGGCGACGTGGAGACGACCGTGGCCGTGCGCTCGCCCCCGTCGATGAGCGCCATCTCGCCGAAGAAGTCGCCGGCGTCGAGGTCGCCGAGCTTGTCGCCGTCGACGATGGCGTCGGCCGTGCCCTCGACGATCACGTAGAACTCCTCGCCGGGATCGCCCTCCGCGAACAGCTGCTCACCCTTCTTCACCTCGCGTGTAGTGGCGAGGCCGGCGACGCGTGCCAGCTCGTCCTCGGTGCAGTTCGAGAACAGCCAGACCTTCCGCAGCAGCTCCACCCGGTGGTCGAGGTCGGTCATGGCCGCCGACGCTAGTGCCGTAGCGTCAATCACGTGCGCGGAGGGCGATCGCTCGCGGGCGTGCTCGCGGCCGTAGCCGTGAGCGCCATGGTCCCGGTCGCGGCCGCGGTCGGTCCCGAGCCGCCCGACGGCCTGATCTCGGGACGCCCGCACATCCTGCGCTTGCGGCCCGAGCTCGCCACCGTCCCACCCGAGCGAGGAAGGGTGCCGCGCCGGGACCAGCCCACCGCCGCGGCGGCGGTCGCGTCGTGCGACCCGGCGCGCCTCGACGCGGTCGCGCGGATCGCGACGACGGCCCGCGCCGCCGACGCCGCTGATGCCTGTGTCGTGCTCCCGGTCGACGGCGCCGCCAGGCGCGTGTTCCTCGGCGCGGCGCAGCTCACCGGATCCGGGATCACCGACGTGCACGCGAAGCGCAAGCCCCGGGGCGACGAGATCGTGCTGCGCCTCACGACGCGTGGCGCCGAGGTCCCACCGGTGCAATGGCGCGTCGACCTCGACGGCAGAGTCGTCGGGACCGTCGTCCGCTCCGGTACCGGCGGCCTGGCGCCGGCCGCGGACCAGCCGCCTGCGTCGCGCCTCACCATCACCGGCCCGAAGATCGACGGCGACAGGGCGCGCACGATCGCCGACGCGATCGACCAGGCCCGCGGCGAGCAGCTGATCGACCTGGCGCGGCGGGCGACCATGACCCGCCGCGCCCGCGAGCTGCTCGCCGCCGCGACCGCGCACGTCGACGACAAGCCCGAGTTCCTCGACGACTGCCCGTCTCCCGAGACCCCGGGCACCCTTGTCCTCGGCTGCTACGACGGCCGCATCTTCGTGCTCCGCGTCGACCGGGCCGACCTCGCGCCCGTCATGACCGTGACCGCGGCCCACGAGCTGCTCCACGCGGCCTACGACGACATGAGCCGCACCGAGCGCCGACGAGTCGCCGATGAGCTCGACGCGTTCATGGCGACGACCGGCGACGCGCGCATCGAAGAGCTGCTCGCCGAGTACGACAAGGTGCAGCCCGGGACCCGCGACAACGAGCTGCACTCGCTCGTGGGCACGCAGGTGCGTGACCTGCCGGCCCCGCTCGAGCGTCACTACCGGCGCTACTTCGCCGATCGTTCGGCTGTCGTCGACGCGTTCGACGCCTATCAGCACGTCTTCGATGACCTCCAGGCTCGGTACGACCAGCTCGAGGTGGAGGTGCGGTCACTCGAAGGCGAGCTGAACGGCCTGCAGGCCGACGCCAGGGCGGCAGGCGACGAGGCCGATCGCCTCACGAGCGAGATCGACTCGCTGCGGGGCCAGGGCCGCATCGACGAGTCGAACCAGCTCGTCGAGCCCCAGAACGCGGCCGTGAACCGTTACAACGGCCTCATCGGGACGTTCAACGCCCGCGTCGACGAGTACAACACGAAGGTGCAGGAGCTGAACGCGCTCTCGATCACGCTCGAGAACACCTACAACGAGATCAGCCCGATCGCGGCGCAGAGCTGAGGACGGCGCCGGCGACCGCGCCGAACACGACATGGTCGGCGACCTGCGACCCCGTTGGGAGCGCGGCGATCGCCGGAACGCGCCGTGCCACGACGCCCAGATCGAGCGCCGCGATGCCCACACCGGCGACGGCGCCCCACCACACGGCGCGCCGGCGCGGGAGCACCCTCGCGAGCACCGCCGTCCACCCGAGCGAGATCACCGCATGCGCCGCGAGGCCAGCCGCGAGCTCGCCGACCCACGAGCGCGCCCGATTGCCCGGGACGAGCGTCGCCGCCGCGCGCACCGCGTCGAGCGGACTGCGGCCACTGGCGAGTGCATGGATCGTCGACGGCGCGCCGCTCACGACGGCCGCGATGGCGGCCGCGCGCACGACGCGTCCCCTGGGAACGCCCATCACTCCAGCCTCTCGCATGGTGCTCGACGGGCCATCTCGTCGTTAGCATCTCGCTCGCCATGACCGAACCAGCGCACGACGGTGGTGACGGCCTGC
>DATBSK010000073.1:0-13117 GCA_036559825.1 Acidimicrobiia bacterium | reverse complement strand
ATGCCGCGC
The DNA here is from genome assembly GCA_036559825.1 of Acidimicrobiia bacterium. Classification (GTDB taxonomy): domain Bacteria; phylum Actinomycetota; class Acidimicrobiia; order IMCC26256; family PALSA-555; genus DATBSK01. Next base: position 13,108 of record DATBSK010000073.1, on the reverse strand, counting down.
TCGTCGGGCGTGAGCGGCCGGAGCAGCGAGCGCACGTGCACCCGTCCGACCGAGGGCGGGAGCGGGACCGGGGCAGCGCCGATCGCCTCGCGCAGCGACCGGTCGAGCACCGGCGCGGCCCGCAGCTGGCGCCGCACGAGGACCAGCAGCCCGAGCCACGAGGCGACCAGGAGGGCGGCACCGACACGGCCGACGTCGCCGTCGAGCGCCCCGAGCGCGACGAGCCCCGCGGCCGCGATCGCCTGCCACGCCACGTGGAGTGGCGCGAGCTCGCCCGTCACGAGGTTCTGCATCCACCAGAGGTAGGCGAGTCGATCGGGACGCCGCGGCCCGAGCAGCCCGACAACCGTGTGCTCCGCGCTCAGTGCCGCGAGGACGAGGAGCGCGATGCCGGCCATCGCGCCTACTGCTCGGCGAGGATGTTCTCGACCGCCGCGTCCGCGTAGGCGTCGACGTCGGTGGGCGCGCCGGGCTCGACGTCGACGACGACGCGGCGCAGCACGCCCGTGAACGCGAACGGCGGCTCGTACCGCGGGGTGATCGCCGAGCCGGGATCCGCACCGCACGTGAGACCGGCGTCCGTGATCGAGAATCGCATCGGTGTGAACCGGTCGATGTCGCATCGGGCGACGACCGCGCCGTCGACCTCGAGCTGCGCGCGCCCGCCCTGGAAGATCCCGTCGGAGTCGAAGGCGAACGCCAGCGAGTGCGGACCCGGTGACAGCGCGTCCTCGGACACCAGGTGGTGCTCCGCACGACCGACGTAGTTGTGCACGTACTGCAGACGCCCGTCGAGCACGAACAGCGTGAAGCCGCCGAGGCGCGAGCCCTGCGCGAGGAGCACGCCCTCGGCACCGCCGGCCGGGATCTCGACCGCCGCGGTGATGCGGTGGCTGCGCCCCTTCACGTTGACCGCGACGTCCTCGGGGACGCGCGCGCCACCGGGCCGGTAGACGTAGCGCGTGCGCGACGGGATGCCGGTCGGGGGCGGCTCGAGGATCGCGACCCCCGGGCGGTTGTCGAGCGGCAGCACGTGGTTGCGCTCGGCCTCGGCCCACCAGAGATCGATCATCCGCCGCAGACGCTCCGGTTCCGCCGCGGCGCGGTCGTGGCTCTCCGAGAAGTCCTCGGCGACGTGGTACAGCTCCCACACGTCGTCGTCGAACGGGAGATCAGGGTCGTCGTCAGCTGAATACAGAGGACCGAGCGGCTTGAAGGTCACCGCCTTCCAGCCGTCGTGGTAGATCGCGCGCGAGCCGAGCATCTCGAAGTACTGCGTGTCGCGCGTCGTCGCGTCCGGGCCGTCGAACGTGGGCGCGAAGCTCCTGCCGTCGAGTGGCCGTTGCTCGACGCCGGCGATCGTCGCTGGCGCGTCCACTCCGACGATGTCGTAGATCGTCGGGGCGATGTCGATCGCGTGCACGAACTGGCGCCGGATCGCCCCCCGCGCTGCGACGCGTGCCGGGAAGTGCACGATGCACGGGTCCGCGACACCGCCTTCGTGCACCTCACGCTTCCATCGGCGCAACGGGGTGTTCCCGGCCATCGTCCAGCCCCACGGGTAGTTGTTGTGCAACGTGGGACCGCCGAGCTCGTCGATGCGGCTCGTCATCTCGCGGACGCCGGCGGGGTGTGCGTTCCAGAGGCGGAGGTCGTTGATCGAGCCCGCGGCGCCGCCCTCGCTGCTGGCGCCGTTGTCGCTGACGAGGATCAGCAGCGTGTCGTCGAGCTCCCCGAGCTCCTCGAGGTAGGCCACGATGCGCCCGATCTGCGCGTCGGCGTGCGAGAGGTACGCGGCGAAGCACTCCATGAACCGCGCCGAGAGCCGGCGCGCGTCCTCCGGAAGCGAGTCCCATGCGGGCACCCAGTCCGGTCGTGGCGGCAGCGTCGTGCCGGGCGGGACGACACCGGCGTCGAGCTGGCGGGCGAAGGTCTCCTCGCGCCAGCGGTCCCAGCCCCGGTCGAACCGGCCGCGGTACCGGTCGGCCCACCCGGCCGGCACCTGGTGCGGTGAGTGGCACGCGCCGGTGCAGAAGTAGAGGAAGAAGGGCTTCGTCGGGTCGACGGCCCGGAGATCGGTGACGAACTCGACCGCGTGGTCGGCGAGGTCCTCGGTGAGGTGGTAGCCGTCGTCGTAGCCGCCCGGCGCCTCGTCGAAGTGGTTGTCGTGCACGAGCGCGGGCGAGAACTGATGGGTCTCGCCTCCGAAGAACCCGTAGAAGCGCTCGAAGCCGCGCCCGAGGGGCCAGCGGTCGCGCGCGGCGGCGAGATGCGTGTCCTCGTGCGGCGCGAGATGCCACTTCCCGACCGCGAACGTGGCGTAGCCGTGCTCGCGCAGCGTCTCGGACACGAACCCGCACGACTTCGGGATCCGTGCGGAGTAGCCCGGGAAGCCGCGGGCGAGATCGGTGACCCGCGCCATCCCCACCGAGTGGTGGTTGCGCCCCGTCATGAGGCACGCGCGCGTCGGCGAGCAAAGCGCGGTCGTGTGGAAGCCGGTGTAGCGCACGCCGCCGGCCGCGAGCCGGTCGAACGTCGGTGTGTCGATGTCGGAGCCGTAGCACCCGAGCTGCGCGAAGCCCACGTCGTCGAGCACGATGAGCACCACGTTCGGCGCGCCCTCGGGCGCGCGGTCGGGATCGGGCCACCACGGCTCGGAGTCGCGCCAGTCGCGCCCGATCCGACCCCGGAACTCCGCCGGCTCCACGCGGCCATCGTAGGGGTCGACTCGTAGGCTGCGCGTGTGCATGTCCGGCGCGCGACCGCCGACGATCGCGCCGTCTCGGTGCGCACGGCGGCGCGCGCGTTCGTCGGCGATCCGTTCATCCGTCACCTGCTCCCTGACGACGACCGCTACGAGGCTCACGCGGAGGCGTTCTTCGGGCTCCTGTTCGACGTGCGCCTCGCTGGCGGCGACCTGTGGTGCACCGACGACTGCGCCGCGGTCGCCCAGTGGACGCCACCGGGAGGCAACCGGCGGGGCGACGCGTGGGTCGACGAGCAGTTCGACGCGGTGACGGGATCGTTGCACGAGCTGACGTACGAGCGCATGGAAGCACTCGACGCGCTGCTCGCGCCCGGGTGGCCGGCCGAGCCGCACTGGTACCTGGGCGTGCTGGCGACGGATCCCGGTGCGCCGGGCCGCGGCCTGGGCTCGGCCGTCCTCGCGCCGGGGCTCGCGCGTGCCGATGCCGACGGACTCGCGGCCTACCTCGTCACTGCCACCGAGGCCAACGTTGCGTTCTACCGGCGCCGCGGCTTCGGCGTGTACGTCGAGGTGGACCTCCCCGACGGCCCGCACGTCTGGATGCTCGAGCGGCGTCCGTCCGCACCGCCCGACGCCACCTGACGGCTCCATTGGGGTCGACGCCGCTCGACGCCACCTGACGGCGGTGTCAGTGGCGCCGAATACACTGCGGCCGATGCGCGGAATCCTGAGTGCCGCGGGGTACGTGCCGTACTGGCGCCTCGACCGGAGCGAGGTCGCCCAGACCTTCGGCAGCGGGGGCGGGAAGGGGACCCGAGCCGTCGCGTCGTACGACGAGGACACGACGACGATGGGCGTCGAGGCCGCGCGCCTGGCGTTGCGCTCCGCCGCCGGGGTTGCGCCCCATGCGCTGACGTTCGCCACGGTTGCGCCCGCCTACCTCGACAAGACGAACGCCACCACCATCCATGCCGCCCTGCGCCTCGACTCGGACGTCGCGGCGTTCGACTTCGGCGGCGCGGTGCGCTCGAGCGTGGGCGCGTTGCGCGCCGCGCTGCGGCCTGGTGGGCCGGTGCTCGTGGTCAGCGCGGACCGGCGCGACGGGCAGCCGACGAGCGCGGACGAGTCGGCCGGCGGTGACGGTGCCGCGGCGCTCCTCGTCGGCTCCGACGACGACGGCCCGGTGATCGCGGAGCTCCTCGGGGTGGGGACCGCGACCGAGGAGTTCATCGACCGCTGGCGGCTGCCCGGCGAGCGGCGCTCGAAGCTCTGGGAGGAGCGGTTCGGCGAGACCAAGTACGTGCCGCTCGGCGACGAGGCGTTCCGGGCGGGATTGAAGGCCGCAGACCTGTCGGTCGAGCAGATCGACCGCCTCGTCGTCACCGGCCCGCACGCGCGCGCCGTGCGCGCGCTCACGCCCCGCCTCGGCGTCGACAAGGAGAAGATCGTCGACGACCTGTCGGTCACGGTCGGCTGGACCGGAGCCGCGCATCCGGCACTGCTGCTCACGACCGCGCTCGAGACCGCCGAACCGGGCCAGGTGCTCGTGGTCCTCTCGCTCGCCGACGGCGCCGACGCGCTGGTGTTCCGCACGACCGACGCGATCGCGGCGTGGGAGCCCGCCCGCAGCATCGCCACGCAGATCGCCGCGTCGGGACAGGTGCCGTACGGCAAGTTCCTGTCGTGGCGCGACTGGGTCCAGGTCGAGGGACCGCGCCGGCCGGAGCCGTCGCGCATCTCGGCCGCGGCCGCCGGCCGCCGCACCGACTGGAAGTACGCGTTCGTCGGCTCGAAGGATGCGGAGGGCGAGATCCACGCCCCGCCGCACCCGGGCGACCCGGAGTCCGCGCCGATGGCCGACGTGGAGGGGACGATCTCGACGTTCACGATCGACCGGATCGCGTACTCGCCCAGCCCGCCGATCACGTACGCCATCGTCGACATGGACAACGGCACCCGGTCAGCCCTCGAGCTGTGCGACCTCGACGTCTCCCAGCTGAAGATGGGCGACCGCGTCGAGCCGACGTTCCGGAAGCTGTTCACGAGCGACGGCATCCACAACTACTTCTGGAAGGCGCGCCCCATCCGCGGGTGACGTCGAACTCGAGACACACGGAGACGCCAATGAGCTCGCACGGGATCAAGGACCGGGTCGCCATCGTCGGGATGGGCTGCACGAAGTTCGGCGAGCACTGGGACAAGGGCGTCGACGAGCTCCTCCTGTGGTCCACCGGCGAGGCGTTCAAGTCGGTCGACCTCACCAAGGACGACATCGACGCCTTCTGGCTCGGCACCGCGATGGGCAGCGGTGCGCAGACGCTCTCCCGCCCGCTCGAGATGCGCAAGCCCGTCACCCGGGTCGAGAACTACTGCGCGACGGGCTCCGAGGCCCTCCGCAACGCGTCGTACGCCGTCGCGTCGGGTGCCTACGACGTCGCGATGGCCGTCGGCGTCGAGAAGGTGAAGGATCCGGGCTATCAGGGACTCGCGAGCGGTGGCGGCCCGTCGACCGACGGCACGAACCGCACGCTTGCAGCGGCGGCGATGTATGCGATGTGCGCGCCCGCCTACGGCAAGAAGTACGGCGTGAGCGACGAGCAGATGCGCGAGGTCCTGGCTCGCATCTCCTGGAAGAACCACCAGAACGGCGCGCGCAACGAGCGCGCGCAGTTCCGCAAGGAAGTGTCGATGGAGACGATCTGCTCTGCGCCGTTGATGGCTGGGAGCCTGGGTGTGTTCGACTGCTCGGGAGTGGCCGACGGCAGCGCGGCCGCGATCATCGTGCGGGCCGAGGATGCGCACAAGTACACCGACACGCCTCTCTACATCAAGGGTCTCCAGTTCATCTCGGGTGACGCGACCGGCAACAGCGATCCCGACTACGACTACACGCACTTCCCCGAGATCGAGCAGGCGGGCAAGGACGCATACGCGCAGGCCGGTGTGACGGATCCACGGACGCAGATCGCGATGGCCGAGGTGCACGACTGCTTCACGCCCGCGGAGCTGCTCATCTACGAGGACCTCGGGTTCGCCGAGCGCGGCACCGCATGGAAGGAGGTGCTGAACGGCACCTTCGACCTCGAGGGCGACCTGCCGGTCAACCCCGACGGTGGGTTGAAGTCGTTCGGGCATCCGGTCGGCGCCAGCGGGCTGCGCATGTTCTTCGAGAACTGGCTGCAGCTCACGGGCCAGGCGCCGCCGGAGCGCCGCATCAAGACCGCCGACCGCGGCCTCGGCCTGGTGCACAACCTCGGCGGCTACCCGGGTGAGATGGTGAGCTTCGTCGGGATCGTCGGCGTCGAGCCCGACTGACCACGGTTCGCCGCTCGCGACGAGCGAGCGCGAACCTTCGCGGATGCTGCGCCGTCTCGCGACCGTCTCGTACCGCCGGCGGGGCTGGATCGTCTTCGGCTGGATCGTGGTCGTCGCCGCGCTCATCGCGCTCGCCGGCAAGGTCGGCGACGACTTCGCCGAGAGCTTCAGCGTGCAGGGAACGGAGTCCGCGAACGCGCAGGAGCTGCTCGAGGCGGTCTTCCCCCAACGGGCCGGCGACTCGGGCGAGCTCGTCATCGACGCACCGCGGGGGATCGACGACGCCGCGGTGCGAGCGCGCGTCGAGGAGGTCGTCGCGAAGATCGCGGACGTCCCGGGCGTCACGAGTGTCACGAGTCCGTACGAACCGGAGGGTGCCCGACAGGTCGCGCCGGGGCGGCGCATCGCGTACGCGGACATCCAGTTCGCCAAGCGCGCGACCGAGGTGCCCGAGGACACGGCGCAGCGGATCCAGGACCTCGCCCGGGCCGGCCGGCGCATCGACGGTGCGACGCTCGAGACCGGCGGGCGGATGTTCGTCATCGGCAGCTTCGGGGGATCGTCGGAGGCCATCGGGCTCTTCGCCGCGGTCATCATCCTGCTGATCGCGTTCGGCTCGGTGCTCGCGATGGGCCTGCCGATCTTCACCGCGATGGCCGGCATCGCGGCGGGCTTCGCGATCGTCGGCCTGCTGTCGAACGTGATGGTCATGCCCGAGTTCACGACGCAGCTCGCGGCGATGATCGGGCTCGGCGTCGGGATCGACTACGCGCTCTTCATCGTCACGCGCTACCGCCAGGGTCTGCATGACGGACTCGGGCCCCAGCGCGCCGTCGAGCTCGCCGTCGACACGGCGGGACGTGCCGTGCTGTTCGCCGGTGCGACCGTCGTCATCTCGCTGTGCGGGCTGTTCCTCATGGGTGTCGACTTCATCCGCGGGCTGGGCGCGGGCGCCGCGGTGACCGTCCTCGTCATGATGATCGCGTCGGTGACGCTCGTCCCCGCGTTGCTCGGCTTCACCGGTCGCAACATCGACAAGCTGAAGATCCCCGGCCTGCACCGCCGCGAGAGCGAGCACCGCCAGAGCATCTGGTTCCGTTGGAGCCGCGTGGTGCAGCACCACCCCTGGACCGCCGCGCTCGCGGGCCTCGCGGTGCTGCTCCTCCTGGCGATCCCGTTCCTCTCGTTGCGGGTCGGGTTCTCGGACACGGGGAACAACCCGACGTCCGACACGACCCGACGCGCGTACGACCTCCTCTCGGACGGCTTCGGCGCCGGCTTCAACGGCCCGCTCGTCTTCGCGGCGCGCACCCCGGACGGCGCGGACTCGCTCGCAAAGCTCGCGGAGGCGCTGCCGTCCGTGCGCGGGGTGGCGCAGGCGAGCCCCGTCATCCCCAACGAGAACGGTCGTGCGGCGATCATCCGCGTCATCCCGAGGTCGTCACCCCAGAGCGAGGCGACGACGGAGCTCGTCGACCGGCTCCGCGCCGAGATCATCCCGAAGGCGATCCGCGGCACGGATGCGACGGTGTACGTCGGCGGCATCACGGCGGCGGGCAACGACGTGTCGGACACCCTGTCGTCGCGCCTGCCCCTCTTCATCGGCGGGGTGCTCGCGCTGAGCTTCCTGCTGCTGCTCGTGGTGTTCCGCTCCGTGCTCGTGCCGGTGAAGGCCGTCGTGATGAATCTCCTGTCGATCGCGGCGGCCTACGGCGTCGTCGTCGCCATCTTCCAGTGGGGGTGGGCGGCCGAGCCGCTCGGCATCAAGGGCACGGGTCCGATCGAGCCGTTCGTCCCGATGATGCTCTTCGCGATCGTGTTCGGGCTGTCGATGGACTACGAGGTCTTCCTGCTCTCGCGCATCCGCGAGGAGTACGACCGGACCGGTGACAATGCTCTCGCGGTCGCCGACGGGCTCGCGGCGACGGCGCGCGTCATCACGGCAGCCGCGGCGATCATGATCATGGTGTTCGCGAGCTTCGTGCTCGGCGACTTCCGCGTCATCAAGCTCTTCGGCCTCGGCCTGGCCGTCGCGATCCTCATCGACGCGACCATCGTGCGGATCGTGCTCGTCCCCGCGACGATGGAGCTGCTCGGCGACCGCAACTGGTGGTTCCCGCGCTGGCTCGGGTGGGTCCCGCAGCTGCACGTCGAGGCGCGGCCCGACCTCGAGACCGAGCTCCTCGAGCTCGAGCACGAGGAGCACCCGGTCGAGGTCGGCTGACGAACGGTTTTTGGGCACGCTGAACCACCCCAGAGGTGGTTCAGCGTGCCGAAAAGCAAGGCGTCAGGTGAGCGTGCGCAGGCGGGGCGATGCATCCGCCGTCTCCCACACCGCGAAGCGGGTCCCCTCGAGCGTCGTCGTCCGCGTCGCCGGGCCGTAGGTGCGCTCCAGCGCGCGGAGCGAGCAGCCGAGGTCGTCGAGCGCGACCGCGATCGTCGCGGGGTGCCCGCGCAGCACTGCGGTGTCGTTGTGCCACGGCATGAGCCGCAGGCGGCCCCCGTGGTCGCACTCGACGTGGATCCAGCGCGGTCGACCCTGGATGATCTGGTCGCTGCGCACCGCGGTCCAGTACCAGCCGTAGACCCGGTCCCAGAGCTGCCCGTCGACGGCGTGCGCCAGCGCGAGCGACGCCGCGTCGGGGTTGGCGTCGCGGTCCTCCGACCAGCTGACGACGTTGGCGGCGAACGCGCCGATCACGAGCGCGGCCATCAGCGTGACCGCGACTCGCCCGGCGCGTCCCGACAGCCGGTCGACCGCGATCACGGCGAGCCCTCCCAGCCCGACGAGCGCGGCGCCGAGATAGCGATCGATCACGGCGTCGGGGAACTCGTACACGTTGACGAGTACGACCGCGACGGGTGTCGAGACGATGCACACCACCAGGGTGCGCGCCAGCAGCGACGCGTCGCGCCAGCGCCGGACCGTGAGCACCGCACCCGTGACGCCGAGGACGACGAGTCCGAGCCGGAGCCATGCCAGCGCGGTCGCGCCGACCGGGCCGGAGGTCAGGTCGGTCCCGCTCACACCGAGGAGGGCAACGACGCGGTCGAACACCGCGCGGGTCCGCTCCGGCAGGTCGCCGAGCGCCGTGAGGTGGCGCGCCCCACCCGCGACCGGTCGCAACGTGACGTCGAAGAGCTTGAACCCGAAGTGGATGATCCACGACACGACACCTGAGATCGTCACGACGACGAGCACGACGCGGCCGCGGCGCCGCTCGTGCAACGCGAGGTCGATGACCGCGACGAGCGCCGCGGGCGCGCCGACGACGTAGAGCACGAACGGATCCGACACCCAGATCAGCGTCGCGAGCGCGGTGACCGCAGCAACCGGCCCGACGGGCAGCGGGTCGCGCGCCGCGAGCAGGCCCAGGATCGCGAGCAGCAGCACCGACAGGCCGAACTCGAGGGTGCGCGTGTTCGGGCTGAAGAACACCTGGTCCCAGGTCACTGCCGCCCAGACCGAGACGACCGCGAGGGCCGGGACGACGCGCCACCGCAGCGGACGGGCGAGCTCACGCGAGAGCACGAGACCCCCGACGAACGCGGCCCCCGCGGCGACGTCGAGCAGGACGGCCGCGACGTTCACGCCGCGCCGCCCGTGGATGCCGAGCGCGTCGAGCACGAGGTAGAGCGGGTACCGGGTCGGGAACAGGTCCTCGGAGATCCAGGCCTGCGCGTGTCCCTGGCCGCCCCAGATGTCGAGCAACCGCTGCCACGCGAGATCGTCGCTGTTCACCGGACGCGTCAGCGCGTTCGCGATCACCGCGACCGCCGTCGTGACCGCCATCACGGCGAGGGCGACGATCAGGACCGTGCGGTCGTGCCGCGGGTCCGCGGTCGTGCCCTGCCCGTCGCGCTCCTCACTCGCGGTGGGAGCGGTGGCGACCGCGGTGCTCACCTGCATCGTCCCGCGGCGCTCGCCTACTGACTCGGAACGACGAGGCCGAGCGCCTGGGGCATGAGCCACCCGGCGACGAAGTCGGCGCCGGGATCGCTCAGGTGGATGGTGTCGGGCGCACGGACGTCGATGCCCTCGACGGTGTCGGTCCACCGACCGTCGGGATCGAGCAGCGCGTTCATGTCGAGCACCGCGGCATGCGGCCCGAGCCCTGCGACGGTCTCCATCGCGGTCGTGTTGAGCCGGTCGACCCATGCGTTGTTGAACGACGAGCGGCTCGGGTCGATCGGGAGCCGCCACGGCTGCCGGAAGTACGGCATCGTCAGGACGACGACGCGCGCGCCTCGTGCCGACAGGACGCGCACTGCGTCGCGGATGTCGCGGCGCTCGAGGTTCGCGCCGGCGTCGCTGTCGAACGCGATCTCCTGGTCGCCGATCCGCCGGTCGACGGCATCGTGGGCGCTGAGCGGCAGGATCACGACGTCGGGATCGAACGTCGCGACGTGCTGGGCCCAGCGGGTGCGCCACGGTGGGAAGCACCGCTCGTCCGGGAGCGCCCATTCGCCCACCCACCGCTCGCCCGTGTCGCTCGTGAGACCGCACCCGGGCACGGTGGCGTCGAAGAACACGAACCGGTCTGCCGCCGCGAGCCGCTGCACCCCCGGCGACAGCGACCCCGCGACCGAGTCGCCCACGAGCATCACCCGCGTGCGGCGCGCGACCTGCGCGAACCGCAGCTCGTCCGCCGCCGGGGCCCGCACGTCGGCCGCCGACACCTCGACCTGCGCGGCTGGGGCGCCCGCCGTGGCGAGGAAGATGCCGGCGAGGACGGCTGCGACGACACCAGGCACGAACGCAGTCACGCGCCGCCACGAGAACGTCCCCCGGCGGATCGGCATCTCGACGACGTAGTACGACGCCGTCGCGATGGCGATCGTGACCGCGACGCGGACGGTGAACAGCGCGTAGCCGTCGATGTGGAGGCGCTGCTCGTCGAGCGCGACGAAGACGGGCCAGTGGAAGAGGTACACGCCGTACGAGATCTGGCCGATCCATCGGATCCAGCCGACCGTTAGCAGCGCGCCGAGCGGACCGGAGGTGGGTTGGATCACCGCGGTGATGACCACCGCGACCAGCACCGACTCGAGGAGGAAGCCGCCCTGGTACAGGACGTCGGCGTGGTCGGACACCGCCACCCACATCGTCGCGAGGCCGGCAGCGGCGACGAGCGCCGCGACCTGGAGCACGACCCGAGCTCTCCGGCCCTCCACGACCGGTCGCCGGAGGAGCAGCATCGCGAGGAGCGCGCCCACCAGCAGCGACTGCGCGCGGGTGTCGGTGCCGTAGTACACGCGTGACGGGTCCCGGCCGGGCTCGTACAGGATCGCCATGAGCGCGACCGATCCGGCGAGCATCCCTCCCGCGACGACGGCGAGGGCGCGCGTCGAGCCGTTGCGGACGCGCAGGACGCCCATCACGATGAGCGGCCAGATCAGGTAGAACTGCTCCTCGATCGCGAGCGACCACACGTGCCGCAACGGCGACGGTGCCTGGAACTGCGCGAAGTACGAGGATCCGCTGAAGATGAATCGCCAGTTGGCCACGTAGCCGACGGACGCCAGCGCATCCGAACGGATCGTGCGGAGCTCCTGCGGTGCCGCGAGGAACACCGCGTACACGACGACGACGCCGATCAGCACCGCGAGCGCGGGCAGGAGGCGGCGCGCTCGACGCAGCCAGAAGGCACTCACCGCGATCCGGCCGTTGTCCTGGCGCTCGCGCAGCAGCAGCGTCGTGATGAGGAAGCCGCTCAGCACGAAGAACATGTCGACGCCGAGGAAGCCACCCTGCGCCCAGCCGAGGCTGCCGTGGTAGCAGAGCACGCCCGCGACCGCGAACGCGCGCAAGCCGTCGAGTGCGGGAAGGTAACGGAGCCTCTGCTCGGTCATGACCAGACAACGCTATTGCGACACCGGCCCGGGTGTGACGACGCTCACCCCTGCGTGGCGCGCCCGGTGAGCTCGCGCGTCAGGACCTTCCCGATCTCGTTCCGGGGGAGCACCGCGACCGCCTCGAACCGCACGGGCACCTTGTAGGGCGCGAGGTGCGTGCGGGCGTGCGCCTCGAGCTCGACGGCATCGAAGCGCCCGACGACGAAGGCGACCGGGACCTCACCGAGGCGCTCGTCGGCGACCCCGACGACCGCGACGTCTTCGACGCCGGCGGCGCCGCGGAGCACCTCCTCGACCTCCGCCGGGAAGACCTTCAGGCCGCCGCGGTTCACCATGTCGGACACACGACCCTCGATCCAGACGAAGCCGTCGTCGTCGACCCGCCCACAGTCGCCGGTGCGGATCCAGCCCTCGGCATCGACCCGCTCGCCGAGGTCGACCCCCGATCCTCCTGATTCGGGCGTGCGCACCCACAGCTCGCCGCTCTCGTCGACGCGCACCTCCACACCCGCGTGCGGCCGACCGACCGCGCCGAGCTTCGTCGCGCCGAACTCGCGCCAGTCCGCGGCGCTCCACCCGACCACCTCGCCGCCCAGCTCCGTCTGGCCGTAGCAGTTGAGGACCGCGACGCCGAACTTGTCGTGGAACCGGCGGACGAGGAAGGGCGAGAGGGGCGCGGTGATGCTCCGCACGTACCGGAGGGGTTCGAGCGACGTGACCTCGTCGTCGTCGCAGCACATCGCCATCGCCGCCGGCGGGAGCACGACGGAGCGGATCTCGAACCGGCGCACGAGCCGCGCCAGCTCCCGCGGGTCGAACCGCTCCATGAGCACGACGGGCGCCCCGACGCGGAACGCGAAGCACACGTTGTAGATCCCGGCCCAGAGCGACAGCGAGACCGGGATCAGGTTCGGCATCGGGGGACGGTCGGTCGTGTCGCGGCGGCCGCCGGCCACCGTGCCGACCACGCCGTCGAGAAGCGTGAGCACCGTCGAGTGCCGGAGCGGCACCGGGCGCGGCTGGCCCGTCGTCCCGGACGTGGTCTGCACCAGGGCGACGTCGCCGTCGTCCGTGGCCGCGTCGGCGAGATCGGGCAACCGGAGCGAGGCGACACGCGCGTCGTCATCGCGCCCGGCGACGATCGCCGCGGGGGCGACGGTCGTGACGAGCTGTTCGACCTCGCGGTCGGAGAGTCGCGGGTTCACGGGCACGTACACGCCGCGTGCAGCC
>DATBSK010000072.1:0-7066 GCA_036559825.1 Acidimicrobiia bacterium | reverse complement strand
CCTTCGGCATGAGCGAACCGAGCCGAGGGCCGAGTCGCCGGAAGTTGGGTGTCACGCGGTGGTCGAGGAGCCCGCTGAGATCGACGATCTGCTCGACGTGCTTCACGTTCAGCTCGTCAGCGACCTCCGCGAGGAGGTCGTCGGGCAGCGCCGCGCCGCCGGGGAGGAGCACGAGGGCCCGCGGCAACGGCTGGCGCACACGGATCTTCGCCTCGGTGCGGGCCGCTCGCCCGAGGGTGACGACCTTGCGCGCCGACTCGACGTCGCGCTCGAGCCCGGCGTCGACCGCCGCCGCGTCGGCGTGCGGCCAGTCGGCGAGATGCACGGATTCTCCCGTCGCCCCGAGGTTCGTCCACAGCTCGTCGGTGACGAACGGGCACAGCGGTGCGAGGAGCAGCGCGACCGTGCGCAGGCACTCGTACAGCGTGGCGTGAGCGTCATCGTCGGCCGATCTCCAGAACCGCGAGCGGGAGCGTCGCACGTACCAGTTCGAGAGGTCGTCGACGAACTGCTCGAGTGCCTGCGCGCCCCGGAGAGCGTCGAACTCCTCGAGGGCGTCGGTGACCGCCTCGACGGTTGCATGGAGACGCGACCGAACCCATCGGTCGAGGACGTGGGTCGGGCGCGTCCCCGGTCCCGGCTCCCAGCCGTCGAGGGTCGCGTAGGTGACGAAGAACGCGTACGTGTTCCACAACGTGAGAAGGAAGCGGCGGGTGGACTCGTCGATCATCCGCTCGTCGACGCGGCGGCTCGTCCACGGTGAGCCGGCAGAGAAGAAGTACCAGCGCAGCGCGTCGGCGCCGCGCGTCTCGAGGATCGACCAGGGATCGATGACGTTGCCACGCGACTTCGACATCTTGAACCCGTCGCGGTCGACGAGCAGCGCGAGACAGACGACGTTCCGGTACGGCGAACGGTCGAACACGAGCGTGTTCACCGCGAGGAGCGAGTAGAACCAGCCGCGGGTCTGGTCGATGGCCTCGCAGATGAAGTCGGCGGGGAACCGTCGCTCGAACAGCTCCTCGTGCTCGAACGGCATGTGGAACTGCGAGGCGGGCATGGCGCCGGAGTCGAACCATGCATCGAGCACCGACTCGACGCGGCGCGCGCGACCACCGCACGCGGGGCACTCGATCGTGACCTCGTCGACGTCGGGTCGGTGCAGATCGAGCCCGGAGCAGTCGCGCCCCGCGAGCGCGGAGAGCTCTGCCACGGAGCCGACGCACGTGTCGTGGGCGCAGGACGTGCAGCGCCAGAACGGCAGTGGTGTGCCCCAGAAGCGGTCGCGCGAGAGCGCCCAGTCGACGTTGTTCGCGAGCCAGTCGCCGAACCGGCCGTGCTTGATGTGGTCCGGATGCCACCCGATCCGCTCGTTCTCGCGCAGCAGCGCATCGACGTGCTCAGACGTGCGCGCGAACCAGGTCGGCTTCGCCCAGTAGATGAGGGGGGTGCCGCATCGCCAGCAGTGGGGGTAGGAGTGCGTGTGATCGACCGCGTGCAGGAGGCGTGCACGCTCCGCGAGGTCCGCGATGATCGCCGGATCCGCGTCTTTCACGAACTGCCCGCGGTGTGCGGGCACGGACGCGTCGAACCGCGCGGTCGCGTCGACGGGGTTGAGGACCGGCAGGCCCTCCCGCTCGGCGATCTCGCGGTCGACCTCGCCGAACGCGGGCGCCAGGTGGACGATGCCGGATCCCTCCGCGATCGTCACGAACGGGTCGACGACGACCCGGTTCGCGCCGTCGTCGATGGGCAAGGTGTCGAACGGCCGCTCGTAGTGGCGGCCGACGAGATCATCGACGGCGACGTCGCCGACGACGGTCGCGCCGGCGCCGAGCACCGCGTCGACGCGCTCGGCGGCGAGGACGACATCACGGGTTCCGTTCGGCCCCGCGGCCCGGACGTATCGCACGTCCGGGCCGATCGCGGCCGCGACGTTCGAGACGAGGGTCCATGGCGTCGTCGTCCAGACGACGAGGTCGAAGTCCGCGTCGACGATCGGGAACCGCACGTACACCGACGGCTCGGTGACGTCCTCGTAGCCGAGCGCGACCTCGTGGCTCGAGAGCGCCGTCCCGCACCGACCGCAGTAGGGGACGACCTTGAAGCCCTCGTAGAGAAGACCTCGGTCCCACATCGTCTTGAGGTGCCACCACACGCTCTCGATGTAGTCGGTGTCGAGGGTCCAGTACGCGTCGACCGTGTCGATCCACATGCCGATGCGAGCCGTCAGGGCGGACCAGTCCTCGACGTACCGATGGACCGACGCGCGGCAGCGACGGTTGAACTCCGCGATGCCGAACTCCTCGATCTCCTGCTTCCCGGAGAACCCGAGCTCCTTCTCGACCTCGAGCTCGACGGGCAGGCCGTGGCAGTCCCATCCGCCCTTTCGCGCCACGTACCTGCCGCGCATCGTGTGGAAGCGCGGGAACAGGTCCTTGAACGACCGTGCCCATACGTGATGCAGGCCGGGTCGCCCGTTCGCCGTCGGCGGCCCCTCGTAGAAGACCCATTCGCGCGCGCCCGCGCGCCTGCGCAGGCTCTCGGCGAACACGTCGTCGTCCGCCCATCGTCGCAGCACCCGCTCCTCGAGCGCGACGAGATCGAGCTCCCGATCCACCGCGCGAAAGGGCACCAGCCGAGAGTATCGAACGACCCTCGGCGCGCCCGGTGTGGATTCACGCGCTCGATCACTCCACGGGCGCGCGTGCACACGTTGAAGCGGCGCACGGCGGGTTGTATCCTCCACCGCTCTCCCGGGCACCTCGCGCCGGGTTTCCCTGCACCCGAGAAGGGACGACGATGCCTTCCGCAGGCAAGGGCGGCGCTCGGCGCCCGGCGAAGGCGGCCAAGTTGCCCGCGAAGGGTACGAAGAAGGTCGTGAAGCCGGCGAAGAAGTCGACCACGACCAAGAAGACCGCGACGCGCGCCACGAAGAAGGCGAGCCGTGGGTCATCGCGTGCCAAGGCGACGCCCACGACCGCGGCGGCCCGTCGCCGCGGGACGAGCGCGCCGCGGAAGCCCGTCAAGGGTGCTCCGGCGGCGAAGAGCGCGAAGGCCTCGAAGACCTCGAGAGCGGCGAAGCCCGCTGCGAAGACGGCGACGGGGAAGAAGAGCGCGCGGCCGGTCTCCAGGCCGGCGGCGACGGCGACCAAGCCCGCGGCAGCGAAGGCGGCACCGGCGAAGGCCGCACCGGCGAAGAAGGGTGGCAAGCGGACGGTCATCTGCGAGCTCTCGGGGTTCGAGGTCACGCCCAGCCCCCCGAACCTCTCGCCCAAGACCCTCGAGCGTCTCCGGGGCAGGCTGCTCGAGGAGCGTGAGCGTCTGCTGCGGCAGGCGGAGGAGCTCGCCGCCGAGGCGGAGCAGCTCGCCCGGGAGCGTGAGGGCGGCGACACCCAGTTCGACGAGGAGTCGGGCGAGGGCGACACGGTGAACGTCGAACGCGAGCGCGACCTCCTGTTGTCGGCGTCCGCACGCCAGGACGTCGAGGACATCGATGCGGCGCTCGTGCGGATGAAGCGCGGCACGTACGGCGTGTGCAAGTACGCGGGAAGGCGGCTGCCGCTCGAGCGGCTCGAGCTCCTCCCGTGGGCGGACGTGTGCGTCGACTGCAAGGCGCGTGCCGAGCGCCGACGCTGATCCACGCTCATCGTCGCGACGCCGTCTGCTTGCCGGCGCGATCGTCGTGGGCGTCGTGGCGATCGATCAGCTCACGAAGGCGTGGGCGGTCGCCGCGCTCGAGGACGGCCCGGCGAGCATCATCGGCGGCGACGTCGAGCTCCGACTCAGCCGCAACACCGGCGGCGCGTTCAGCCTCTTCCAGGGCTTCACGCCGTTGCTCGCCGTCGTCGCGGTTGCGCTGACCGTCCTCCTCGTCCGGGCGCTGCGCCGGACCGACGACACGTGGATCGTGGTGGCACTGGCCCTCGTCCTCGGTGGCGCGATCGGCAATCTCATCGATCGTGTCGCGCGATCGCCGGGCTTCTTGCGCGGCGCCGTCGTCGACTTCGTGAGCGTCGACGACTTCCCGACCTTCAACGTCGCGGACTCGGCGATCACGGTCGGCGCGGTGCTGCTGGTGCTCCGCATCGCCTTCGGTGAACGTTCGGAGGACCGGCGCGTCGAGCCGTCGTCCTGATGGGAGCCTTCGACGACACGGGCACCGATCGCGGTGAGGAGCCCGTCGTCGTGCCGCGGGCGCTCGACGGTGAGCGCGTCGATCGCGCCGTCGCCTTGCTCACCGGTTGGAGCCGGTCGGACGTGCAGGCGCTGCTGCAGGCGGGCGACGTCCTCGTCGGCGGGCAGCCGACGGGCAAGAGCCGTCGCCTGCGCACGGGTGAGGTGGTCGAGGTCCTGCGCGCACCGCAGCGCCCGTCGCCGGTCGGGCCCGAGCCGGTCCCGGTCGACGTGCGCCATGCCGACCAGCACGTCGTCGTCGTGAACAAGCCGGCCGGTCTCGTCGTCCACCCGGGTACGGGACATCCGCACGGGACGCTCGTCCAGGGGCTGCTCGCGCGCTTCCCGGAGATCGCCGAGGTCGGCGATCCGGCCCGGCCCGGCATCGTGCACCGGCTCGACCGCGACACGAGCGGCCTGCTCGTCGTCGCCCGGCGACCGCCGGCGTACGAGCACCTCGTCGACGCGCTCGCACGGCGGACCGTCGAGAGGAGCTACCTGGCGCTGGTGAGCGGGATCCCGAGCGCGCGCCGGGGCGTCGTCGACGCGCCGATCGGGCGTTCCACGCAGCGCCGCACACGCATGGCTGTGCGCGATGCCGGGCGGCCGGCGCGCACGGCCTTCGAGGTCGTCGCCGGGTGGCCCGATGCCGACGTGACCCTCCTGTCGTGCCGGCTCGAGACCGGGCGCACGCACCAGATCCGGGTCCACCTGGCGGCCGTCGGGAACCCCGTGGTCGGCGACGCCGCCTACGGCGGTCGGCGGCAAGCCGGGCACAGCGAGCTGGACCGTCCGTTCCTGCATGCCGCCCGGCTCGCCTTCCCTCACCCCGACGGCTCGGGCGTGCAGGCGTTCGAGGAGCCACTCCCGGCCGAGCTGCAGGCGGTCCTCGCCGAGCTGGGCCCGGACGCGCTCGGCCCGCCGGCAGGCTGACCACCGGCGGGCCGCACGACTGGGCTGGGCACCGAAAGGGGTTTCGGCACCCCGGACCGTAGGGGGTCGCACCCCAGGGCCCGGGGAGCGGCACCCCAAGAACGGGTAAAGGTTGCCCGCTCCGGGTGCCGACGCGAGAGAGGTGCGGGTGCTCCTGGTGGAGGACGACGAGTCGATCGCGTCACCGCTCGTGCGGGGGCTCGAGCGGGAGGGGTTCTCGGTCGACCACCGGGACCGCGGGTCGGAGGCGCTGCGCTCGCTGAGCAAGGCGACGGACGTCGTGCTCCTCGACCTCGGCCTGCCCGACATCGACGGGTTCGAGCTCTGCCGGGAGCTGCGGGCGCGCTACGACGTGCCGATCATCGTCGTCACCGCGCGGGGCGACGAGATCGACCGCGTCGTCGGACTCGAGCTCGGCGCGGACGACTACGTCGTGAAGCCGTTCGGCCTGCGCGAGCTGGTCGCTCGCATCCGCGCGGTGACGCGCCGCGCCACGATGCGGTCGGAGTCGCTGCCCGATCGACTCGAGCCCGGGCTCGTCGTGGACCGGAGGACGCGCCGGGTGCTGCTCGACGGCGTGGAGGTGTCGCTCACGCCGAAGGAGTTCGACCTCCTGGCGTTGCTCGCCGAGGATCCGGGCGCGGTGTGCAGCCGGCAGGACATCATCGACCAGGTCTGGGATCCGCACTGGTACGGGCCGACGAAGACGCTGGACGTGCACATCGGGAGCCTGCGGCGCAAGCTCGGTGACCCGCGCTGGATCGAGACGGTGCGCGGCGTCGGCTACCGCCTCCGCGACCGCGGCGTCGGCGGGGGGGTGACGTCGTGAGGCGCCGGTTGCTCATCTCCTATCTCTCGCTCACGCTCTTCGTTCTCGTCGCGCTCGCCGTGCCTCTCGGCCTGTCGTTCCAGAACGCCGAGCACCGCCGGGTCACGGGCCAGGTCCAGAGCGAGGCGTTCGTCTTCGCACTCCGCGTGGACGAGGTGCTGAGCACGCCGGGGTCGACGGCCGAGCTCGGGGACCTCGCGCGGATGTTCCGGCGCCAGACCGACCTCGGCGTCATGGTCGTGGACGCCGACGGCATCGTCCTCGCCAGCGCCGGACCGGGCGAGCCGCGGCCCGGCGACGACCTGTCGCGCCGTCGGGACGTCGCGACCGCACTGCGGGGCCGACAGGTCACCGCCGAGCGGGCGATCCGCGGTGATGACGTGCTCTCCGTGGCCGTGCCGGTGCTCGCTCGACAGGCGCCCGTCGGTGCGTTGCGCGTGTCGTCGTCGCTGTCAGCGGTCGCGGACAGCACGCGCGACAACTGGCTGCTGCTCGCCGCACTGTGCGGTGTGGTCGCGCTCGTCGTGTTGCTCGTGAGCACGTTGCTCGCACGCTCCTTCACGCGTCCACTCGCGGAGCTCGACCGGGGCGCGGCGCGCCTCGGCGACGGCGATCTGGGCGCGCGGGTGACGGTGCCGAACGATCCCCCCGAGCTGCAGGGCCTCGCGCGCTCGTTCAACTCCACCGCGGCGCGACTCGAGGCCCTCGTCCGGTCGCAGCAGGCGTTCGTTGCCGACGCGTCCCACCAGCTGCGGACGCCGCTCGCGGCGCTGAGCCTGCGGCTGGAGAACCTCGAGGCCGAAGGCCCCGAGCTGCGGATCGACGACCTCCACGGCGCGCAGCGGGAGGTGCAGCGGCTGGCTCGCCTCGTGGAGGGATTGCTGCGCCTCGCCCGCGCCGAGGAGGCCGCGGCGCCGACCGAGCCGATCGGCGTCGCCGCGCTGCTCGAGGGGCGCCGCGACGCGTGGAGCGCGTTCGCGGCTGAGCGCGGCGTGGAGATCGTCAGCGAGGTGGAGCCGATCGAGGTGCGCAGCGTGCCCGGGCGCCTGGAGCAGGTGCTCGACAACCTCATCAGCAACGCGCTCGACGTCGCTCCGGCCGGCACGCGTGTCGTCCTCGGCGCCCGCC
>DATBSK010000071.1:0-12491 GCA_036559825.1 Acidimicrobiia bacterium | reverse complement strand
CGGCGATGCCGCCGAGGAACACGGCGACGCTCGCCACGGCGAGCGGGAGGGCGAACGACTGCGGCAGCGACCCGAGCCACACCGTCAGCCGGCCTAACCGGCCCTCGCGGAAGTCGCGTCCCTTCGTCGGGGAGCGGAACTCGCGGATCCCCAGGATCGCCAGCGGCAGGATGATCGAGCAGATGCAGATGGCGGCGATGCCGACCGCGAGGAGCAGACCGAAGTCGCGGATCATCGGCACCTTGGCGAAGCGCAAGGCCGCGAAGGCGAAGATCGCGTCGAACGTGACGACGAGCAGCGCGGGGCCGAGGTTCCGTGCCGTCTCCTGGATCGGGTGCTCCGCCCGGTCGATGACGACCTCCTCCTCGACCCGGGCGTGCATCTGGATCGCGTAGTCGATGCCGATCCCGAGCATCACGGGGAGGCCCGCGATCGTCACGATGGTGAGCGGGATGCCGAGGTAGCCCGCGAGCCCGAAGGCCCACACGACGCCGACGAGTACCACGGCGAGGGGCAGCAGGCGCCACCGCACGGTGAAGAACACGAGCAGGATCACGACCATGATGAGCACCGCGATCCCGCCGAGCGTGAGCATCCCGCCACGCAGGTAGTCGTTGAGGTCCTTGAGGAGCACGGCAGCACCGGTCGTCACGATGGTGGCGTTCGGGAACGACAGCTTCGCGGCCGCGGCCTTCGTCGCGTCCGACGACGCCCCTTCATCCTCGATCGACGCGTTCCCCGGTAGCCGCGTGATGACCTGCGCGTGGTGCGTGTCCGTGATGAACGAGCGCAGGACCTTCCTGACCTTGCCCTGGTTGTCGTAGAGCAGGAACTTCACCCAAGCCGGGTTGTCGAGCGTGCGCGCCTCGAGCGGGACGGCGCCCAGGCGCTGGAGTGTCGTCGCCGCGTCAGCGGCGCGCGCCTGCGCGGCGGGTGAGCCGGGCGCCTCCTTCGCTTGCGCGGCCAACAGCGCCCTGCCCGCGACGCTCGCCGCCGGGTTGCCGTCAGGGCTCGAGACGAGCGCGTCCGAGTACCGCATGATCGTGAGCGGCGTGATGACGCCGTGGACCTTGCCGCCCTCGAGCAGGGTGTCGTGCAGCCTGCTGAACTGCGCCCGGCCCTCCTTGGTGAACAGCTCGTCGACCGTGTGCCCCGACTTCATCGAGATCACGGTGAGCATCGCCTGGCCGCCGAACAACCGCTGGTACACGAGGTTGTCCTTGGCGACCTGGTCGCTGTCGTTGAGGTAGCTGTCCTGGCCGGTGGCGAACTTGAGGTTCGTGATCCCGAGGCCGAGGCCGATCGTGATGATCAGCCCGATGACCGAGACGAGGATCGCGTGCTTGCCCAGCTGTACCGCGAGGTTCGACCAGAACCGCTGCACGCGCCCCCCGTTTCGCTCACCTGCTCCGAACGCGCTCGACAGTAGGCGGGGACGTGCGGCGATGCGGGCGTGCGGCTCGTGACCCCCGCTCGGCGCCACGCCGTGGCGGCGGACCCCAGAAGTCGTCGGTGTCGGCCGCCGGCGGTCGTGGTCGCGGAGGAGGCGGCTCCTCGGGCGCTGCCCTCCAGGCTGCGTGGTACCGGCGGAGCCTCGGATCGGCGTAGTCGGCGGCGAGCTCGTCCGCCCAGGCGAGGAGCGCGACGACCCGCAGGATCACCGGGAACAGGCCGGGCGGGTAGTCGACGGCCCGGGCGGCGTCGTGGGTCTCACGCACCGCACTGGCGACATCGTCGAGCGCAGCGCCGATCTCCGCGCGCTCGAACCACCGCTGCACGAGCTCCGTCTCGGTGTGCCGCTGCCACGTGCCGAGCCAGCCCTCGAGCTCGTGCAGCTCGACGTCGGCGAGCCGTCGGAGCTCGCGCTCCACGAGTGCGTCGTCGGGATCACCGGGACGCGGCGCGGGCGCGCTCAGGTGGATGTTGTCGACGATCCAGTCGGGGAGGCAACGCAACACGCGCCGCTGGCGGGCGCGCGTCGCGACGAGCGCATCGGTCCGGTAGGGATGACCTGGTGCCACGACGGACCTCGAGGCATCGACGACACGGACGCCCCAACCCGCCGTCGAGGCTACCGAGCGCGCGCGCCGAAGCGGTGGATCAGCTGACGCGCGGGTGACGAAGCGTGAGTGGCGGCTACGACAGCGTCAGCGCGCGCGCCACGATGGCGGGGTCGTCGTCGAGCGCGAGCGCCAGCAGCTCTGCGGACCGGCGCGCCAGCGCTGCACGCGGTGTGCGGTCGGCGAGGTGCGCGAGGATGTCGACGCGGTGCTCCGCGTACCACTCCCTGGCGGTCCGTGTGGTGATGACCTCGGTCTGCAAGGCTCCGGCCGGCATCCTCGCACCTCCTCATGCGCCGAGGGTCCCCGACGCCGCGTGCACGGATTGTGACCGGCGGCGAGTTCGCAGGCGTCCAGCGAGAGGTAAACGTTTGGCAAGGAGACGGGTCGACCGTTCAGCCGGTGAAGGTGGGCTGGACCTCGATGCCCTCCGGCGCGCCGGCGCTCGATCCGCCCACGGACACGGTGACGAAGCCGTCGCCGGCGCAGTCGCCGTCTTCGATCGACCCGGCGGGCGTGAGGCTCGACCCGCCGCCGCCTCCGCCTCCGCCGCCGATCGACGAGCTGCCACCGCCGCCGCCGATGAGGCCCCCGCCGCCTCCGCCGCCGTCGTCGCCGCTCGTCCCGCCGTTGGTGGCGGTCCCGCCGGTCCCGTCACCGTTGCCACCCGGACCGCCCGCGCCTCCGTTGCCCCCGGAGCGCCCGCCGATGTTTGCTCCCGGGCCGGTGCCGTTCGCGCCGGTCGCGCCTCCGTCGCCGCCCTCACCGCCGGGGTTGGTCGCGTCCTCGCCGCCCCCGCCGCCCCCGCCCCCGCCGCCGGCGACGATCACGCGGTGCGCGGTGGACGCGCCCTCGTCGCGGACGTCCGACGACCCCCCGCCGCCGCCGCCCGCGCCGAGCGGGTCCGCGTTGCCGCCGCCCGCGCCGCCGCCGCCCCGGCCCTCGACCGGACCGCCGCCCCCGCCGGTCGTCTGGTCGCCGTCGTGGCCTTGCCCGCCGACGGTGATCGCCAGCTCCTCGCCCGGGTCGACGTCGAGGGTCGTGATGACGCGGGCGCCGCGTCCGCCCGCGCCGCCGGGGCTGCCACCCTCGCTCGTGCCGCCGTCCCCACCCTCGCCCCCGCACGCCTCGATCCGCACCTGCGTGACGCCGTCCGGGACGACGTACGAGTGCCGACCGGCCGTCGTGAAGCTCGTGTCGTCCGCGACCGCGACCGGGCCGCTCGCGCCGAACGCGACCGCGAGCGCGCCGAGCAGCGCGACGGCAGCGAGGCCGGCGCGTCGTCGCGCCCGTCGTGCGGCCCGGTCGGGTGTGGGGAGCACGACACAAGGCTAACCCTGGCCTTGGCCACGCCCGCCCGCGTTCTCAGGCGGGCGCCTCGACGGTGAGCCGGTCGGCGCGTGGCGGGGGAAGGTGGGCGCGCAGGTCGGCGACGAGGTCGTCGCGCAGCCGCGCGCACGCGGGGTCGTCCCATCGGTTGTGGAACAGATGCGGGTCGTCGTCGAGGTCGTACAGCTCGCCTTCGGTGCCGTCGTACCCGCCGCCGGGCTCGTAGGCGGTGCACGTCCAACCGTCGCGGTGGATCGACCGGAGGTGCATGTCGATGTCGTCGAACTGGCTGTCCCACTCGGTGATGACCCGCTCGCGACCGGAGCCGTCGGCGAGCGGCAGCGGAGCACCTTGCATCCACTCCGGCACCGTGACTCCTGCGATCTCGCAGAACGTCGGCGCGAGGTCGACCTGGCCGACGGGGTCGGTGACGACGTTCGGCGCCACACCCGCCGACGGCGCGGGGCGCCAGACGAGGGGGATGCGCATGAGCGCGTCGCAGTGGTAGGGGCCCTTGAACAGCAGCCCGTAGTCGCCCTGGAGCTCCCCGTGATCGGTCGTGAAGACGACGTCGGTGTCGTCGGCCCACCCGCGGTCGGCGATGCGCGCCAGGACGCGCCCGCACGCCTCGTCGATGAGCTCGTTCTCGACGTGCACCAGGGCGTTCACCTCGCGGACCTGGTCGTGCGTCATCTCGGCGGGCACGAAGGCCGTGGGACCGCCCTCACGGTTGTCGAAGCGACCGTCGAACCAGTCGAGCCAGTGCCGGGGCCTGCGTGCCAGGACCTCGCGGCACGCGTCCACCGATCCGGGGTGCGCGGCGGGGAGGTCGAGGTCGTGCCAGTCGATCCGGCCCACCTCGGAGGCGGGAGGGTCCCACGGATGGTGCGGGTCGGGGAAGCTCATCCACACGAACCAGTCCTCGTCGCTCGCGACGATGTCGAGCCACGCGATCGTGCGATCGGCGACCCAGTCGGTGTGGTAGTGCTCCCGCGGCACCGGGTTCGCGGCCACCTGCTCGAGGCCGGTGTCACCACCGCCGTCGCTGTTGAGCCGGCCGTCCTTCACGAGCGCGTAGAACCCCTTGACGTCCTCCGGGTGCTCGGTGCGGAGCCACGTTCCGTAGTGCCACAGCGGGAGCGGCCCGTGCATCGCGAGCTCCATGTGCTCGAACCCGCGGTGCGGCCCGTACGTCGGGTCGCGCCCGATGCGGCCGAACCTGTTCTCGGGCCACCTGCCCTCGGGATCGAAGCCCGGCTCGAAGTGCGCCTTGCCGATGAGCGCAGTGCGATAGCCCGCGCCGGCGAGCACCCCGGCCACGCTCGGCGCGTCCTGGGGGAGTGGCACGCCGTTCGCGTACACACCATGCGTGCCCACGTACTGCCCCGTGAGCATCGTGGAGCGCGCCGGCATGCACACGACGTTCTGGTTGTGCGCGCGCCGGTAGCTGATGCCTGCCTCGGCGAGCGCGTCGACCACCGGAGTACGCGCGATCTCGCCTCCGTTGCAGCCGAGCGCGTCGTAGCGCTGCTGGTCGGTCGTGACGAACAGGATCTTGCGCCCCATCAGCGCGCGCCCAGCTCGGCGATGCGGTCGAGCCGCGGCGTGCACGCGACCACGACGGTGCGCTCGAGCCCGGCCTCGCGGTGCCGGTGGGCGTCCTGGTACGCCGGCTGGCTCACCATGTCGAGGAACGCGGCCCGCGACGGGTACTGCACGAGGAGCACGTGGTCCCAGTCCTCGGACGGGTCGCCGATCAGGATCTGGTCGGCGCGGCCGGCCCAGATCACGCTCCCGCCGCGCTCCTCGATCATCGCGACCGCCGCGTCGCCATAGCTGCGGTACTCGTCCTCACCGGTCGCGGTTCCCGTGTCGGCGCGGGCCTTGTACTTCAGGAGGTTCAGCATCACGACCGGTCCTCGGGCGTCGGCGGACGCCAGCTCCTGGAACTGGTCGACGTTCGGGGTGATGGCCATCGGCGGCGCTCCCGTTCAGCTCCGCGTCGCGAAGTCGACGACGACGCGAGCGAGCTCCTCCCCGCGGTCCTCCTGGAGGAAGTGCGCGGCACCTGCGATCGTCGTGTGGGGCTGGCATGCGCAACCAGGGATCTTGGCGCGCAGCACTCTGTCGGCACCGCCCGTGATCGGGTCCTTGTCGCTGAACGCGCAGAGGAAGGGCTTGGTCCAGGTCCGCAGCACGTCCCATGCGGCACGGTTGGCCCGGGCCGCGGGATCGTGCGGGCTCGTCGGGACGAGCACGGGGAACTGGCGGGCGCCCTCCTTGTAGGTGTCGTCGGGGAAGGGCGCGTCGTAGGCCGCGATCACGTCCGGCCCGAGGTCGGTGAGGCACCCGCCGTTGACGATCTTGCCGACGGCGAAGTCGGGCGTCTCCTGCGAGAAGCGCTGCCAGGCGAGGAACGCGTCGCCGGGCGGCCGGTCGCCCGTCGGCAGGAACGTGTTCGCCGCGACGACGCGTGCGAAGCGGTCGGGCTGCGCGGTCACGAGCCGCAGCCCGATGAGGCCGCCCCAGTCCTGACCGACGAACGTCGCGTCGCGGAGGTCGACGGCCTCGAGCCAGTCCGTCATCCAGTCGACGTGGCGTTGGTACGTGTAGTCGGTGCGCTTCGAAGGCTTGTCGGAGCGACCGAACCCGACCAGGTCGGGAGCGACGGCGCGCAGCCCCGCGTCGACGATGACGGGGATCATCGTCCGGTACAGGAACGACCACGAGGGCTCGCCGTGCATGAGCAGCACGGGCGGCGCGTCGGGCGGCCCCTCGTCGACGTAGTGGATGCGCAGCTCGCTCCCTTCGCCGTCCGGCACCGTCACGTAGTGCGGCTCGAACGGGAAGTCGGGCAGCGCGTGGAACCGCTCGTCGGGCGTGCGCAGGATCTCCATGTCATTCCTCGTGGTTCGAGACTCGTGCGAGCACGGCTGCGAGCATCTCCGCGACCACGCGGCGCGCGGCCCCAGCCGATCGACCCTGGTGACGCCGGAGTGCCTCCCAGGTGGTCGTGCCGGCGGCGACGTCGAGCGCGTCCAGGAGCCTGGTGCGGGCGGCTCGCGGCAGCGGCTCGAGCTCGAGCGCGAACACGCGGCCGATCTCGTCACGTGCGGTCTGTCGCGCCCATGCGAGCAGGGACGCGAGCGCCGGGCTGTCGGGCTCTTGTGCCTCGGCGGCGCGGCGCACCGGCGCGATCAGCTCCAGCACCCGGCACCGCTGCGCCACGAATGCGTCGAGTCGCATCGGCAGCGGGCCGGAGGCCGGCAGCGGCTCCGCGATCGCGAGGACGCGCTCCCACTGGCGCTGCGCGGCGGAGACCATCACGGCGTCGAGGTCCTCGAACCGCACGTAGACCGATCGGACGGAGACGCCGGCGCGCGCGGCGACGCGTTGGGCCGTCGGCTGGCGGTCACCCGCGTCGAGGAGCTCCAGGAATGCCTCGACGACTGCATCGCGGGTGCGGGCGGACCGCGCCGCGCGGCCGTCGGCGCTGGTCGCAACCTCGATCGTCGTCACCCCGCCACCCTAAGGTATTTGCATGACAAGTGCAATATCTGGTCGTTGATGCCGGGGAGCCCAGGAGCCCCCAAGTACGATCGGGGCCATTCCGGCCGGCAGCGTCACGACTCGCGGCGCGGCGCGGGTCAGCTCACGTGGGTTCCACTCGCTGCCGCCGCCACCTCGACGCGCCAATGGCGCGCGTCCGAAGGCGTCGCTCGGCGCGCCCCCAGCACGGTCGCCGCGCTTGAGGCACCTGCGCGCGCTCGACGGCCTGCGCGGGGTGGCGGTGCTGGCCGTCGTGCTGTACCACTTCTCACCCGAGGTGGCGCCGGGCGGCTTCCTCGGCGTCGACCTGTTCTTCGTCCTCAGCGGGTTCCTCATCACGAGCTTGCTCGTGAACGAATGGGACGACGCGCGTGGCGTCTCGCTGGGCTCGTTCTGGGCTCGCCGCGCGCGACGTCTCGTGCCCGCGTTGCTCCTCGTGCTCACGGCGGTCGGGCTGTACGCCATGACGCTCGGCGACCAGGTGGAAGCGCGGCGCATCTCGATCGACGGTCTCGCGTCGCTCGGCTACGTCGCGAACTGGCACTTCATCGGGTCCGGTCAGGCCTACATCGACCAGTTCCTGCATCATGCCGTGAGTCCGCTCCGGCACATGTGGTCGCTCGCGATCGAGGAGCAGTTCTACCTGGTCTGGCCGCTCGTCGTGCTGCTCGTGGCGCGGGTCGCAGGTCGCGGCGATGTTCGCCCGGCGCGCGCGCGCCGGCGCTTCCGCCGCGCGCTCGTCGCCGTGTGCATCGGGCTCGGCGCGCTGTCGTTCCTGCGCATGGTCACGCTCTTCGATCCCCGGGGGGATCTGAACCGCGTGTACTACGGCACCGACAGTCGGGCCTTCGTGATCCTGATCGGCGCCGTGCTCGGCGCGCTCTCGTTCGGTGCACCCGCGGTCACGCGACGCCTGCGACCGCTCACGATCGCCGTGGGTTGTGCGGCGGCGGTCGGGCTCGGCGTCGCGGTTGCCCAGCTCGGTGCGGAGTCGTCCTGGCTCTACCAAGGCGGCTACGGCCTCGTGGCGGTGGTCATGGTGCTCGTGCTCCTGGGTGCGGCGCAGCCCGGCGCGAACCCGCTCGCATGGTTGCTCGAACGCCGCGCGCTCGTGGGACTTGGGCTCATCTCGTACGGCGTGTACCTCTGGCACTGGCCGATCTCGCTCTGGGTCACGGCCGATGGCGTCGGTCTCGACGGGGCGGCGCTGTTCGGCCTGCGGGCGGCCCTGACCCTGGGCGCGGCGCTCGCGAGCTACTTCCTCGTCGAGCTGCCGATCCGAACGGGGCGCGTGCGGATCAGCGGAGCCCAACCGATCCTCCGCGCGGGCACCGTCGTCGTCTGCGTCCTGGCGATGCTGCTCGTCCCCGTGCTGGCGTTCCCGGCCCACCGCACCGCGCCCGACCAGGCGGCAGCGTCACGCGAGGTCGTCGCCGTCCGCGCTGGCTACGCGGCCGCGCCGCGATGTGACGGAGGGGCGCGACCCGTGCCGATCACGACGGGCCCCCTGCTCATCCAGCTCGAGGGGAACTCGCTGGCCGGAGAGGTGCGCCCGTGCCTCGCCGACATCATGCGCCCGCGCGGCGTGCGGTTCGAGACCGTGAACCCTCCTGACTTCTTGCTCTGCGACGTGCTCCCGGCGGTGAAGCGCCAGGTGCAGCGTACGCATCCCGACGCAGGGATGCTCCACGCGTTCGTCGCCTACAACGACAAGTGCGGCGGCGAGTGGCATTGGCCCGTCGACGCGCTCGTGAAGATCTGGCGCGAAGCGGGGATGCACGTCTACCTCGTGCCCTCGACGCCGTTCGCGCCGGGGAGCCCCGAGGAGGCGCAGATGTCCGCGGGGCCGCACCAGGAGGCCGACTACTACCGGATGCTCGCCGCCCGGGATCCGGAGCACATCACGGTGCTGGACGCGGGTGCGTTCGTGCGCACCGACACCGGGAGCTACGTCTGGCGGATGCCGTGCCTGCCCGGCGGGGAGGCCGGCTGCGCGCGCGACGGCACGGTCGGCGTCCGATACGTCGACGGGCTGCACTTCTGCACCGACGCCGACTTCGCGGGACGCGGGTGCACGCAGCCACGGTACGAGGCGGGTGAGCGTCGGGGGGCGGCGTCGATCGCGGTCGGCCTCATCCAGTCACTCCAGGACCTCGCCGCCCGGCGCCCGCGCGCGCCTACCCTGAGTCGATGAGCAACGACGAGCGCACCTTCCTGTCGGCGTCGGCGGAGCTCGGGGCCGTCGACGAGCTCGACGTCGCCGCGATGGAGCTGCTGTTCCGGCTCGAGTGCAGCGGCGAGGACTTCTACAACCTGCTCGCCGACCGCGTCGCGAACGAGGACGCGGCCGAGCTGCTGCGCCGGAACGGTCGGGAAGAGCTCGGGCACGCGCGTCGCGTGCAGCGGGCCATCGGCATGAAGCTCGGCCACGACTACGAGCCGTCCGGTGAAGCGCTCGAACGCTTCCCGATCGCGCTCCCCGACACGGTGGGTGTCGACCTGCTCCCGCTCGTCGTGCAGGGCGAGCTCGACGGCGACGCCGGCTACCAGCGGTGGGCCGACCACGAGCCCGATCCCGAGGTCGCGCGGCTGCTCCGCCTCAACGGTCGCGAGGAGACCAACCACGGCGCGCGTGTCTCCGAGGCGATCGCGATCCTCGAAGCCGAGGCTGCCTCCGCCTGAGCGTCAGGCCTTCGCCTTCGGCGACCACGGCGTGACGGGCCGGTCGACGACCTCACCGTCGACGACGTGATCGGCACGCTCCGCGTAGAAGCAGATCCGCTCGGCGATGGCCTCCATACCGTCGATGGGTGACTCGTACGACCACGCGAGATCGCGGTGCTCTGCGTCCCCAACGCCGACCGTCCAGTACGACGCGCTCCCCTTGAACGGGCACACCGTCTCCGTCGGGGTCGCGCTGAGCAGCTCCATGCGGACGTCGTCGCGCGGCAGATAGTGACGGGCGGGCAAGCCCGTCTCGACGAGCACGATCGCGCGCGTCGACGAGGCGACGACGACGCCGTCGACGACGACCTCCACCCGCCGTGCCTCTTCCGAGAGCTCGATCCGGTGGCCGTCCACGAGTCGAGCGTACGCCCGTCAGGCCCGTGATCGCGACGTAGCCTGGCTCGCATGTGCAGGAACATCACCGAGCTCCGGGGCCTCGAACCACCCGCGACACGCGAGGAGATCGAGGCCGCCGCCCGCCAGTACGTCCGGAAGGTGACCGGCATCACGCGGCCGAAGCCGGATCTCGTCGCCGAGCTCGACGATGCCGCGCTCGAGATCGCGCAGATCACGGAGCGGGTGCTCGCGACGCTGCCGGCACGGCGCCAGCCACCTCCGACCGCTCCCCCGCTTCGCCGTCCCGAGGTGCGTGCACGCCTCGGGCTCGCTCCGCTCGCGGGTTGAGCGAGCGCGAGCGGAGCTGACCGTGCCGCGCTCGCACGTGATCTCGGTTGCCGCGCTCGGGCTCGCGGTGGTCGTCGGCGTCGTGCTGCTGCAGATCGTCGACCAGGACGCGCACCACGGCCGCCAGCGGCCCTCCACGACCACGACGACAGCCGGGGGTTGATCCCGCGGGCGGCCGGGAACGCTGAGCCATCGTGGACATCGGCCGATATCTCGTGCCGGCGACGCCGGTCCGAACGCTCGCCGAGCACCGCGCCCGCGGCGGCGGCACTGCGCTCGAGTCCGCGCGACACATCGGCCCCGATGCAGTGGTGGAGCTGCTCCTCGCGTCTGGCCTGCGCGGTCGCGGTGGCGCCGGGTTCCCGACGGGCAGGAAGTGGGCCTCGGTCCGAGAGGGAGGCAGCGAGCTCGGCGACCGCTTCGCGGTCGCGAACGGCGCGGAGGGCGAGCCGGGCACCTTCAAGGACCGCGCGCTGCTCGCGTCGAACCCGTACCAGGTGCTGGAGGGCCTCGCGGTCGCCGCCGAGACCATCGGTGCAGTGCACGCGTTCGTCGCGATCAAGGCTTCCTTCGGCGAGCAGCGGGCCGCGCTCGACCGGGCGTTGGACGAGATGCGCGGCGAAGGGCTGCTCGGGGACGTGCCGATGACGATCGTCGAGGGCCCCGACGAGTACCTGTTCGGCGAGGAGAAGGCGCTGCTCGCCGTGATCGAGGGGGACGACCCGCTGCCGCGGCTGTTCCCGCCCTACCTGCACGGCTTGTTCGCGACGCGTCCGCAGGTGGGGTGGTCCGCCGAGACGTCCATCGATGACATCCCGCGCGTCGGCTCGAACCCGACGCTGGTGAACAACGTCGAGACCCTCGCGAACGTCGGGCCGATCCTCGAGCGCGGCGTCGACTGGTATCGATCGCTCGGCACCGACGAGTCGCCCGGCCACGCGATCTGCACCGTCGTCGGCGACGTGCGGCGTGCCGGGGTCGCCGAGGTCCCCCTCGGCACGCCGCTCGATGCGGTCATCGTGGAGGTGAGCGGCGGCACGCGACCCGGGCGATCGTTCAAAGCCGCGCTCTCGGGAGTCGCGAACCCGGTGATCACCGCGGAGCACGTCGACGTCCCGGTGTCGTACGAGGGCATGGAGGCGATCGGGACGGGCCTCGGGGCGTGCGGGTTCATCGTCTACGACGACACCGCCGACATGGCCGCCGTCGCGCGCTCGGTGTCCCGGTTCCTGTTCGTCGAGTCCTGCGGGCAGTGCCCGCCCTGCAAGCTCGGGACCGGCGAGGTGACCGACCTGCTCGACGAGCTGCTCGCCGGGCGCGCGACGGAGTCCGACATCGAGCAGATCGGTGCGCGGCTGCTGACGGTCACCGACGCCAACCGTTGCTTCCTCGGTGAGCAGGAGCAGCGCGTCATCGGCTCGCTGCTGCGTGCGTTCGCCGAGGACTTCGTGACCCACCTCGAGGGCGCGAGCCCGACGCCACCACCTCCGATCCCGAAGCTCGTCGACATCCGGCCGGACGGGACCGCGGTCTACGACGAGCGGCAGGAGCGGAAGCAGCCCGACTGGACGTACGCCGGCGCCTCCTGACGTCAGAGGAGGCGGGCGAAGCTCAGCTCGTGGCCGTCGGGATCGTGCACGTGGAAGTAGCGCTCGCCCCACGGGGCGTCCACCGGCGTCGTCGCGAGCCGGAACCCGGCGTCCACGGCGCGAGCATGCATCGCGTCGACATCGTCGACGTAGAAGATGACGCGGCCCCAGATCCCCGGGATCGGGGCGTGCTCGGGGTCGAGCTGGACGTTCAGGTAACCGGTGCCGACACCGAACGTCGTGAAACCGGCGTCCTCACCGCCGGCGAGCACCTCGAAGCCCAGGGTCCGGTAGAACGCGACGGACCGGGCCATCTCGCTCACCGCGAGCGTGACCGCGCTGATCGACTCGATCGTTGGTTCGGACCCGCTCACTGACCGGGTTCAGCGGCGGGCACGTTGAAGTTCGCGTACGAGCTGAGCTGCCACCCATCAGGGCCCTTGACGAACGTCACGAGCCGCGGTGCCGTCTCCGGCGACTGAGGTACGCCGTCGATCGTTGCATCGACGACGATGTCGAACCGCACGACGAGCACGTTGCCCGACCGAGTGGC
>DATBSK010000070.1:0-6687 GCA_036559825.1 Acidimicrobiia bacterium | reverse complement strand
CCGCCCTTCCCGAACACCGCGATGGACGGCTACGCCGTGCGCGCCGCCGACACGGCCGGCGCCACGGTCGACGCCGCGGTGACGCTCCACGTCGTCGGCGAGCTCGCCGCGGGGCACGCGCCCGACGTCGCCGTCGGGCCGGGCGAGGCCATCCGGATCATGACGGGAGCACCGATGCCACCGGGCGCCGATGCCGTCGTGATGGTGGAGCAGACCCGGCGTGCCGACGGCGACGTGCAGATCCAGGCGGAGGCCCGGCTGGACCAGCACGTCCGCGGCGCGGGCGGCGACCTGCGTGCCGGGCAGATCGTGTTCGAGACGGGCACGCTCCTCAGCGCGGCGGCGATCGGCGTGCTGGCGAGCGTCGGGGCGTCGACCGTCTCCGTCGTGCCGCGGCCCAGGGTCGGGGTCCTCTCGACCGGCGACGAGCTCGTCGAGTCGGGGCCGCTCGCACCCGGCAAGATCCGCGACTCGAACCGCCCGATGCTGGTGGGCCTCGCCCGTGACGCCGGCTTCGAGGCGATCGACCTCGGCATCGCCGTCGACGACGAGGAGCGGATCGTCGCGACGCTCGAGGACGCGTTCCGGCGATGCGACGCCGTCCTCACGAGCGGAGGAGTGTCGGTGGGCGACTACGACTACGTGAAGGCCGCGCTCGACCGGTTCGGCGCGCTCGAGTGGCGGCAGGTCGCGATCAAGCCGGCGAAGCCGCTCGCGTTCGGCGTGGTGAAGGGTGTGCCCGTGTTCGGGCTCCCGGGCAACCCGGTGTCCTCACTCGTGAGCTACGAGTGCTTCGCGCGCCCCGCGCTGCTGCAGATGGCCGGGCACTCGCGGCGCTTCCGGCCCGAGGTGCTCGCGACCCTCGAGCACGACATGCGGCGGCGCGCCGACGGCAAGCTGCACCTCGATCGCGTCCGCGTGCGCTGGGACGGTGACGGCTACGTCGCGACGAGCACGGGCGAGCAGGCGAGCAACGCGCTCGCCGCGACGGCCGCGGCGAACGGGCTCGCGCTCCTCGAGGACGGGGAGGGGATCGCCGCCGGCGCGACCGTGCGCGTCATGCTCCTCGACGCGCCCGCCGACCACTGACGCGACGCGAAGCGGCCGGGGCCGAAGCCCCGGCCGGTCGCCCCCAGCCCGGCCCGCTCGCCGGCTCCGGCCCGCCCCAAGAAGGCCGGAACCGACGTTCCTTCCTTCAGGCGAGTCGGCAGCCCGGTGGGATCTCGGTGCCCTCGGGCACCCGCGAGGCGACCGCGGACGAGGTGCGGACGTCGCCGTGGGTGACCGTTCCCGACTCGCAGACGAGCAGCCGGTCGGCCGACGCGTCACCGCCGCCTGGGCCGGTCGAGGCCTGCGGCGAGCTGCACCCGGCGACCGCCGCCGCCAGCGCGAGCCCGAGCACGCCGGCGGTCGACCAATGCAGACGGCGGCGGGACGGACGGGACCAACGAGCCATTCGACTCCCTCTCGTGCCTGGAAATGCAGACAACCGGCACCCGGTGCCACGAACGTGGCGTTGGGGCCGGTTTCGCCTGGCTCCCCGTCGACCATGAGCGACCAGTTGGCGGCCGACGGATCACTGCCTCCCCGAGAGAGGTGGCTCGGTTGTCAGGCTCCCTGCGGAGCGTGGATAGTTGACCACGGAGAGTGGTCACCTGTCAAGACCGCCAAGTGTCAGGCCCCACGGCCAGTGTGGGAACCTGAGAGCGTGGCGGACGTGCTCATCGACCCCTTCCAGCGCCGGGTCAAGGACCTGCGGATCTCGATCACCGACCGCTGCAACTTCCGCTGCACCTATTGCATGCCGGCGGAGGGCATGACGTGGCTCGACCGCGCCGAGCTCCTCACGTACGAGGAGCAGGCGCGCATCGCCCGCGTCTGCGTCGAGCGCTACGGGTTCGATGCCATCCGCATCACCGGCGGCGAGCCCACGCTGCGCGCCCACGTCGGCCGCCTGGTCTCGATGCTCGCCCCACTCGGCACGGACCTCGCGATGACGACGAACGGCGTGCGCCTCCCCGAGCTCGCGCACGACCTCGCCGACGCGGGCCTGCGGCGCGTCAACATCTCGCTCGACTCGCTGCGCCGCGACACCTTCCTCGAGCTCACGCGACGCGACGAGCTCGACCGGGTCCTCGCCGGGGTCGACGCCGCGCTCGACGCGGGCATGAACCCCGTGAAGATCAACTGCGTCGTGATGCGCGGCGTCAACGACGACGAGGTCGTCGACCTCGCTGCGTTCGGCCGGGCGAAGGGGGTCGGGGTCCGCTTCATCGAGTTCATGCCGCTCGACGCGCAGGGCGAGTGGTCGATGGACCGGGTCGTCCCGGCGCGCGAGATCCTCGACGCCATCGACGCGGTCTTCCCACTCGTCGCCGGCGGCGAGCACCCGTCCGGCGCGCACGGGCATCCCGAGCCCGCCGAGCGGTTCGCGTACGCGGACGGCGAGGGCGACGTCGGCGTGATCGCGAGCGTCACCGAGCCGTTCTGCGGCGACTGCGATCGCGTCCGGATCACCGCCGAGGGCAAGTTCCGCACGTGTCTCTTCGCGCTCGACGAGACGGATCTCCGGGCGGTGCTGCGCGGCGGCGGGACCGACGACGACCTGGACGCCGCGATCCGTGCGGCGGTCGGCACGAAGTGGGCCGGCCATCGCATCGGACAGGTCACCTTCGTGCGGCCACCCCGCTCGATGAGCCAGATCGGCGGCTGAGCCGACCCACGATCCGCCCTACACTCGGCGGTCGTGACCGCGTCCGAGTTCACGCACCTCGATCCGCTCGGACGGGCTCGGATGGTCGACGTCACGTCCAAGGAGGCGACGCACCGCCGGGCCGTGGCGCGCGGCCGGGTGCACATGCAGCCCGAGACGGCGTCGAAGATCGCGACCGGGGCGATCACCAAGGGCGATGTCCTCGCGGTCGCTCGGGTCGCCGGGATCCAGGCCGCCAAGCAGACCCCGACCCTGCTCCCGCTCTGTCACCCGTTGCTCGTGGGCTCGGTCTTCGTGAACTTCCGGCTCGAGGAGGCCCACGTCGAGGTCGAGGCCCAGGTCGACACCGTCGACCGGACCGGGGTCGAGATGGAGGCGCTCACCGCCTGCGCCGTCGCCGCCCTCACCATCTATGACATGTGCAAGTCGGTTGACCGTTCCATGACGGTCGGGGACCTTGCGCTGTGGGAGAAGACGGGTGGGCGGTCGGGTCACTATCGGCGTTCAGGCGACCACTTGGACGCCTGACAGGCCTGCTCGGGGCCGAACCGCCAGGTATCCGGCGGGTGGCGACTCTCTAGACGTTTTCTTGCCAGAGGGGTTGACCCGCGGGCGGTCGAGTTGGTTAGCATGACCCCCGTCCACTCACGGCACCCCTCCGGGGTGCCGTGTGTCATAGGACGGAGGACCGCGCACCGGCACGTGGTCCCGGGGACGAGGGGAAGGGTGGAGTAAGGGCGTGGCGATCGTCGTCATCCTGGTTCTCCTGGCCCTCTGGGCCGCTGTCCTCATCCCGCCGATCATGCGCTCCCGTGCCGCGTCGGGCGCCGCTCCCGGCGGCATCGGCGAGTTCGTCGACCGGCTGCGGGCGGGTCTCGGTCAGGCCGGTCCCCGCAACGACGGCGCGCTCGCGCCGCTCCAGCCGATCATGGGCCCGGTCGGCGGTCCCGGTCCCTCGATGGGCCCGATCCGAGCTCCCGGTGGGATGACCCCGGCGCAGCGGCGTCGCCGCGACGTGCTCGTCGTCATCCTCGGCGCGATGGGTCTCACGTTCATCATGGCCGTGATGGCGAGCAGCCCGGTCTTCTGGGTGCTGCACCTCCTCACGGACGCGCTGCTCGTCGGCTACTGCTACCTGCTCCTCAAGCACAAGGCGAAGGTCCAGGCGCGGCGCGCGACCGTTTCCCGTCCGGTCACGCCGGTGCCGATCCCGAGCAACGTGCATCACCTCGACCAGACGCGCCGGCGCCCGGCGATCGCGGCGCCGTCGCACGTCGACGCTCCCCGCGAGGCGACGGTCCTCGCGCTCCGTCGCACCGCCTGGTAGCGCGGCGCGACGCGCGCGAACGCGCGTGTTGCGTCCCTCACCGTCACCACGAGGGTCGAGAGACGCACCTTGGTAGGATGATCATCCCCTCGGGGGTGTAGCTCAGCCTGGTAGAGCGCTACGTTCGCAACGTAGAAGTCGTGGGTTCAAGTCCCATCACCTCCACCAAGGTTTCCGCAGGTCAGCGCCCTCCTCCGCAGCGTCTGCGTGTCGCCGTACCGCGTTCATCGCGCGTTCATCGCGCGCGTCTCTGCTGGTGATCTTCTTGGTGGTCGGAGTTGAGTTGCCGTTCATCGGATGGGCCTCCCACCTCCTGCTCGTCATGCCCCATCGAATCTGCTCAAAGCTCGGCACGGCTCGGCCACCGGCCGCAGCCATCCCCGGAGAGCGTTCACGACGTTTTCTTGACCTCATCGGCTATCGCACCTAGCGGAGTCTGTTACTGCGCCTGGTCTCCGAGTGAGGCGTCCGACCGGCCGTGATCTATCGAGATGGAGCCAGCTGTCGAGGGCTGGAGCTCGGATGGGTCGAACCGGGTGTTCCCGCTGGGCGCATAGGTTCTTCCTTGGATTGAACGGGGAGACGGGATGACCGAGCGGGCCCTCGGGGAGCCGCTGTTCGTCGTCGACAACGCCGAGGGCGGCATCTACGACGGCTACCCCGACGTCGCCCTCGACATGATCGACAGCCGCACCTTCGACGGCCGGATCCAACTCGTCGAGTACCGGCCCCGCGTGCTCGAACATGCCCCGCTCGCGACCACCGCATGATGGGAGAACCGAAGCCATGTCACTGACCCGCGTCCAGAACTTCTCGATCTCTCTCGACGGCTTCGGCACCGGTGAGGGGCAAAGTCTCGACACGCCATTCGGCCACGCCGGCGAGCGGTTGCACGAGTGGATGTTCGCGACGAGGTGGGGACGCACGATGTTCGGTGGCACCGGGGGCACCGCCGGGGTCGACGACGCCTTCGCTCGTCAGCACGACACGGGCATCGGCGCCGAGATCATGGGTGCAGGGAAGTTCGGCCCGCCAGGCTGGCACGACGACCCGAACTGGACGGGTTGGTGGGGCTCGAACCCCCCGTTTCACACGCCGGTGTTCGTGCTGACGCATCATCCGCGCCCGTCGATCGATATGGAGGGCGGGACGACGTTCCACTTCATCGACGCGTCTCCGGCCGAGGCACTCGGAGCGGCCCGGGAAGCCGCGGTCGGCCTCGACGTTCGCATCGGCGGCGGCGTGACCGTCATCCGAGACTTCGCGGCAGCCGGACTGATCGATCACATGCACATCGTGGTGGTTCCGATCTTGCTCGGCCGCGGCGAGCTCCTCTGGAGGGGACTCGAGAGCCTCGAACGGGACTACGCCATCGAAGCGACCTCGTCGCCGACCGGCGTCACGCACCTGACGTTCACGCGCACCGGATGATGGTCGGGTTCATGGCCATGGCAGCTCGGCGATCATGAACTGATCCAGCGCAGATCCCTACGCTGAGCGGGTGCCGCGCACGGACAAGGCCTCGCGGGTGATCGCGGCGACGACCGACCAGGTCTACGCCGCGCTTGTGGACGCGGAGACGCTCGTTGCGTGTTAGGCACCGCCCTGGGTGAGGACGCGAAGGGGTCCCGGCGACAGATTGGGTAAAGACGATCGCGTGGTCATGCTGTCGTCGTGCTCGTCGGCAGCGGCGGGCCTACGGGTGAGGCTCGCTGGCGTGGTCGGGTAGTGTCCCGGCGGGCTGCAACACGAACTCGCCCTTCCGGTCTTGGTCGACGTGAGTCACGTTCTCATGGACGAACGCTGATGATCGTCTTCCCCGTGCGTCGCTCGGTCGGGTTGAGGGCCGCAACGGCATCGTCGAGGGTCGCGACGTTGCCGATGTTCGTCCGCAGCCGTCCGTCGCGCACCCGCCGGACGATCTCACTGAGTTGGACGCGATCGGACTCGACAACAAAGTCGATCGCCAGACCGTCCGCGGGCCGCGCCTCGGGCGGCCCGACGACGGTCACCAGCGTTCCTCCGGCTCGAACCAGACCCGCGGACCGCTTCTGGATGGCGCCGCCGATGACATCGAAAACCAGATCGACTCCGCCGACGTCTTCTAGCGCGTCGTGGTCGAGGTCGACGAACTCGTGCGCGCCGAAGTCGCGCGCCATCTGACGGTCGGCGGCGCGTCCGGTGCCGATGACGTACGCACCGAACTCACGTGCGAGCTGTGTCACCATCGACCCGACTGCGCCGGCCGCGCCGTGCGCGAGGACGCTCTGCCCCGCTTGCAGGCGGCCGTGCTCGAACAGTCCCTGCCACGCGGTCAGGCCCGAGATCGGCAGGCTCGCGCCCACCGTGAAGTCGACGTCGCCCGGCAGCGGCGCGAGGTTGCGCGCCTCGACGGCCACATACTCCGCCAGGGTGCCGTCGCGATACCAGTCCGTAAGGCCGAACACCCGCTGTCCCACCGACAGTCCCGTCGTGCCATAGCCGAGGGCGGTGACTACTCCGGCCAGCTCGTGGCCGGGGATCGACGGTGTTCGGTCACGGTCGAGGCGATCGGTCCAGGTCGATGGCCACGCCAACTCCGTCCAGACGAATCCCGACGCACGAACCTGAACAGCGACGTCGTTTATCGCCGGTTCCGGCTCGGGCC
>DATBSK010000069.1:0-5700 GCA_036559825.1 Acidimicrobiia bacterium | reverse complement strand
CGTCGCTTGCGACGGCGACCGAGAATGGCGTCGGCGGGCGCGAAGCGCCTGGCGGCGCAGCCGCCGAGAGCGGAACAGATGAGCACCAGCGCGCGCACGACCACCCCGTCGGCACTGACCGCCGCGCAGCGCGCCGCGGTGCTCACCGTCGCCGCCGATGCGATCGCCGCCGCGCTCCGGACCGGCGAGCACCTCGTCGTCGAGAGCAACCCGTACGACCCCCCGCTGTGCGACCCGGGCGCCTCGTTCGTGACGCTCGAGCGCGGCGACGAGCTCCTCGGCTGCATCGGCACGCTCGAGCCGGTGCGCCCGCTGATCTCCGACGTCGCGCACAACGCGGTCGCCGCCGCGTTCTCCGATCCGCGGCTGCCGGCGATCTCCCGCGCCGACTACGCGGTGATGGCGATCGAGGTCTCCGTGCTGAGCGATCTCGTGCCCATGCGTGCCGTGTCGCTCGCCGACCTGGCCCGCGAGCTGCGGCCCGGGGTCGACGGGGTGGTGATCGAGGCGCCGCCGGCCCGCGCCACCTTCCTCCCCGCGGTGTGGCGGCACTTCGGCGACGACGTCGACGCGTTCCTCACGGCGCTCTGGCGCAAGGCGGGCCTGCCACATCCCTCGTGGCCGGTCGGAGCCCGGTGCTCGCGCTACACCGCCGAGAAGATGGTCGACCCCGGGCCGCGTCTGATCACGACCTGATCGACTCCGCGCCGCGGACGGCGAAGTCGGCAATGATCCCTGCCGTGAGCACGGGGGCCGACGGGCCGGAGCACCCGAGCCGGCTCTGGCGCTGGCGGCACGTGACGTTCGGCCCGGCCTCCGAGCAGCCGTACCGACGCCGGACGAGCGACTGGATCCGACTCGCCATCTCGGTCGCGGTCGTGGCGTTCGCGATCGCGCACGAGAGCCACCCGGGCGAGTTCGAGAAGAACCTCTACGCGCTCCTGAACGGGCTCCCGAACGACCTGCGCACCTTCTTCCGCGCGCTGTACGGGCTCGGGACCCTCTGGGCCGTCGGCCTCGTGGTCGTGGCTGCGCTCGTCGCGCGGCGGTGGCGCCTCGCGTGCGACATGGTGATCGCAGGAGCGCTCGCCTGGTTCATCGGGCGGCTGCTCGGCGGGCTCGTCGCCGTGAACGCAGACCTCGAGAAGAGCCTCGACATCGTCACGCGCTTCGGCGACGCGACGCCGTCCTTCCCCGTGGTGCGGCTGGCCGTCGTCGTCGCGGTGGTGACGACCGCCGGTCCGTACCTGGGGCGCCCGATGCGACGGCTGGGCCAGCTCCTCGTCGTCCTGCTCGCGGCCGCCGCGCTCTACCTCGGCACCGGCGATCCGAACGCGCTCCTCGCCGCGGTCGCTCTCGGATGGGGGCTCGGGGCGGCGGTGCACCTCGCGTTCGGGTCGCCAGGGGGGCGGCCGACCCGCGCGCAGGTCACCGCCGCACTCGCGGAGCTCGGCATCAGCGCATCACGCGTCGACCTCGCGCCGACTCAGCCTCTCGACGGCACGCTGATGCTTGCCCGCGACCGCGACGGTCCCCTCCGGATCCGGGTGCTCGGGCGCGACGAGGCCGACGCGCAGCTCGTGTCGAAGCTCTGGCGCGGGCTCCTCTACAAGGATTCTGGCACGACGGTCCACCTCACGCGGCTCCAGGACGTCGAGCACCAGGCGTACACGCTGCTGCTCGCGGAGCGTGCCGGCGCGCGCGTGCCGGACGTCGTCGTCGCCGGCACGGCCGGACCCAACGCGGCGCTGCTCGTCGAGCGACCGGTCGGCGGGAAGGCGCTGAGCGACGTGCCGGCGAAGGAGGTCACGGTTCGGGTCCTGAACGACGCCTGGCGGCAGCTCGTGCGCATCCACGCGGGGCGGGTCGCGCACGGCCGGTTGAACACGCACCACGTCTTCCTCACCCCAGATGGCGTCGCGGTCGCCGACTTCGAGCACGCGAGCGGCGCCGCGTCTCCGGACCGGCGGGCGGCCGACGTCGCCGAGCTCCTCACCAGCACCGCCGAGATCGTCGGGAACGACCGCGCGGTCGCGGCCGCGCTGCGCGGTGTCGGGAAGCAGGAGCTGACGGCGGCGCTCCCCTTCCTGCAGACGGCCGCCCTCAGCCACGAGATGCGGCCGCGCACGCACCATGCGCGCAAGGAGATGAAGGAGCAGATCAGCGCGCTGCGCGACACAGCCGCGCGGGCCGTGGGCACCGAACCACCGCCGCTCCAGCAGCTGTACCGCGTCAACACCACGAGCCTGCTCATGGCGGTCGGCACGCTCATCGCCGTGTTCGCGCTGCTGAGCCAGGTCGGCGACCCCGAGGAGTTCTACGAGACGATCAAGAACGCCGACTGGGCCTGGCTGGCCGCCGCCTTGGTGATCTCGTTCCTGACGAACTTCGCGACCGCGGTCTCGCTCATGGGAACCGTGCCCATCACGTTGCCGCTCATCCGGACGGCCGAGCTCCAGCTCTCGATGTCGTTCTCGAACCTCGCCGTCCCTGCGGTCGGAGGCATGGCGGCGCAGATCCGCTTCCTGCAGAAGCAGGGCGTCGACCTCGCGTCGGCCGTCGCGTCCGGTGGGCTGCTGGCCAACGTCGGCAACATCTTCGCCTGCGCGCTGCTCTTCATCGTGGCGTTCTTCCTGTCGCCGACGACGATCGACACAGGCGAGATCCCGGTGTCCGAGATCGTGAAGATCGCGATCCTCGCGGCGGTGCTCATCGGGATCGTGACCGTCCTCATCTTCAAGGTGCCGAAGCTCCGGACGCTCGTGCTCCCACCGGTGAAGTCCGCGGTGACGACCATGCGCGACGCCCTGCGTTCGCCGCGACGGGTGTTCGAGCTGCTCGTCGGCAACATCGTCAACGCGCTGATGTACGCGACGGTGATGCTCTTCTGCATCTACGCATTCGGCGGCTCCATCAACTTCTGGACGCTGCTCGCGATCAACATCTTCGTCAGCACGCTCGCGTCGCTCGTCCCGATCCCGGGTGGCGGCACCGCGGTCTCCGCTGTGGGCATGTCGGGCGCACTCACCGCGGTCGGCATCCCCACCGAGGTGGCCGTCGCAGCCGTGCTCGCGAACCAGCTCGTCGCGAACTTCATCCCCGCGGTGCCGGGATGGTTCGCGACGAACAACCTCCTGCACGACGACTACCTCTGACGGCGGGTCGGGCGCCGCGGCAGATCTCAGATGGTGATCGACCAGAGGTCGTGCGCGAGGACGACCTCGCCGTCGAAGTGCGCAGCGGCCTGTGCCACCCACTCCTCGTCGGTCCCCGGCGCCGGCGGTGGCACCGGATGCGTGAGCACGAGCGTCGTGACCCCCGCCTTCGATGCCGTGCGGCCGGCGTCCTCGCACGACGAGTGGTAGTCGAGGACGTCCTGGAAGCGTGGGTTCGGCACCGCGGCGACGAGATCGGGGCGCACGACCGTCTGCACGTAGACGGCCGCGCCCGCGCACAGCCGGTCGAGCCCCGCACACGGGACGGTGTCTCCCGCGAGCGTCGCCGCGTGCGTGCCGCCCTCGCCTGCTTCCTCGACCCGGTACCCGACCGTCGGCGCGACCGGCCGGTGGTCTGTCGGTGCGGCGAGGACGCGCACACCCTCCGACTCCCACGCGGTCCCGTCGAGGACCTCGGCGACCGTGCACGATGGCGGCCAGTCGAGATCGTCGTGATGGTCGCGCCGGTACCGAACGTCGTCGGCGAGCATCGCGATCGTGCGGTCGACGAGCGCAGCCGTGCCCGGCGGTCCCACGACGGGGAATGGTGACTCCACCGGCGACATGACCCAACGCGTCGTGATCATGTCGTTGAGGTCCGTGGTGTGGTCGCTGTGGAGATGCGTGAGCAGCAGCGCGTCGACCATCGTTGGCAGGACCCCGGCCGCCGCGAGGCGCATGCACACGCCGCGACCGCAGTCGAACAGGAGCGTCGCGCCGCCCGCGCGCACGAGCGTCGCGGCTCCGGCACGGGCGGGGTCCGGGAGCGGCGAGCCCGTCCCGAGCGTGACGACCTCCATCCGCGTGCTCGCGGCGACGCGCGCTTGGCGTCAGTCGACGAGGACGTTGGGGCGCGGCAGGCCTTCGGCCTCGCAGAGCAGGTAGTACGCCTGCAGCGTCCCGGCGCCGTCGGTGACGCTCTCGACGTTGCCGTCCGCGTCGAGGTTCAGGTTGGCGCCGTACATGTGGAACCACACGAGCGTGTCGTCCTCGACGCACTGGAGCGTGTGCACCGATCCGGCCGGCTCGTAGAGGAACGACCCGGCGCGGTTCACGTAGTCGTACTCCTTGTACTTCCACGCGCCCGACACCGTGTAGCCCCACACGGGCCCGGTGTGACGATGCGTCTGCACCTCGAAGCCGGCCTGGAACACGTTCTGGACGATCCACAGCCCTTCGCGCTCCCGCACCTGCAACACCTTGAGCTTGTTGCCGTCGCCGATCTCGACGAACGGCAGGTCGTCGGCGCCGACGTGGACGGCGGTCGGTGCGGTCTCGGTGATGGTCATCGTCGGTCCCCTTCCCGGGAGTGTCGAGTCATCCTGCCTGCCGTGCGACGGCCGCCGCGGCCGCCTCGACTGCCGCCGCGTCCCCGAGGTACCACGACGCCCGCGGGCGCAGCGCCGCATCGAGCTCGTAGACCAGCGGGATGCCGGTCGGGATGTTGAGCTCCACGACCTCGTCGTCGGACAGCTCGTCGAGGTGCTTCACGAGCGCTCGCAGCGAGTTCCCGTGCGCCGCGACCAGCACGCCCTTCCCCGCCTCGAGGTCCGGGACGATCCCGTCGTGCCAGTACGGCAGCATCCGCGCGACGACGTCCGCGAGGCACTCCGAGGCCGGAAGGAGCTCGGGCGGGACGTCCGCGTAGCGGGGGTCGCGCGCCTGCGCGACGCGCTCCGCCTCGCTGAGAGGAGGTGGTGGCGTCGAGTACGACCGGCGCCACACCTTCACCTGGTCGGCGCCGTAGCGCTCGGCGGTCTCCTTCTTGTCGAGCCCCTGCAGCGCGCCGTAGTGCCGCTCGTTCAGCCTCCACGCGCGACGAACGGGGATCCACGAGCGGTCGAGCTCGTGCAACGCGATCTCGGCGGTGCGGATCGCGCGCTTCTGGAGCGACGTGTGCAGCACGTCGGGCGCGACGCCGGCCTCGAGCATCAAGCGACCGCTGGCCACCGCCTCTGCTTCTCCGAGCTCGCTCAGATCGACGTCGACCCAGCCGGTGAACCGGTTCGCGAGGTTCCAGTCGCTCTGCCCGTGGCGCAGCAGGACGAGCGTGCGCGTGCCATCGGTCACATCCGCAGCGTACCGCTGCCGCCTCGGAATCCTGCCGGACGATGAGTAGGCTCCGCGCGGATGGCTCTCAGCGTTGGCGACACGATTCCCGACGTCGCGGTCACCGTGCCCGGTGACGACGGGATGCCGAAGCCCGCGAAGACCGGCGAGCTGCTCGGCACCGGCACGGTGGTGCTGTTCGCGGTCCCCGGCGCGTTCACCCCGGGCTGCTCCAACTTCCATCTCCCCGGCTTCGTGCTGCGCGCCGACGACGTGAAGGCGAAGGGCGTCGACGTGATCGCGTGCATCGCGGTCAACGACGCGTTCGTGATGGACGCGTGGAGCAAGGATCAGGACGCCGGTGCGATCCAGATGATCGCCGA
Source organism: Acidimicrobiia bacterium (assembly GCA_036559825.1). GTDB lineage: Bacteria > Actinomycetota > Acidimicrobiia > IMCC26256 > PALSA-555 > DATBSK01. Next base: position 53 of record DATBSK010000069.1, on the reverse strand, counting down.
CGGAAACGGGGAGTTCACGAAGGCCGTTGGGCTCGAGCTCGACGGCTCGGGCA
>DATBSK010000068.1:0-3676 GCA_036559825.1 Acidimicrobiia bacterium | reverse complement strand
GCGGGATCATCGTGCGGTCGAGCGCGAGGTCACGGTCCGCGAGGCGGCGGAGGTAGCGCAGCATCTCGGTCTCCGACCGGTACCGGTGGAAGACCGGATGGGTGAGATAGGCCGAGGTGCGAACCAGCTCACCCGGGATCGCGTCCGCCGCGGCGCGCTCGAGCGTGGCCGCGTCGGCCTCGATCCCGAACGCATCCCACACCGTCGTGAGGACGTCCGGCGTCGTCGTCTCGTCGACGGAGATGCCGAGCGTGTCCTCGTCGACGATGCGGAGGTTCACACCGCGCGCTGCTGCGGACGCCGCGATCGACGATGCCCGGCCGGGCACCGAGACCCGCACCGTGTCGAAGAACGCGCCGTGCACGGGCGGCAAGCCCCCGGCTCGCAGACCGTCCGCGAGCACGACGGCGTGCCGATGGACACGCTTGGCGATCTCGTGGAGGCCGTCCGGCCCGTGGTACGTCGCGTACAGGCCGGCGATGACGGCGAGCAGCACCTGGGCGGTGCAGATGTTGCTCGTTGCCTTCTCGCGCCGGATGTGCTGCTCGCGGGTCTGCAGCGCGAGACGCAGCGCCGGGTGCCCGTCCGCGTCGACCGAGACGCCGACGAGCCGTCCGGGGAGGTTGCGCTTGTACTCGTCGCGCACGGCGATGAAGGCGGCGTGCGGGCCACCGAACCCGAGCGGGACGCCGAAGCGTTGTGACGACCCGACGACGACGTCGGCGCCCTGCTCCCCCGCCGGTGTGACGAGGGTGAGCGCGAGGAGATCGGTCGCGACGGCGACGAGCGCCCCGCGCGCGTGCAGGCGATCGATGAGCGTGGCGTGGGCCCGTAGCCGGCCGCTCGAGCCGGGCTCCTGGAGGAGCACGCCGAACACACCGGGTGTGTCGAGCTCCGCCTCCACGTCGCAGACGACCACATCGATGCCGAGAGGCGCAGCGCGTGTCTGGACCACGGCGATCGTCTGTGGATGGCAGTCGTCGTCGACGAGGAAGATGTCGCCGCCCTTCGGGTTCACGCGGTGCAGGAGCGTCATCGCCTCTGCCGCGGCCGTGCCCTCGTCGAGGAGCGACGCGTTCGCGAGGTCCATGCCCGTCAGGTCGCTCACCATCGTCTGGAAGTTCAGGAGCGCCTCGAGCCGTCCCTGGGAGATCTCGGGCTGGTACGGCGTGTACGCCGTGTACCAGGCGGGGTTCTCGAGGACGTTGCGGAGGATGACGGGCGGCGTGATCGTGTCCGAGTAGCCGAGACCGATCAGCGACGTGAGGACCTGGTTGCGGCCGGCGACGGTACGGAGGCGCGCGAGGACCTCGGGCTCGCTCGCCGCGGGTGGCAGCTCGAGCGCGTCGTCGCGGATCGAGCCCGGCACCGTCCGGGCGACGAGCTCGTCGAGCGTCGCCAGGCCGAGCGCGTCCAGCATCGCTCGCTGCGCCGCCGGATCGGGGCCGATGTGACGGTCGGCGAAGCGCTCGCGCGACCCGGGACGTGTCGGGGGGGATGCGGTGCTCACAGGCCCTGGCTCCTCGCGCGACGGCTCCGTGGGCCACGGGTGTGGCCCCGCTCCCCCGCTGTCGCCGACCTGAGAGATTCACCGGCGCACCTGCGCCGGCTTGCCCCTTCGGTGAGACGCCGACCGCGGCGCCTGCTCTCCAGCGTTGCCTCGCCCGAGCGGTCCTGGTGCCTGAGAGGTTCCGGGAGTCGTTGCTCCTTCGGCGCCCCGCGCCTCGCGGCTCGGGGCTCTCCCGCCCGGGGTCAGACGGCTGTCCGGCGAGCGTACCCGGGCGGCCGGGCCGATCCGCGCGAGGCGAGGCTCAGGAACCTCGATGCACGAACGGTGGCTGCACGACGGTGGCTGCGACGTCTCGCCCGCGCACGTCGACCGTCACCGACGCGCCGTCGTCCACGTCCGGCGGCAGGAACGCGAGCGCGATCCCGCGCTCGAGCATGGGCGAGAAGTTGCCGCTGGTGACCGTCCCGACCGTCTGCCCGTCGATCGCGACGCTGCACCCGGCGCGCGGGACCTGGCGCCCCGCGACGACGAGGCCACGGAGCCTGCGCGCCACGCCGCACTCGCGCTCGGCGAGCAAGGCCTCGCGCCCGCGGAAGTCGCCCTTGTCGAAGCGCACGACCCAGCCCAGCCCCGCCTGCAGCGGCGTGATGCCCGGCCCGAGCTCGTGACCGTGCAACGGCAGGCCGGCCTCGAGGCGCAACGTGTCGCGCGCGCCGAGTCCGGCCGGGATCAGCCCGGAGGCGAGGAGCGCGCGCCACGTCGCGGGTGCGTCCGGTGCGGGAACGTGCAGCTCGACGCCGTCCTCACCCGTGTACCCCGTCCCGGCGACCCATCCGCGGAAGAGCGCGTCGTCGACGGCACGGACCGCGAAGCGTGCCGTGTCCGCGACGTCGGGCAGCACGTCAGCCAGCCGTTGCCGCGCGCGGGGACCCTGGACGGCGACGACGGCGCGAGTCTTCGTCACGTCGTCGACGCTGCACCCACCGTCGGCGTGGTCCTCGGCAGCCTCGTGGAGCGCGCCGACGATGCGGTCGGTGTTGGACGCGTTCGGCATGACGAGGAAGTCGTGCGGCGCGACCCACCACACGATGATGTCGTCGACGACGTGCGCGTCGACGGGGTCGAGCAGGTGGGTGTACTGGGCGCGACCGGGCTCGATCCGCCCGAGATCGTTCGTGAACGCCCATTGCAGGGTCGCGCGCGCGCCCTCGCCACGGACCGCGACCGACCCGAGATGCGAGACGTCGAAGACGACGCCGTCCGACCGGCACGCGCGGTGCTCCTCGAGCACGCCCGTGTACTGGATGGGCATCTCCCAGCCGCCGAACTCGGCCATGCGCGCGCCCGACGCGCGGTGCTCGGCGTCGATCGGGCTCCGCCGCAGGGTCTCGGCCATGTCGGCCGAGCCTAGGTGTGGGTGACGTCAGGCCGAAGCGGCGTCGGAGTCGCGGCGAGGCGGGCGGAGATCGAGTCGCGCGGGCGCGTGCTCGTCGCCACCCTGGTCGTCGAGCTGGGACGGCGGCTCGAGGCCGTACTTGACCAGCAGGTTGAGGTAGTCGCGCTGGTACAGGACCTTCACCTCCACGCCCGGGTAGAGCTCGCGGAGCCGTCGTGCCTTGCGGTTCTTCTTCGTCACGAGCTTCTGGTTGAGCGTGGTGATCTCGATGAAGAGGTCGTACGCCGGGAGGTAGAAGTCGGGCGTGAACGCCTGCACCGGCTGGCCCCTCCGATCGCGCTCGAGCACGAAGGTGCGAGGCTCGTACTCCCACGCGATGCCGTAGAAGTCGAGGAGCTTCGCGAACTGCCGCTCCGAGTTGTGCGCGAAGCGAGCCTGCTCGTGCGGGAGCGGCGCGGCCGTGATCAGCCTTCCCCGGACGCTCGCCGTAGTGAGGGGTCGTCGATGCGCTCGCGCACCTCGCCGACGACCGATCCCAACGGGACGATGTTGAGCACACCCTGCCCATGACGGACGAGGTCGATGAGCGCGTCGCCGTCACGCGCGAGGACCGACGTCCCTTCCGCGAGGACGATGCTCGCGGTCTGCCAGTCGGTGCCCTGATCCTCGCGGAGGTACTCGATTGCCTTGCGCGCGTTCTTGAGCGTGACGCCGGCGTCGAGGATGCTCTTCACGACGCGCAACCGCACGAGATCCCGGTACGAGTAGCG
>DATBSK010000067.1:0-13589 GCA_036559825.1 Acidimicrobiia bacterium | reverse complement strand
CCACGGACATGCAGATCCACTACCTGTCGCAGATGAAGGCAGGACCGGTGCGGACGGTCGGCACCGTCCTGCGTGACGCAGCCGATCACAGCGTGGTGACGATGGAGCTCGTCGACGGCGGGAACGACGACCAGCTGCTCGCCGTGGCGACGATCATCCTGCAGACGCCATCCCGGAGAGGGTGCTGATGCGCTGTTGGCTCCCCGTCATGTTCGAGCCCGTCGATCAGATGGTCGAGATCGCGCGGACCGCGGAGGCGTGCGGCTACGAGGGCCTTGCCCTCGCGGATCACGTCGCCATCCCCGAGGGGTTCCGGTCGACGCACCCGTCGGGCGAGAACCCATTCACGCCGGACTCGGCGTTCCCCGATCCGTTCGTGTCGATCGCCGCGATGGCAGCTGCGACCGAGCGTTTGCGGTTCATGAGCTACGTGTACGTCCTGCCGATGCGCGACCCGTTCGCCGTGGCGAAGCAGGTCGGCACGGTCGCGGCGATGTTCCCCGGGCGGGTCGTGTTCGGCGTCGGTGCCGGGTGGCTGACCGAAGAGATCGAGCTCCTCGGCGTCGATCCCACCAGCCGTGGGCGCCGCATGGACGAGATGCTCGCCGTCATCACCGATTTGTGGGACGACGGATGGGCCGAGCACCACGGCGATCACTTCGACTTCTCCCGGGTCGGCATGTTTCCCGTCCCCTCACCGCGCCCACGGATCTGTGTCGGCGGGCGCAGCGACGCCGCGCTCCGCCGCGCCGTCCGCCACGACGGCTGGCTCGGCATGAACTACGAGCTCGACGACATCGAGCAGCTCGTCGTTCGACTGCACGAGCTGCGTGCCGAGGCGGCCGACGCGCGCGCCGACTTCGAGGTCTTCGTCATCCCCAACGCGGTCCCGACCGCTGAGCTCCACGATCGTCTGGCGGGGCTCGGCGTCACCTCGACCATGGTGATGCCGTGGTACCCGGGCGACCCGGCGGCTGCGACGCTGGCCGCGAAGCGGGAGGCGATGGAGGCGCTGGCGACGCAGCTGGCCCTCGCGTAGGGCGTTCGCCTGCGACGCCTCAGCGTCGCTTCGCGAGGTACTGCTTGTAGGCCTCCGCCGAGGCCGCCAGGTCGGGGCGCGCGTCGAGGACGGGCTGCAGCTTCTTCCAGGCCTCCTCGCGCTTGTACGGGATGAACTCGGTGGGGAAGTAGCCCTCGTGCGGCCGGTACTCCTTGAGCACCCGCCGCGCGACGGTGGCCTTGTGCACCTCGTCGACGCCGTCGGCGATGCCCATGGTGGGCGCGGCTGCGTACATCGCCTGGATCGGGGTGAGGTCGGTGGTGCCGAGCGAGCCCAGGATGTGGAGCGCGTTGTACGACACCTCGCGCAGCACCTTCGCCATCGTGAACTTCACGGCCGCGATGTCGGTGCGCGCCTCCTGCGTGGAGGTCTGATCGATCTTCCATGCGGTCTCGAGCACGAACAGCCGCAGCATCCTGATCGCCGTGTACGACTCGGCGATCTTCTCTTGCACCATCTGGTGCTCGCCGATGATCTTGCCGTGCGACTCGCGGCTGAGCGCCCGCTCGCACATCATGTCGAACGCGAGCTTGCACTGCGCGATGGTGCGCATCGCGTGGTGGATGCGCCCCCCTCCGAGTCGGCGCTGTGCGAGCACCTTGGCGCCGTCCTCAGGTCCGAGCAGATGGTCGAGGGGCACGCGCACGTCCCGGTAGATGATGTGGTTGTGGTTGCGAGGCTCCGGCATGATCTCGACGCCGCGAGTCTTTCGGGGCACGACGAACATGCCGTTCGTGCACATCACGAAGAGGATGTCCGCCACCCGGCCCGCTGACGTGAACCACTTCTCGCCGTTGATCACCCACTCCTCGCCGTCGCGCATGGCGTGGGTCTTGAAGAGGTTCGGATCGCTGCCGCCCTGCGGTTCGGTCATCGAGTAGGCCGAGAACATGTCCTGGTTGAGGAGCGGCTCGAGCCACCGCTTCTTCTGCTCCTCGGTGCCGTACGCGGCGAGCATCTCCATGTTCCCCGTGTCCGGCGCAGCCGCGCCGAACATCTGCGGCGCGGACGCGTAGCGACCGATGATCTCGTTGAGCAGACCCAGCTTCAGCTGGCCGAATCCGGGCCCACCGAGCTCCTCGTCGAGGAAGATCGCCCAGAGGCCCTGGTCCTTCACCTCCTGCTGGAGCTCGCGGACGTAGTCCTTGACCACGGGATCGGGCGACCGCACGGCGTGCGGGAAGACGTAGTCGAGCGGCTCCACCTTCTCCTGGCAGAAGCGCTCGACCCAGTCGAGCTTCTCCTGGAACTCAGGCTCGGTCGAGAAGTCCCACGCCATCGCCGCACTCCTTCATCTCCGGAACGCGCCGACCCTATGGGCTCCTTTCCGGTGGTGCGAGCGAGTCCGAGCGTGTTTGGTCGTTCGGTGCCGCCCTGGCGACCTCGATCGACCAAACAATGGAGATGGCGCTACCGTCGGTCGCGGTGTCAGAGCTCCCCTGGGTGATCTCGGTCGACGACCACGTCGTCGAGCCGCCGCACGTGTGGCACACATGGCTTCCGGAGCGGCTCCGTGACCGAGGCCCGCGCGTGGAGCGCGACACCTGCGCGACCGTCTACTCGCCTGGTGCGGCGGTCGCGCGTCACGTCAGGGGAGGCGACGGACCGGTCACCGACTGGTGGGTGTACGAGGGCGTCTCGCGGCCGATCCCCCAGGTGATGGCGTGCGTCGGCTTCCCGCGCGAAGCGCTGACGATGGCACCGATCGCGTTCGACGAGATGCGGCCCGGCTGCTGGGATCCGGCAGCGCGCCTCGCGGACATGGACCTCAACCGGACCGAGCGCTCCCTGTGCTTCCCGACGTTTCCACGCTTCGCCGGACAGGTGTTCACCGAGGCCGACGACAAGGACCTCGCGCTCGCGTGCGTGGAGGCCTACAACGACTGGATGGTGGACGAGTGGTGCGGTGACAGCGCCGGCCGCCTCATCCCTCTCTGCATCGTACCGATGTGGGACCCGCAGCTCGCCGCCGCCGAGATCCGGCGCAACGCCGCGCGCGGCGTCCGGGCCGTCGCGTTCACCGAGATCCCCGCCTTCCTCGGTCTCCCGTCGATCCACGACGCGCAGCGCCATTGGGACCCCTTCCTCGCTGCGTGCGACGAGACCGGCACCGTCGTGTGCATGCACATCGGATCGGGCTCCCGGATGACGAAGACGAGCGACGACGCCCCGGCCGCCATGAGCATGGCGCTCACCTCGCTGAACGCCTACATGTCGATGGCAGACTGGCTCCTGTCGGGCGCGCTCGCGCGGTTCACGAAGCTCAAGATCGCGTTCTCCGAGAGCCAGATCGGCTGGATGCCGTTCCTGCTCGACCGCCTCGACAACATCTTCCTCGAGTCGAGGGCGTGGGCCGATCTCGACCCGAGCATCACCGAGCCGCCGTCGAGCTACATGCCGGGTCGCGTCTATGGCTGCTTCTTCGACGACATGGTGGGCGTCGAGATGCGGCACCGGATCGGCGTCGAGCAGCTCGTGTTCGAGACCGACTACCCGCATCAGGACTCGACCTGGCCGCACACCGACGAGGTCGTCGCGGACATCGCCGCACGCGTGTCGCCCGAGGAGCTCGAGATGCTCGTGCGTACGAACGCGATGGCGATGCTGGACCTCGACCCGGCAGATCTCAGGCCGGTCGACGCGCCCGCCGCGCCGGTGGCGTCATGAGCTACGACGTCGTCATCCGCAACGGCGTCGTCGTGGACGGCTCGGGGCTCGGGCCGTACCGCGCCGACGTGGGCATCGTGGGTGACCGCATCGCGAGGATCGGACGCATCTCCGCCACGGGCGCGGTCGACATCGATGCCGAGGGCCACGCCGTCACCCCCGGCTTCATCGACGTCCACACGCACTTCGACGCGCAGGTCTTCTGGGACCGGCCCGGGACGAACTCGTGCTGGCACGGCGTGACGACGGTCGTCATGGGCAACTGCGGCTTCACGCTGGCACCCGCGTCGGCGGACGAGCGCATGCTCGTGGTGCGCAACCTCGAGCGCGCCGAGGACATCTCCCCGACGGCCCTGGCCGCGGGGATCGAGTGGAGCTGGACCACGTTCCCCGAGTTCCTCGACACGGTCGACCGTCTCCCGAAGGGCATCAACTACGCCTCGATGCTCGGCCACTCGGCCTTGCGGACGCACGTGATGGGCGAGCGCGCCTTCGAGGAGGAGGCGACCGAGGACGACCTGCACGCGATGATGACCGAGCTGCGCGACGGGCTCGACGCCGGTGCCGCCGGGTTCTCGACGTCGCGCACGGTGCACCACCAGACGTCCGACGACCGCCCGGTCGCGTCGCGTCTCGCGGCGTGGAGTGAGGTCGATCGGCTCGTCCGGGTGATGGGCGAGGTCGGCGTCGGCCGCTTCCAGTTCGTCGAGGACCCGCCCGAGGATCGCGCGCTCGCCGCCGCACGGCGCGACGAGCTGTTCGCGCTCTCGGCCGACACGGGCGTGCCGTTCATGATGGCGGCCATGCGCGGGCAGCGCACGATCGACACGCTCGAGCTCGCGGCCGGCGTGGGTGCCCGCGTCGTCGGCGTGACGCATCCGCGCGGCATCGGCGCGATGTCGTCGTTCCGCACCCAGCTCCCGTTCGACCGGCTCCCGGTGTGGAAGGAAGTCCGGGCGCTGCCGCTCGACCGGCAGCTGCAGAAGCTGCGGGATCCCGACGTCGTGTCGCGTCTCGTCCGCGCCGCCCACGACGGGCCGTACGACGAGGCGTTCGGTGCCGAAGCGCGGCCGCCCGAGTTCGACCGCCTGTACGTGCTCGATGCCCCGGTCCCGCCGAACCCGACCGTCGCCGAGATGGCCGAGGCGCGCGGCATCGATCCCGTCGAGCTGATGATCGCCCTCGCCGTCGACACCGAGCTCTCGCAGTTCTTCGTGCAGTCGTTCGCGCCGTTCGACGACGCGGGCACGGCGCGGCTGCTCCGCCACCGGCACGTCGTGATGGGCTTTTCGGACTCGGGGGCGCACGTGAGCCAGATGTCGGACGCCTCGATCTACACGCACCTGCTCGCGCACTGGGTGCGCGACCGTGGGGAGTTCACCTTCGACGAGGCGATCCGGATGATGAGCCTGGCGCCGGCGCGGGCGTGGGGGTTCCACGACCGCGGCATGGTGCGCGAGGGGTTGATCGCCGACCTCAACGTGATCGATCCCGCGTCCGTCTCACCCGCGATGCCGACGGTCGTGCACGACCTCCCGGGGGGCGAGAAGCGCATCGAGCAGAAGGCGCTGGGCATCGCGGCGACGCTCGTCGGAGGGCAGGTGACGATCCGCGACGGCGAGCACACGGGGGCGCTTCCCGGGCAGCTGATCCGGAGCAGGGCGGCCGCATCGCTGACGTAGCGTCGCAGTGATGTCGGCGCGTGGCCGCAGCGCAACGCTTCCCTTGCTGGCTGCGGCCACCGCAGTCTTCGCGTGGGGCTTCGGGCCGCTGTTCGTCCGCGGCATCGACGCACCCGTCCCGACGATCGTCATGTACCGGGTCCTGCTGGCGATCCCCGTCGCCATCGTCGTCGCCTACGCGACGGGCGGCCGGCTCTCGTGGTCGCTGCACCGGCGAGCGTTCCCGACCGCGTTCTGCTTCGCGCTGAGCTTCATCACAGGATTCGCGTCCTTCCACGAGACATCGATCGTCAACGCCACGCTCATCCCCGCGTTGCAACCGGCGTTGGTGCTCCTCGTCGCGGCGCGGATGTTCGGCGAGCGCCGGACGCGTGCCGAGCTCGTGTACGCGGGGATCGCGTTCCTCGGCGTCGTTGGCGTCGTCGCCGACGCGAGCACCTCCGGGTCGTCGACCGAGGGCGACCTGCTCGCGGTCGCCAACCTGCTCGTCTTCACCGGCTACTTCCTCCTCGCCAAGCGCGTGCGCGAAGACGACGTCCACTCCTGGTCGCTCCTGGCCGCGGTGTTCGTGGACACCGCCGTCATCGTGGTGCCGTGGGCCCTGCTCGTGAACGCGGACCCGGGCGCGATCCACGGCGCGGATTGGCTGCTGCTCGTCGGGCTCGTGCTGCTCCCCGGCATGGTCGGCCACGGCTTCATGACGTGGGCGCATCACTATCTCGACGTGACGGTCACGTCGATGATGACGCTGGCGAACCCGGTCGTCTCGATCGTCGGGGCGTGGGTGATCTTCTCGCAGGCACTCGCGCCCCTCCAGATCGCGAGTGCGATGGTCGTGCTGCTCGCGTTGGGCGCGATCCTGCGCCGACAGCGCGCGGCGCGCGCCCTGGCTGCAGAGGCCGCGCTCTCCGGCGACCTGCTCGATCAGTAGCCGTCCGTCGGCGGTCCGGATCTGTGACAGGGTCCGGTCATGCAGATCGTGGTGAGCGAGTTCATCAGTCTCGACGGCGTCGTGCAGGCACCGGGCGGTCAGGAGGAAGACACCGACGGCGGGTTCCGGCACGGCGGCTGGTCGATGCAGTTCTTCGACCCCGAGATCATGGGGCCGGCGATGGACGAGATGAAGCAGCGAACCGACGCGCTCCTCTACGGCCGCCGTACCTGGCAGGTCATGGCGGGGGCGTGGCCCGGCCGAGCCGGCGATCCGTTCGCCGACTGGATGAACGCGGTCGAGAAGCACGTCGTGTCGGACACGCTGTCGGAGTCTGACCTGACGTGGGCGCCGACGACGCTCATCCAGAGCGCCGACCTCCCGCGCGCCGTCGCCGAGCTCCGCGAGCGTCCGGGCGGTGACGTCAACATCATGGGCAGCGCGCAGCTCGTGCGCACCCTCCTCGCCGACGACCTCGTCGACGTGCTCAGCCTCATGATCGAGCCGATCGTGCTGGGCGGCGGCAAGAGCATCTTCACCGACGACGGCGCGGCGAAGACCTTCGAGCTCGCGTCGGTGACGACCGCGGGCACCGGTGTGCAGCTGTGCCGCTACCAGCGCGTGCGCGACGGACGCTAGGTTTGCCGGCTCCGATCAGAAGGGGGGCGATCGTGCTGGACGGAGCGCGACGGCGTGGGCTCGTGTTCGTGGTGACGCTCCTCGTGACCGGCGCGCTCGCGACTGGTTCGATCGCCGCGGCGAGCGGGGTCCGGCGGCAGGGCGACGCGAAGTCGCTCGCGTCCGACATCGACGCCACGATCAAGGACTCCATCGACGAGAACCATCTGGCCGCGGTGATCGTCCGGGTCACCGAGAACGGCAAGAACCTCTTCACGCGCGCGTACGGAGAGTCGATGAACGGGGTGCCGGCCACGACGGACATGCACTTCCGGAACGGCGCGGTCTCGATCTCCTACGTCGCGAACCTGCTGCTCCAGCTCGTCGACCAGAAGGAGATCAGGCTCGACGACAAGCTGCAGAAGTACCTGCCCGACCTGCCCAACTGCGAGCGTGTGACGGTCGGCCAGCTCGCGACGATGACCTCGGGGTACGCGGACTTCGTGCAGAACCCCGACTTCATCTCCGAGCACTACGCCGACGTCTTCGGGAAGTGGACGCCGCAGGATCTCATCGACGCCGCGGATCCCGGCACGCTGCTGTACGAGCCGGGCACGGGCTGGAGCTACGCGCACACCAACTACGTGATCCTCGGACTCGTCATCGAGAAGGTGACGGGGCAGAAGATGTCGTCCCTGCTCGACAAGCGTGTCCTCGGCCCGCTCGGGCTCGACGACACCACCGACCCCGGCACACCGGAGATCCAGGAGCCGGCCCTCCACGCGGGATCGTCCGAGCGCCGTGAGTTCCTCGAGCTCCCCGACACGACGCCGTTCTTCGAGGACTCGACCTACTGGGATCCGTCGTGGTCGATCACGCGGGGTGCCATCGAGACGTCCAACATCTTCGATCTCGACAAGACCGCGATCGCGGTCGGGACCGGCAAGCTGCTGTCACCCGCGTCGCACAAGGCGATGGTTTCGAAGGAGCGCCTGGGGCTGGGCGAGAACGATGCACCGGGATGCCCTACCTGCCACAAGCTCGACGACTTCTACAACTACGGCATCGGCGTGGTCCTCACCGGCGACTGGCTGATGCAGAACCCGGCGATGAGCGGGTACGTCGCGACCGAGGCGTATCTGCCGTCGAAGAAGCTCGCGATCTCCGTTGCGGTGACGTACGCCCCCGAGGCGTACGAGGCCGAGCCCGGATCCGGTTCGGGTGCGGCGGCGAACCAGGCCGACGTGCTCTTCCGCGCCATCGGCAAGGTCGTCGCGCCCGACGACGCGCCGCCGACCAAGACCCCGAGCTGAGCCCTAGCATCAGCCTCGGAGATCGGCTCCGACGCCGCGAGGAGGGTCGCATGGCCACCGAGACCGACGGCCGCACGTTCGGCGACATCGCCACGAAGCTGCTCATGGAGAACGACCGCGTGCGCATCTGGGAGATGCGTCTCGCGCCCGGCGAGAAGTCCGACCTGCACCATCACCAGAACGACTACGTGATGATCCAGATCGCGGGCGACAAGATGGCGGCCGACTTCGAGCCCGACTCGGGTGGCCCGTGGGGCGCGGCCGGGCGCGTCGAGGGTGACATCGCACCCGGCAACGTGATCTACGCCGAACGCGGCGGCATCGAGACCGCGATCAACGTCGGCGACGAAGAGTTCTACGAGATCGTGGTCGAGCTCAAGGACTGACAGGCACCCACTGGCGCTCGGCCGCGGAGCGCCGAATCGCGTCGAGGACCTCCATCCCCGCGACGCCGTCCGCGAACGTCGCGGGCGGCGGATCCTTCGGGATGTCGCGACCGAGGATCCGGTCACGGAAGGTCGCGGCGAGCCGCGTGTAGGGCTCGAGGTCGATGCCGCTCGCGTGGAGCAGGTCGTACGCGGTCACCATGAGATCGCCGGGGGGTGGATCGGGTGGCACCGGCACCAGGTCGGCCGGCACCGACACCTGCTCGGTGCCGCGCGCGGTCGCCAGGTAGACGGCGTCGCCCTCGGCCCACGTGGTGCCCTTCGTGCCCGCGATGCGCATGAGCACCGCCGGCGGACCCCAGTCGCCCGCGCTGGCCTGCATGATCCCCTGCGCGCCCGAGCGCAGCCGGAAGTGGACGGTGTAGCTGTCTTCGGCGGTCCAGTCGTGGTCTGCGACGAGCGGGAGCGACGCGCTCACACCCTCGAACTCGCCGAGCGTCGAGCGGACCTGGTCGACGACGTGCGACGCGTACGCGCCCAGCCACCCGCCGCCCTGCGCCGCGTCGGACCACCAGTCGGGCACCTCCGCGGCCGGGTCGGCGAGCAGAGGCATGTGCAGCAGGTACGTCGCCATCCGCGGCTCGCCGATCGCACCGTCGGCGACGATGCGACGCGTCAGCTCCTGCGCGGTCGCCCACCGGAACTCGGTGCCGAGGAAGTGCACGACGCCTGCCTGCTCCGCGGCGTCGAGCATCGTGCGCGCCTCGGCTGCGTCGCGCGCGAACGGCTTCTCGCAGATGACGTGCTTTCCGGCCGCGACCGCCTCGAGCGCGATCGGCGCGTGCGTCAGGGGCGGGGTGGCGACGGCGACCGCGTCGATGCCCGGCGCCGCGAGCGCCTCCGTCAACGACGTGGTCGCGAGCGGGATCTCGAACTTCCGCGCTCGCTTGTCGGTCTTGTCGGGATCCCGGCCGACGAGCGCACCGACGGTGAATCCTGCGGCGCGCAGCGCGCGGACGTGGGTGAGGCACCCGAAGCCGGTGCCGACCACCGCTGCGCCGAGAGCCTGGTCCGCCACGCCGGCTACCCCCGCGCCGTCGCGAGCACCGCGCGCGTCGCGTCACCGACGCGCCGGGCCGCCTCCTTCGCCGGCAGCGCGAAGATCTCGTCCGACATCACCTCGATGCCGATCGGGGCGTCGCTGCCGACGTCGTCGAGCAGGCGCACGAGCCCGACGAGATCGATGGCGCCTTCACCCGGCACGAGGCGCCGGTGCAGGCACTCGTCGACGAGATCGTCCTCTGGTTGAGCCGGCGCGTCGTTGAGCTGCACGGCGACGATCCGCTCCGGCGGCACGGTCCGCAGCGCGCCGTCGTCGGAGCCGCTGCGGAAGTGGTGCCAGCTGTCGACGAGCAACCCCGCGTTCGGGCGATCGGCGCGCGCGAGGATCTCGGCTGCGGTCTTCGGGTCGGGGATCGCCGACCACGGCAGATACTCGAGGTGCACGAGGAGTCCGTGCTCCGCGGCGCGGTCGCACAGCGCGGCGAAGGCCTCGGCCGCGTCGTCGAGGGGCACATCGCTCATCGAGTACACCTCGACCGCGTTGATGGACCGTGCTCGGACGGCGTCGGCGATCGCGTACATGTCCTGCTCGCTGAACGCGAAGAAGGAGTCCGCTTCGTCGCCTTCGACGGGCGGGGCCATGCCCGACGAGCCCGGCCACCACTGCCCGACGCCGTCGAGCTCGGCGACCGCGATCCCGTGGTCGTCGAGGAGCACCCGCATGTCCGCGTCGCTCAACCCTTCGGCCTGTCCGCGTCGGTAGTCGCGGCCCCAGAGCGAGATGGCTGCGAACCCGGCCGCGGCCGCCGCCTCGACGCGCTCCTCGAAGCCCGCGTCGGGGATGGTCCCGGCACACAGCACGAGATCGTCGCGTCGCAGCCGCCGGCTCATCGCCAGCGAGGTTACCGACCCGAGGTCTGACACGCTGTGGCCGTGGCCGAGATCGCGAGCCCGTGGGCGGACCGGGCGATCGTCGACGACCCCTATCCGTTCTACGCGGCGCTACGCGAGCAAGCGCCGGTGTGGCGGGTGCCGAGGACCGGCACCCGCTTCGTCGCGTCGTGGGAGCTCGTCGAGGAAGCCGTCGGCCGCCCCGACGACTTCTCCTCGAACCTCACCGCCGTGCTCGTCACCGGCACCGACGGCGGTCCGGCCGAGTTCGACATGACGCCGCTCGGAGCGGCGATCAACGTCCTGGCCACGGGCGACGAGCCCGAGCACACCCCGCAGCGCAAGCTCGTCGCGCCGCACTTCACCGCCGGTCGCCTGCACGCGCTCGAGCACGACCTGCACGCGGTGATGGACGCGCTCTGGTCGGCGTGCCTCGCGCACCCCGGAGGCCGGCTCGACTGGATGGCGGCGGTCGGCGACCGGTTGCCGATGACGCTCGTCGCCGGCGTCATCGGGCTGCCCACCGACGACGTCGCGAGGCTCATCTCGTGGGGATACGACGGCACCGACCTGCTCGGTGGTCTCGTCTCGCTCGCGGAGATGGGCCGGCTCGCCGAGTCGGCGGCCGCGCTGAGCGAGTACCTCCTCGCGCGGGTCGAGGCCGCGTGCGCGTCCCCGCAGGGCGACCTGCTCGGGGCGTACGCGGCGCGCGTCGACGCGGGCGACATGACGGTCGAGGACGTCGTCGGCGCGCTCGTGATCCTCATCGGCGCCGGCGGGGAGTCGACCGCCGGCCTCATCGGGAACGCGACGCGCTTCCTCGCCGAGCGGCCCGAGCTCCAGGCCGAGCTGCGACGGGACCCGTCGCTGATCGCGCGCTTCCTCGAGGAGGTGCTCCGGCTCGAGTCGCCGTTCCGCGGCCACTACCGCCACATCCGCCACGACACCGAGCTCGGCGGGGAAGCCCTCGCCGCAGGTGACCACCTGCTCCTGCTCTGGGCCGCGGCGAACCGCGACCCGAAGGAGTTCGAGGCACCGGACGACCTTCGCCTCGATCGCAGGCTGTCGACCCATCACCTCGCGTTCGGCCGCGGCCTGCACTTCTGTCTCGGCGCGCCGCTCGCGCGGCTCGAAGCGCACTGCGCTGTCGAGGCGCTGCTCACGCGCACCACGTCGTTCGGGCTCGACCCGGACGCGTCACCCGTGTGGCAGCCGTCGCTGTTCGTCCGCCGGCACGCCGAGCTCTGGCTCGAGATCGAGCCGGTCTGAGCGGGTCACGGGCCGAAGGCGCGCCCGGGGAACCACGGCGCCGCGGGATCGACCAGGACGTTCACGATCGCGGGGCCGTTCGACGCGAACGCGGCGTCGAGCGCCGGGCCAAGCTGCTCGGGTGACTCGACGAGCTCGCCGACGCCCTCCCACATGCCGGTGATGCGCTCGTAGTTGCGCACGCCGAGCGGGATCCAGAACGCCGACCAGCCGCGGTTGTTCATGATCACCGTCACGATCGGGAGATCGTGACGCGCCGCGGTGTCGAGCTCCATCGCGTGGAAGCCGAACGATCCGTCGCCCACCATCCAGACCACCGGCGCGCCGGGGCGCGCGCACGCGATGCCCAGCGCGAGCCCGACGCCATGGCCGATCGTGCCGAGTGAACCCATGCTCGTGACGGCTCCGCCCGACCGCGCGTCGAACCCGACGTTGCACCATTGGAGGTTGTTGGCGCCGTCTGGAACCACGGTCGCGCCGTCCGGCAGCCGCCGCGCCACCTCGGCGCACACACGCATCGGGTGCAACGGGCTCGAGTCGGACGCCGCGAGCGCGGCCTTCGCAGCGGTGATCGCCTCGTGCTGAGTGGCGAGCCGCGTGGCCCAGTCGTCGAGGTCGAGGCGGCCGAGTGTGCCGGCGAGACGGCGGAGGAACGTGCCCGCGTCACCGACGATGGCGAGGTCGGGGACCCGGAGCGAGCGGCCGAGCTCCTGGGGTTCGATGTCGACCTGGATGAGCGCGTCGAGGTGGCCGAACGCGCCGTAGCCGAAGAAGTAGTTCATGCGGCTGCCGACCACGAGCAGCACGTCGGTCTGCGCGACCACCTGCTGCCAGTCGCGCCCCATGGAGAGGGGATGGTCGTCGGGCACCGTGCCGCGCCCGGCCTGGCGGGTGACGACGGGCATGCCCGTCGCGTCGACGAAGTCGCGCAGCGCCGCGGCCCCGTCGGGCGACCACCACACCCCGCTCCCGGCGACCACCGCCGGGCGACTGGCGCCGCGCAGGAGGTCGGCGGCCCGGGCCACGAGCTCGTCGGGTGGGCCGAGCGCGCGCTGCTCCCTCCACTGCGACGGACCACGCGCGCGGACGCGATCGGGATCGACATGAGCGTGCGCGAGGTCGATCGCGATCTCGACGTACACCGGGCCCGGCCGGCCGCTGGTGGCGGCCGTGAACGCGCGCGCGATCGTCTCGGGAACGCGCTCGATGTGCTCGACGCGGCGCGCCCATTTCGTGACCGGGCGGACGATCTCGAGCTGATCGAGGTGCTCGACCTCGCCGAGATCAGCGCCGCGGTTCGTGGCCGCGCCGGCGAGGCACACGACGGGCGCGCCGTCGTGGAGCGCGGTCGCGAGACCCGTCACCGCGTTCGTCACGCCGGGGCCCGCGGTCACGAGGCACACGCCGGGCTCCCCGGTCGCGAGGGCCCAGCCCTGCGCCGCGTAGACAGCCGCGGCCTCGTGCCGGACGTCGACCACCTTCACGCTGGCCTTCGGTGCCGCCGACCAGGTCGGGTCGATGTGACCGCCTCCGAGCCCGAAGATGTGGGTCACGCCCTCGGCGACGAGCGCGTCGACGCTGAGCTGCCCGGCGTCGATCGCGGCGCTCACGCCGACTCCAGCAGCGCGTCGAGCTGCTCGCGGACGGCGTCCACGCGCGACTCGGCGGGCGTCGCATCGTTGACCTCGGCGAGCGCGCGCACCTGCTCGG
>DATBSK010000066.1:0-17685 GCA_036559825.1 Acidimicrobiia bacterium | reverse complement strand
GATCACGGGGAAGCTCGGCTGTCCCGGTGCGGGGTCGGGATCGGGACCGGGACCCGGTGCCGCCGGGTCCGGGGATCCCGGATCGGCCGTCGCGTCGCCGTCGACGCCTGCCGGCACCGCGATGCCGCCGGCGGTCGCGGCGCCCGGGTCGCCGACGCCGAACGTCGGCGATCCGTCACCGTCCGACGTCCCGGCACCGTCGGCCGTCGCCGCCCCCCTCGCCGATCCCTCGCCGTCGAGGACCACCATGCCGGCCCCGACGCCGCCGAGCACGGCGACGCCGAACAGCACGATGAGTCCCGCAGTCCGCCATTCCCTGATGTTCCTCACGGATGGAGGACGTCGCGGCTACCTCCGCGCTTACACCCGGGCTGACACGCGTGCGGCCGCTCAAGGCCAGAGCGGCTCGGGCACCTCGAAGCCCAGCGGCTCGCCCCAGCGGTTGCGGTGTGCGACCTCGTGGACGGGTCGGCGCGCCGCGACGCCCCAGCGTCCCGTCGGGTACCCGAAGGTCACGCAGCACGCCATGTGCCACCCCTCGTCCGTGGGCACGCCGAGCGCGGCGAACGCCTCCTCGGCTCGGAAGATCAGGACGGAGGTCAGCGCGCTCCCCACGCCTTCGCCGCGCGCCGCGAGCATGGCGCTCCACACCGCGGGGAAGATCGACCCGCCGCTCGGGTCGTGCTGCGCGAACGCGAACAGGAGCAAAGGGACGTCCGCGAAGTGGTCGGCGAGGTGCTCGGCCGACGCCTTGATCCGGAGCAGCTGCCGCGACTCCTCGCTGTCGGGATCCGCCGCGGCGGCCTCGAACCTCGGGGCGTAGTACCCGGTGAAGAGCTCGCTGAGCGCCGAGTGGTACAGCGGTGCGAGCGTGGCGCGCACCGCGGGATCGTCGACGAGCAGGAAGCGCCAGTTCTGCACGTTGCCGCCACTGGGCGCGCGGACCGCGGCGTCGAGGATGCGCTGCTGCACCTCGGCGGGGATCGGCTCGCTGGTGACGCGCCGCATCGCCCGGGTCGTGTAGAGAGCCTCTCGGAGATCGATCGGCGCACGGTAGCAAGGCGGGTGGCCGCCGGGGCGGCCCACCCCTACTGTCGTCGTCGATGACCCGCCGGCTGACGCACGTCGAGCTCGTGTACCGCCCGGGCGAGCGGCCACTCGCCGTCAAGCTGTTCGACCTCCTGGGCTGCCGACCGGTCGACCGCGGTGG
Source organism: Acidimicrobiia bacterium (assembly GCA_036559825.1). Taxonomy (GTDB): domain Bacteria; phylum Actinomycetota; class Acidimicrobiia; order IMCC26256; family PALSA-555; genus DATBSK01. The sequence goes on along the minus strand of DATBSK010000066.1, from coordinate 16,475 downwards.
CGTCTACTTCACGGCGTTCATCGAGCCCGCCGAGTCCGACTACGTCACGAACGTCCTCTACGCGTCCGAGGTGACTCCTGCGCAGTGGGAGCTCGAGCAAGCGCTGCACGCGGACGCCGCGGTGGCCGGCCCGATGCACGACTACGTCGAGCACCTCCGGCGTGAGCCCCAGCGCTCCTTCCACTTCGGTCTGCGGGTCACCGAGCAGTCGACGCTCGAGGAGCTGATCGATCGCATCGCCACCGCGGGCGAGCACGACCCCGACCTCGCGGGTCGCGTCGGCGTCGCCGGCGTGTTCCGCCCGGGCGACGAGGGCTCGATCACCGACACGATGATCCAGGCGTTCGTGTGGACCGACATCGTGGCCGCGGGTCTGCTCACGTTGGGCCAGCACATCGAGCTCCAGTGGAACGTGCCGGCTGCACCGGAGCCGGCTTCAGCCCGCTGAGCGCCCGTACTTCTCGATCGCCTCCCGCGTCGCCTGCAGCATCGCCCCGAAGAAGCGCTCGCTGTTCCGACCGACCCAGCCGATGCTGTCGCCCCGGCCGTCGTTCATGCGCCGGCAGGCCGGGATCACGTGCTCCGCGAACAGCTCGTAGGAGCGCCTGGTCGCGTCCCACGAGGCGCAGTTGTGTGCGAGGAACAGGAACGTGCCGAAGCCGCCGGTCTTCGCGGTCAATCGCTCGATGGTCGCGATCGCGTCGTCGGGGGTGCCGATGGTCGCGATCCCGAAGACGGGGAAGCCGTGCGTCGTCCAGTGCGCGAGCGCCTCCTCCGGAGATCCGGTCCAGGGCAGCGTGACGTTGCCCATCCCCTCCATGTAGCCGCAGAGCGTCAGCACGCCGCGCTGCGCCTCCCGCTCCGCCTCCTCGCGTGTCTCCGCGAGGTGCATCGCGGCGACGACGCGCCAACGCGAGCGATCGGCGAGCGCACCGTGTTCGCCGCAGGTGCGCTCGTAGTGACCCCAGTTGACGTCCAGGGCGTCGAAGCCGGTCGGGTCGGTGGCCGCCAGCGCGAGCATCCCGAGGCCGAGTCGGCCGGCGAGCACCGCACCCGTCGGTGAGGACGTCGACGCCACCGCCACCTCGATGCCGTCGGGCGAGAACGCGCGCAGCTGCAGGCGAGCCTCGTCGAGCGTGAACCATTCGGTCCGCCGGCTCACGACCTCGCCCCGCAGCAAAGGCACGATCACCTCGGCCGCCTCGATCATCATGTCGCGCTGATCGCGCGGGTCGATACCGAGCATGAACGCGTCCGAGGGAAGCTGTCCGGGACCGATCCCGAGCATCGCCCGACCCATCGTGAGGTGGTCGAGCTGCATGATCCGGTCGGCGAGGATGTACGGGTGGTGGTACGAGAGCGAGTTCACGCCCGTACCGAGCCGGATGCGCTTCGTGCGCTCTGCGGCTGCCGCGATCATGAGCTCGGGTGACGCGATCGTCTCGTACCCGCCGCTGTGGTGCTCGCCGAACCAGATCTCGTCGTAGCCCAGGTCGTCGAGCAGCCCGGCGAGCTCGAGATCGCGCCGCAGCTGCAGCGTCGGGTTCCCCTGCAGACCGTGGAACGGTGCAACGAACGCGCCGAACCGCCGCGGTGCCGGTGGTGTCATGACCCGGCCGCCGCGATGCGTTCCAGCCACCAGGCCGGCGCGTGATCGGTGATGTTCGAGATGTTCGAGTAGTCGTGCCAGCGGCAGATCTTGCCGTCCCGAAGCTCGGTGACCGACACGAACGAGTGGTCGATGACCTCCCCGGTGTGGAACGTCCACCGTTCGGTGTGCTCGGTCATGACGAGATCGCCGTCCGCGACCATGTGCGCCCCAGCCAGGTGCTCGTAGCCCGAGAGCGGCTCGATCCCGATCTTGAGCCGGGCGACGACGCCCTCGGGACCCAGGCCGCCCGGTCCGGGCACGCCGACGTCGGTGTAGTGCGCGTCGTCGGTGAGGAGCGCCTTCATGCCGTCCCAGTCGCGGGCTGCCAGCGCGTCCCAGAACCGCTGCACGATCGCCTTGTTGCCGTCGGTCATCACTGAGTGCTCCGTCGTCGCGAGATCACCGAAGAGCGAGGATGCTCCGGTCGAGATCGCACATCGCGTGCACGAGTGTCGTGTCGACGATGTGGTTGGGGGCCTGTGGGTCGAACCAGGTGTCGATCCACGACCAGTGATAGCCGTGATGCATGTACGGACCGGTGAGGCCCTCGAGCGTCGCGAACTCCTGCTCCCACACGTGCGTCCACGGCTTGCCGGTGCCGCCCCAGGTGTCTCCCAGGGTGCTCAGCGACGAGTTCCGGATCGCGTCGATGTACTGCGGCATGGAGCGGAGGTCGCGCTCGAACGTCGCGACGGACGCTCGCTCGACGCCCGGGTCGATGTGGAAGAGGAGCGTGCGTTGGATGCCGCGCGTCAGGTCCGGCTGCCGAAGGTCGGCGGGCCCCTGCTCGTACCGCACGATCTCGACGTGTGACGCCCGCTCGTCGAGAAGGGGCTCGAGGACGCCCGTCACCGCCGGATGCGAGCGCGCACGCTCCGTCGCGTCTCGGTCGGTGAACGCCGCGAGCACCATCAGCTGTCCGGCACGGTGGGCGACCGCCTTGGTCGGCGACACCTGGAAGGCGAGGAGATCGTCGAGCTCCGCCGCCGCCACGCGCAGCGCCGCCGTGACCTCGTCGAGCGCGTCGGGCTCGAGGTGGACGAAGCCGCTGACGCGGATCACCGCAGCACGCTGCTGTCGTCGGGGTCGACCATGATCCGCCGGCGACGACCGCTCAGCATCGGCGCGACCTCTTCCCAGAAGCCGACGACGGCGGGATCACGGGCCGCGGCCGCCCTCGTCGCCCAGAACGCGGCGGTGTCGCCGACCTCCCAGAGCAGCAGCAGGTCCGTCGGCTGCTCGAGGAGCTCCACGGCCGGGTCGATCCACGTGTTCACCAGGGCCATGCCGTGCGACGTCGCAACCGGCTCGTACGTCCGGCGAACGAGGTCGCGCACGTCGCCGAGGTGCCCGGGTTGCACGGACAGCTCGTCGAGCACGTGGATCACCGGAGCGCGAAGCCTTCGTAGCCACGGGACGCGATCGCGTCGACCTTCTCGATGTACGAGGGCAGTCCGCCGACGTACGGGAGGAACACTCTCGGCTTCCCGGGGATGTTGGCGCCGAGATACCAGGAGTTGCACGTCGACGCGGTGTACATCGTGCCCTGTGCGATGTCGTTGACGAGCTGGACCCACGCGTCCTGCGCATCCGGTGTCGGCTCGATCGTGGTGCATCCGTGCTCGCGCAGGTGGACCAGGCACGCACCGATCCACTCCACGTGCTGCTCGCTGCACACGACCATGTTGGCGAGCACCGAAGGGCTCCCCGGTCCGGTCACGGTGAAGAGGTTCGGGAAGCCGACCATCTGCAGGCCGAGGTAGGTGCGCGGGCCCTCGGCCCACGCGTCGCGCAGCTCGAGTCCGTCACGGCCGCGGATGTCGATGCGGGCCAACGCTCCGGTCATCGCGTCGAAGCCGGTGGCGAACACGATCACGTCGAGCTCGTAGTGGCCCTGAGCGGTCTGGATCCCGGTCTCGGTGATCCGCTCGATCCCGCCACGGCGCAGATCGACGAGCGTCACGTTGTCGCGGTTGAACGTCTCGAAGTAGTTCGAGTCGATGACCGGCCGCTTGCACCCGATCGGGAACCCTCTCGGCGAGAGAGACTCGGCAAGGTCCGGATCGGTGACGACGCGCCGGATCATCTCGCGGTAGAGCTCGGCGCCGAGCTCGTTCGCTTCGGGGTTGATCGCCACGTCGTTCCACGCGCGCGACGCATCGAACCCGAGCTCGTCGAGCATCGCGTGGCGCTCGGCTTCCGTCGACTCGAGGATCGGCGTGTCGCCGGGCCCCTGGATGATGATCGCCCCGGTCGTGCTGGTGACACCGCCGAACGACTCGCGCTGGCGACGCCGCCTCTCCGCGTACTCACGCTTCCAGGCCTGTTGCACATCCGGGTCGAGCGGACCGTTGCGCGACGGCCACGTGAACGTGGGCGTCCGCTGGAACACGTAGAGGTGACCCGCCGCCGCGGCCAGCTCGGGCGTCGTCTGCACGCCCGACGATCCCGTCCCGATGAGGCCGACGCGCGTGCCGCCCAGGTCGAGCTCGTCCTGCGGCCACCGACTCGTCTGGATCACCCGTCCGCGGAAGGCGTCGCGGCCGGGGACGTCGGGCACGTTCGGCATCGACAGCGGCCCCGTCGCCATCACGACGAACCGAGCGTTGAACCGCTCGCCGTGCTCCGTCTCGACGACCCAGCGCGAGCCGTCCTCGTCGAAGGTCGCCGCGGTGACGCGCGTGTTCAGGCGGATGTCGCGCCGCAGGTCGAAGCGGTCGGCGACGTGGTTGAAGTAGCGCTCGAGCTCGTCCTGCCTCGGGAAGACCTCGGACCACTCCCAGTCCTGCTGGAGCTCGTCGGAGAACCCATAGGAGTACTCGAGGCTGGGGACGTCACACCGTGCACCCGGGTAGCGGTTCCAGTACCAGGTCCCGCCGACACCACCGCCCGCCTCGAGCACGAGCACCGAGAAGCCGAGCTCGCGCAGGTGGTACAGCGCGTACAGGCCCGCCATGCCCGCGCCCACGACCACGACATCGACGTCGTCCATGGCGAGATCCGCTCAGGCTTCGGCCAGGCGCTTGAGGTTCGCGAGGGTCTCCGCGATGCCGTCCCTGGCCATCTGGGCCATCCCGTCCAGGCGCCCTCGGACGTCGAAGCTCGGATCGCCGCCCGAGACGAAGTCGGGGTAGGCCGGCAGCAGCTGCCACGTCTCGGTCACCGACGTGTCGTCGCCCTCGGGCTCGAAGGCGTAGCTCCACTGCACGAGCTCGACGTCACCCTGCGGCCCGTGGTTGACGAACGCGAACCGCCGGCCGGGCTCGGCCGCGGTCACCTGGCAGTGCGTGTCCCAGCTGACGTCACCGATGGCGTTGTGGCCGGTGAACCAGGCGCCTGCCGTCCCCGCCTCGGCCGGATCGTCCCAGACGGCGGACTGGCAGACCGGGCTGAGCTCGCCGATGCGGCTCACGTCGCTGACGATCGCGTAGACGTCCACGGGCGGACGGGAGATCGTGATCGAGCCCGAGTGGTGGTAACCAGAGACATCCATGGCCCGGGACGTTACGGCAGACGGGAGGGCCGCGAGGATGGCGCGGGACCGCGGCACACTCGCAGCGACGAAGGGATGACCATGCTGCTCGAGGACAAGGTGGTGATCGTGTCCGGCGTCGGGCCGGGCCTGGGGCGTGAGATCGCGTCGGCGGCGGCGCGGGAGGGTGCATCCGTGATGATGGGCGCCCGGACCGAGGCGAACCTCCGCGCGGCGGCGGAGGAGATCGACGCGTCCGGCGCGACCATCGGCTACGAGGTGACCGACATCACGGTGCCGGAGCAGGCGACGCGGCTCGCCGACGCCGCGGCCGAGAGGTTCGGCAAGGTCGATGCGCTCGTGAACTGCGCCGCGTTCGACACCGTGTTCGGCGGGGTGCAGGAAGCCGACTTCGACGAGTGGCGCACCGTGTTCGACACGAACGTCATCGGCTCGTTGCAGGTGACGCGCGCGGCCATCCCGCACCTGAAGGCCAACGGCGGTGGGGCGATCGTGTTCATCGGCTCGCAGGGGATGTTCTGGCCCCCCAAGGGCTTCTTCCAGACCGCGTACCAGTCGTCCAAGGCGGGACTCGTGTCCGCGGTATACCACCTGGCCAACGAGCTCGGACCCGACAAGATCCGCGTCAACACCGTGGTGCCGACGTGGATGTGGGGTCCTCCGGTCGAGGGCTACGTGAGCTCCACGGCCGAGGCCCAGGGTGTGCCGCCCGAGCAGATCGTCGCCGGGATCACGTCGAACATGCCGTTGGGCGAGATCCCGACCGATGGTGACGTCGCGGAGGCCGTCGTGTTCTTCGCGTCCGACCGCGCCCGCATGATCACCGCGCAGACGCTCATGATCAACGCCGGCGAGTTCCCCCACTGACGACGAACCGCTCGAGCACGTCCTCGGCCAGCAACGCGCGCGGCACCTCGGTCCCGTGGAACGACTCGCGGAACCGCGACTCCCCGAAGAGCGCGAAGCAGGCGAGCTCGTCCTTGCGGTAGCGGCTCGCCTTCGTCGATCGGCGCGCCAAGCTGCGCAGCTTCTTGGCCGCGTGATCGAGTGTCGAGGTACGGATGACCCGCTCGAGTCGTGCCTGGACCCGCGCACGTCGCGGTCGGGTCGCGCGGGGCCATCCGGCGGCCACGGCAAGCTCGCCGCGCAGGCCCTGGCCGATGCGCCCGCCGAGCGGCACCGTCGACCAGAAGTCGAGGACCTCGCGGTCCCACCACGGCAGGGCCCAACGCAGCCCGCAGTGCTCGTAGGCGCGGACGCTGTTGACGATCATCTTCGCCTGGCGTTCCCTCCATCCCCACAGGTCTGCGAGCGCGACGAGTCCTCGACGGCTGACCGAGGTCGGTGTCTCCGGCAACGCGGCTTCGGCCCGCGCCCGCATCGCGTCGGCCACCTCGCCCTCCGTCCGGCCCAGGAGCGCGGCGACCGTTCCATGGCTCCGGTACTTGTAGAAGGTCGAGAGCACCGCGTTCACGGCATCCGTGCGCGTGCCGCGCCGGTGTCGCAGCAGCGCGCCCGGGATCTGTGATCCGGCGAGAAAGTCGAGCGTGTGACCCGGGACGACCACCGTCCCTTCGTCGAGGACACCCCGCTGCCGGAGCTCGCAGACGGCAGGGAGGTCATCGAAGCCGGGAACTCCGGCCAGCGAGCTCGCGCGGGTGAGGTACGTCGGCCACCACGATGCCCGGGCGAGGCGCTGCCAGGTCTGCTCGGTGTACGCGACGAACTCCCAACGGAGGCCGAGCGCCTCGGCCACGCGCCGCGAGCCCTCCGACTCGCGGTTCCCGGACCGGCCGTACGAGAACGTCACGACCTGCTCGCGGTCGATGCCGCTGCGGGCCAGGATGGCGGCGAGGGTTCCGGAGTCGAGACCGCCGCTCAGGGGAACCGCGATCAGCGAGCCCTCGGCGTAGCGAACGGCTCGCATGACGGCGGCGCGGTGCGCGGCCAGCGCCGCGGTGACGAGATCATCCGACCTCGCTCGGCCCTGACCGGTGCGGAACGTGTACCACGGTGTGCTGCACCGCGGCCGGGCGCGATCGTGCGGCACGCGCATCATCGACCCGGCCTCCACCTGCGCGACACCGTCGACGAGCGTGTCGGCACCGGAGACACAGGCGGTCTCGAGCAGCTCCGCCTGGCACGTCCAGTCGCTCCTCCGAGCGATCAAGCCGGCAACGTTGCCGGCCGGATCGTCGGTGACGAGGCGACCGTCGACGTCGTCGACGCAGTAGAGCGGCACACCGCGGATCCGATCCGTGATCGCGATCACGGCGTCGGGCTCGGACTTGACGACGGCAAAGCTTCCCGTGAGATCCGTCAGGAGATCGGGAAGCGCGTCCACCGCGGTCACGTCGACGAGCGCGGCGAGCATCATCGCGGAGAGCAGCGAGTCCCCGCGGAAGGCGTGCCCGCAGGCACTCGTCGCGCCGGAGTGCGACCACGCTCGACGCGGCCCGACGACGACGCGGGTCTCGTGGGTACCCGCGGCGTGCGCACGCCGGCGAGTGGCCACCGCTCCTCCGCGCATCGAGAGTGAAAACGCTGACGAGGGTACGGATCTTTCAGCCGACGCCATGGCTACCGAGAGTCAAGCAACAGCAATCTCTCCCAGCCGCGGGCCGGGGGGACGTGCGGATTCAGCCGCCGTTCAGCGCGCGGTCCGGCTCGACGTGCGCGTCGACGTGTCCATCACGCCGTGCCACAACGCCACCGCGTCCGCCCGTGGCATCGCCAGCGTGGATCGGGCGATGTACTCGTCGTCCGGGTGCGTGTAGCAGACCGGGCCGTCCGCGAGGTTGTCATAGAGCGCGACCGCGACGTCGCGCGGCATGCTCGGGTCGAAGAGCCGCGCCCGGGCCCGATCGAGCGGATCCGCCGACTCGGGGTCACCACGCAGCTTCGGGTCGAGCGTCTCCTGGAACGCGGCGAAGTTGGGGGAGTACGTCGGCCCGACGAGGATGGAGGTGACGTCGACGCCGGACGGCTCGAGCTCTGCCCACAGCGTCTCGGCGAGCACCCATTGATACGCCTTGCCCGCGTTGTAGGTGCTGAAGTTGACAGAGCCCGCCGTGCCGCCGGTGGAGCTGACGAGCCCGATCCCTCCGCGGCCGCGCTCGCGCATGCTGCGCCCGAACAGGTGGACGAGCGCGAGTGGCGTCGCGCAGTTGACCTGGACGCTCGCGAGCTGGTCGTCGAGTGGCACGTCGAGGAAGTGTCCCTGCATCGCGATCGTCGCGTTGTACACGAGCAGGCCGATCTCGAGGTCGCCGGTCGCCTCGGCGACGACGTCGGCGATCGCCGGGGCAGCCAGGTCGCCGGGGACGACGCGGACGTCGACACCGTGCTCGTCGCGGACCTTGTCGGCCTCCTCGCGCAGCAGCGCCTCGCCCCGGGCCAGCATCGCGACGTTGAGCCCGCGGGCCGCTGCCTCGTGCGAGAGGGCGGCACCGATCCCCATCGAGGCGCCGGCGACGAACGCCCACGGGCCGTACCTCGTCCTGAAGTCCATGCGTCCCTCTCGAAGAGCGGGCTCGACGTCCCCGAAGGCCGCAGATTGTATGGTCCAACGCCCTGACCCACATCGACCTGGCCGACCGAGTCGCAGTGGTGACCGGCGGCGGTGCCGGCATCGGTGGCGCCGTCTCCGAAGCGCTCGCCGCCGCGGGCGCACACGTCGTCGTCGTGGACGTCGACGCGGAGCAGGCGGACCAGCGCGTCGACGCGATCACACGCGCCGGCGCGAGCGCCGAGTCGTTCGTCGCCGACATCCGCGACCGAACACAGATCGAGCGCCTCGGCGGAGCCGTGTCCCGGCTGGGCCGGCTCGACGTCCTGGTCAACAACGTCGGTCACTACCTTCGCCCGACCCGGCTGCTCGACAGCGATGAGGAGCACTGGTCCGCTCTCCACGACGTCAACTTGCTGCACGTGTTTCGTTGCTGCCGCACGTTCGTGCCGCGCATGATCGAGCAACGGGCTGGATCGGTGATCAACGTCGCGTCCGTGGAAGCGCTGCGCGGGTACCCCCCGGATCCCGTCTACGGCGCGTACAAGGCCGCGGTCGCGCACTTCACGCGCTGCTTCGCGCTCGAGGTGGCCCAGCACGGGGTGCGCGTGAACGCCATCGCGCCCGACGTCACGCAGACGGTCCAGGTCGACTACGAGCGGTCGGTGCCCGCCGATCTCCGCGATCGATGGCCCATCTGGGTTCCCGTCGGCCACGTCGGCGTGCCTGCTGACAACGCCGACGTCGTGCTGTTCCTCGCGTCCGATCTCTCGCGGTTCGTGACTGGGCACGTGATCCCGACCGACGGGGGCACGCTCGTGGCCGGCGGCTGGTTCCGGACCGTCGGTCGGGGCGCCTGGACGAACCGGCCTCGCAATCCGTAGCCCGCGACGTGTCTTCTCCCGTCTGCGGATCTTCTAACGTCGAGCCGATGCCGGCGCCACCCGGTCGTCCGGTCTCCGCGGGGCGACTCGCCGACGAGCTCGGCGAGTCGCTGCCCGCTGCGAGCTCGATTCCGCCGGAGTCCTTCGCGCTCGTCCAGGCCGTCCGCGACGTCATCGACGCCGTGGTGATGACCGACGTCGACGCCGAGGTCCGCGCTGCCGCCGCTCGACAGCTCGCCGAGATCTCCGAGACGTTGCGCCGGCGCCGGCGAGACGAGCCGCTGCTGCTCGTCCGTCATCCGGACGGCCGTCTCGAGAGCATGCTGCAGGCGGCGTCCGGACCCCTCAATCCTCAGGCCCTCCCGATCGAGTGGGTGGTGCGCCCGAAGGAGCCACCGCCCGGCACCGCGCCGTCGCCGGCGGAGGTGCGCGCACGTTGCACGTTCCGGGACTCGCACGCGGGGTCGCCACGCCGTGTGTACGGCGGCATCGTCGCCCTCGCGCTCGACGAGGTGCTCGGCGTCGCGGCGCACGCGGGTGGCGCGAGCGGGATGACGGTCTCCTTGACGGTCTCGCTGCGGGCGGCGACACCGCTCGACGTGCCGGTCGAGATCGTCGGCCGCTACACGCACAGCGTCGGCCGCAAGAGCTTCGCCTCGGGGGAGGTCGTGGTGGATGGGTCCGTCTCCGCCGAAGCGACGGCGATCTACGTGCGCGAGCGAGCACATGGCTGACGCCGACGTCGCGGGACGCGTCGTGATCGTCACCGGCGCGTCGAAGGGCGTCGGGAAGGGCGTCGCCCTGCACCTCGCGCGCGAGGGTGCGCGGCTCGTCGTGATCGCGCGCAAGCCCGAGCCCCTCGCCGCGCTGTCTCGTGAGCTCGACGAGATCGGTGGCGAGCATCTCTCCGTCCCACTCGACGTCTCCGATCGAGACGGGACCTTCGCGCTCGTGGAGGAGACGGTCTCCCGGTTCGGGCGCGTCGACGGCCTGGTCGCGAACGCGCAGACCTTCCGGCCCGTCACCCCACTGGCCGAGGTCACCCCCTCGGACATGGACCTGCTGCTCGACACCGGGCCCAAAGGGACGCTCTGGGGCATGCAGGCCGTGTTCCCGCACATGCGCGACCAGGGTTGGGGGCGGATCGTCACCATGGGGTCGAGCTCGGGCATGCTGGCGCCGGTCGGCTACGCGCCGTACTCGGCGTCGAACGAGGCCATCCGCGCGCTCACCCGCTCGGCGGCGCGCGAGTGGGGCCGCCACGGCATCGTGGTCAACTGCGTGTGCCCGGTCTCGATCGGGCACCGTGCTCCGCCCGACGACGACCCGGCGCGCCTGGCGTCCTTCCGCCGCACGTTCGACGACCAACCGATCGCTCGGGACGGCGATGCGGAGCACGACATCGGGCCGGTCGTCGCGTTCTTGCTATCCGACGCGTGCCGGTACGTGACCGGCCAGACGTTCATGGCCGACGGCGGCGCGCTGATGCGCGCGTGAGCGTCTCGGAGGAGCGGTGAACTGGCACCCGCCGCCGCGGCCGGAGTGGGTCCGGGCGGTGAACACCGGGCTCGTGCTGCCGATCGTCGAGGAGGCGAGCCTGCCGTTGACCCGCGACGCCCTCGTCGACGAGGCGCGGGCGACGCTGGGCCTCGACCGCGACGGCGGCGAGAGATTCACCGATCCGGGGTTCGGCGGCGACGCGTTCCTGGACGCCCTGTCGGTGCTGCTCCCCGCCCTCGACGACGAGGCGGACCTGACGGTCCTCGGTCGCTGGATCACGCGGCGCTTCCTGCTGCGGCTGCTCGAGGTCCGCGCCCAGTCGATCGCCTACCTGCGCACCGACCCTCGGCTGCTCGACGAGGAGATCGACCGGCCCGTCTTCATCACCGGCGCGCCGCGGACGGGGACGACGATCCTCCACGCGCTCCTGTCGTGCGTATCCGGGACGCGGGTGCCGGAGGGCTGGGAGCTCCTGTGGCCGGTTCCGCCGCCGGAGCCCGACGCCTTCCCCGACCCGGCTCGCGTCGCGCTCGCCGACCGCGAGCTGCGGCGGCCGGCCCTCGTGGTGTCGGGGCTCGACGCGATCCACGAGTACGGCGGACGGATGCAGAAGGAATGTGTCTCCGCGATGTCGTTCGAGTTCCGCTCCGAGGAGTTCACCGCGCGATATCGCGTTCCGAGCTACGTCGACTGGCTGGGCTCGTGCGACATGGGACCGGCGTACGACTGGCACCGCCTCGTGCTCCAGATCCTCCAACGGCGGTACGAGCGCGCACGCTGGGTGCTGAAGTCACCCGTGCACCTGCACTCGCTGCCCACGCTCCTCAGCACGTATCCCGACGCGTCGATCGTCGTGACCCACCGCGACCCCTTGGCCGTCCTGGCGTCCGTCACGAGCCTCGTCGCGACGCTGCGGTACGCGCACAGTGACGCGGTCGACCTCGCCGACATCGGTGCGTACCACGCCGAGCTCTACGCGCGCGGGCTCGACCAGCTCGTCGACCTCGCCGAGGACGGCACGCTCGAACCGGACCGCGTCCACCACGTCCGGTACGCGGACTTCACCGCCGACCCGATGGCCACCGTGGTCAGCACGCTCGCCGCCCTCGAGCTGCCGTCCGCGCCGCCCACGCTCGATGCCATGCGCGCGCGCCTCGCCGCCAGCGCGGAGGCGCAGGGTGGACACCGCTACTCGTTCGACGACCTCGGCCTCGACCCCGCCGTGCAGCGCAAGCGCTTCCAGCGCTATCAAGACCGCTTCGGGGTTCCCGACGAGATCCAGGGGTGACTGCGACGCTCCTATTGTTGGCCGATGGCACCACCCGTGATCATCGAGGCGGCGATCAACGGCGCCACCAAGAAGGACCGCAACCCCAACGTCCCGATCAGTGCCGAGGAGATCGCCGAGGATGCCCTCGCCTGCCTCGACGCCGGCGCCGCGATCGTGCACGCGCACTGCGATCCCGTCGGCGGGCCCGACGACGAGGTCGCGGAGCGCTACCTCACCGGGTTCCGGCCGGTGTGGGAGAAGCGACCCGACGCGCTCCTCTACCCCACCGTCAACATCGCCGCGGGCGGCCTCAGCTTCGGCCACCTGCCGATCATGGCGAAGCAGGGCCTCCGCATCGGGCTCCTCGACCCCGGGTCCGTGAACCTCGGCGGCATCGGCCCGGACGGGCTGCCGGTCAGCGCGTTCGTGTACGCCAACTCGTTCGATCGCATCCGCGAGGTGTTCGAGCTCCACGACGACGCCGGCCTCGGACCGAGCCTGGCGATCTACGAGCCGGGCTTCCTGCGGGCGACCATGGCGTACTGGCGGGCGGGCAAGCTGCCGGCCGGGACGATGATCAAGCTCTACCTCGCCGAGGAGCGTGGCTATGGCGGCGCGCCGTTCGGGCTGCCGGTGACGCCGACGGGCCTGGACGCGTACCTGGAGATCCTCGGCGACTGCCCCGTGCCGTGGGCGGCGTCGGCGGTCGGCGGCGACATCGGCCGCTCCGAGGTCACCCCCATCGCGCTCGAGCGCGGCGGTCACCTCCACCTCGGCCTCGAGTTCTACGGCGGCGACCGCACGCCGACGAACGTCGAGCTCGTGGAGGAAGCGGTCGCGCTGTGCGACGAGGCCGGCCGACCCGTCGCCACGAGCGAGCAGGCCGCCGAGATCCTGGGTCTGCCGCGCTGAGCGCGCTCCCGGCGCAGGCTTGGACCGACGCGCTCGCGCGCTTGGACGCCCTCGGCGCGCGCCTGCTCGCCGACGACTTCCCGACCGATCCGGCCGGCCGCGAGGAGACCTTCCTCCATCTCACGGAGCAGCTGCTGTGCTGGCTCGAGTGGTCGGTCGGGCATGCCGATGCGGGTGCGCCGGCGTTCCAACGCCAGAACGACTTCGTCACACCGTGGGGCGGCCCGAACGCCGACAACGTGTACCGCCATGCACGAGTGAGCCCGCGTCACCGCTACCGCATCCATGGACGGATGAACTCGTGCCAGGACTTCGCCCTGGCCATCCGAGAGGGCTTTCGCCACACCGACCGACCCGGGACGCTCACCGAGCTCACCGCGTCCGACATCGGCGTCGAGGAGGATCGGGACTTCGAGCTGCTCCTGGGCGGGGACGGCACGGAGCGCAACCGCGTGCCCCTCCCGGACGGAGCGATCATGTGCTCGATCCGCGAGTACTACTTCGACTGGCGACCCCGCGAGCCCGCGAGCTTCACGATCGAGTGCACGGATGGGCCACCTGCACCGCAGTCGTACGCCGAAGGTCTCGACGAGGCGATCGACCTCACCGAGCGATCACTCGAGTTCTGGAACGTCTACATGCGTGACGCGCGGGCGCGACAGACCGACAACTGCTTCGGAGCCAAGGTCGACGTCCCGCGGGGCCTCCGGCTCCAGCAGTTCGGGTTCTGCTTCTCCGACCTCGCCCCGGACGAGGCCCTCGTCGTCCGATGCGACGTCCCCGACGCCCGCTACTGGAGCTTCCAGCTGTACGGCATGCACTTCTTCCGCCCGCTCGACATCGGACGGGTCACGAGCCTCAACCATCGACAGGCCGTGGTCGGCCCCGACGGCCGCGTCCACCTCGTCGTCGCGCACCGTGATCCGGGCGCGCCGAACTGGCTCGACACCATGGGCCACCGACCCGCGCTGCTGAACTACCGCCACTTCTGGGGCGGCGCGCTCCCCGACTTCGACACGGAGGTCGTCCCATTCGCGAACGTCATGGCCGCGCTGCCCGAGGGGACGCCCGTCGTCGAGACCGAGCAGCGCGAACGCCAGATCAGGGACCGCCAGGACCATCTGGCATGGCGCTTCCGGACGTGAGCGCTCGAAGCTCGAGGGGGTGCGCTCGCTCGAGGGCCTGACGCGCTCGCGCTCGATCGCTCGCATCCGACGTGTAGACGCCGACCCACACCGGTCCCGTCGCCTCCTCGAACGTCAGCGCCCAGTCGTCGGCGAGGCCGACCGACCGTTCCACGCTGACGAAGGCACCGACCGTCGCGCCCAGGAACGCCCCGCCCAGCACGCAGGCGACGAGCAGGCCCGCGGCGAGGTCGGTGACCAGGAGCACGACGACGCCGACGAGGGTGGCGACCACGAGGCCGATCGCCGCACCGATCAGGGCGCCGCGCAGCACGCGACCCGCCAGGTAGAGGACGACGCGGCGGTCGGTCGGCTTGGGGTTCACCGGCCTCCGAGCCCGCTCCGCCGCGGGTCCGAGCAGCGCGATCTCGTCGCCGTCGATGCCCGCGTTCTCGAGCGCCTTGATCGCGTCCCGGGCGCCCACGAGGTCGGCGAAGCGTGCGGCCAACGCTGGTGCGCGCCGTGCGGTCGGCATCGACCCGCCTCCTCTCGTGCCCCGGAGCACGGCCCCTTGACGTCTCGGGTCGAGAGTCCTAGGTTCGCACGTGGGTCCCGAGGGGGACACCGAAGCGGACCTCGCGAGAGGCGAGCGACGGAGGACTTCCTCGGGGCCCACTTCGCGCTCCGGGCGCGGGCCGCCAGGACGTCAGCCGCGGGTGCCGAGCTTGTACTGGGCGAGGTCCTCGACCCGGGCGACGAACTCGGGGCTCCGGTGAAAGCGCGGACCGATGTCGTCGGGTCGTGCGCCCGCCGCGCGCCAGCGCAGGATCCGCCGCTCGAGCGGACGCAACGTCGAGCCGTCGTGGCCTGCCGGCTCGCGATCGATCTCACTGAGCGCGACGACGCGACGCACGAACTCGGGGCTTCGGCGGAAACGCCGCGCGATCTCGGCGTCCGGCACACCCTCGCGCACCAGTCGACGGATGCGACGCTCGAGCGGCCGCAACCGCTCGTCCGCGACCATGCGACGACTGTAGCTGCCCGCGACACGCTGGCCGGCACGGCCCGCGCGCCGGGCTGGCAGGCTATCGGCGGCGCGCGACCGACGACGAGGAGTGGCGGGTGAGCATCCGGCTGTCGCGAGACGAGGCATGGGAGGAGCTCGCCCGAGCCCACACGGGGATCTTCACCAGCCTGAAGGCCGACGGCACACCGATCACGTTGCCGATCTGGTTCGTCGCGCTCGACGAGCACATCTACTTCAGTGCGCCGGCGCGCACGAAGAAGATCACGCGCGTGCGAAGGAACGCCCGGTGCTGCTTGCTCGTCGAGTCGGGAACCTACTGGCGTGAGCTGAGGGCTGTGCTGGTCACGGGAAGCGCGCGCGAGGTGACCGACGACGCCGCGCAGCGTCGGGTGCGCGCGGCGCTGAACGCGAAGTACGACGCGTACCGCAGTGAGCGCTCGAGCATGCCCGAGGAGACGCGCAGCGTCTACGAGGCACCGGGGACGGTCACCTTCGAGATCGTGCCGGACGACCGCATCCTGACCTGGGACAACTCCAGGATCGAGCTGTCGTGAGCGGCGACGCGACGGACACGGTCACGGTCCTCGACGCGGAGGGCGTCCGCACGATCACGATCGACCGGCCCGAGGCCCGCAACGCCATGACCTGGGCGATGCGCGAGCGGATCGCCCAGCTCTTCGACGGCGCGAGCGCCGACGACGCCATCGACGTCGTCGTGATCACCGGTGTCGACGCCAGCTTCTCGGCCGGCGTGGATCTCAAGGAGCTGCGCGCGCAGACCGGTCCCGTGAAGCGCATGAATCCGACGATCGCCGCGCGTCGCTGCGCGAAGCCGACGATCGCCGCGGTGAACGGCGTCTGCGTGACCGGCGGGCTCGAGCTCGCGCTCGCGTGCGACGTGATCGTGGCGTCGGACCAGGCACGGTTCGCCGACACGCACGCGAAGGCCGGGCTCATGCCCGGGTGGGGCATGAGCGCGGCGCTCCCGACCGCGGTGGGCAGGCGCAAGGCGGTGGAGCTGGCGCTGACGGGCACCTTCATCGACGCGAACGAGGCGCTGCGCATCGGGCTCGTGACCCACGTGGTCCCCCACGACGAGCTCCTGG
>DATBSK010000065.1:0-14255 GCA_036559825.1 Acidimicrobiia bacterium | reverse complement strand
AGCTCCCCACCGAACCGATCGCGACCAGGTCGACGACCGTCGCCCCACCGCGGCGGCGGCCCGCCGGCGCGCATCCAGCGCCCGCACCGTCGCGCCGCGCTCGACGGGTCGAGCGTGACGCGACGAAGTCGACGCGACGCCTCCGCCGGGAGCGGATCGTCCGCCGCGTCCTGGTCGGCGCGCTCGTCGTCGTGCTCCTGTTCCCGGCGTGGTCGTGGTACCGCGCGATCAGCGCGGAGGGGACCGACCCGTTCCTGGCGCGCAGCGTCGAGTGGCTCCGCGACAACGGGATGAGCGGCGCGGTCGACTGGATCGAGCACTGGTGGTACACGCACCACGAGCCGCCCGTCGGTGGACGGCCCGAGCACGGGCTCCCGAAGGCGCAAGCGCCGACAGGCGAGGCTGCCGCCGCGCCCGACGCCCCGGCCGCGCCCGTGCACGAGCACCTCACGCCCCCGCCGCCGATGCAGCCCCTCGTCGCGGAGCCGCTCGACGGCGAAGGCGTCTGGCAGCCGACCGGTCGCACCGTCGCCGGTGTGCCCGCGGTCTACACCTCGTTCTTCCGGCCGGATGCCATCCACACCAGCCTCGTCGCCGGGGCGATGTGGATGGACACCACGCTCCTCACGACGAAGTTCGTGCCCGGGTTGCAGGAGCCCGGTGGTCCCCAGACGCTCGGCGCGCAGGTGCCACCGGAGCTGCGGCCGGGGCTCGTCGCCGCCTTCAACTCGGGATTCAAGATCGAATCGTCGAAGGGTGGTGTGTACACGGAGGGTCAGGTGGTCGCGCCACTCGTCGATGGCGCCGCCTCCTTCGTGATCAACAAGGACGGCCAGGCGAGCGTGGGCGCGTGGGGCCGTGACTTCCAGATGGGCCCCGACATCGCCTCGGTGCGCCAGAACCTCGCGCTCATCCTCGACAACGGCCAGCCGGCGCCCGGGCTGCCGAACAACGCCGACGGCGCGTGGGGCGCGTCCGTGGGCAACGAGGTCTACGTCTGGCGTTCCGGGGTCGGTGTCGACGCCAACGGTGCGCTCGTCTACGTCGCGGGTCCGGCCATGAGCGCGCAGACGCTCGCGGTCCTCCTGCAGCGCGCCGGCTGCGTGCGCGCGATGGAGCTCGACATCAACGCACCATGGACCACCGGGTACACGTACGAGCAGACGGATCCCGCCGATCCGGCGGCCGTCCAGGGCGTCAAGCTCCTCCCGAACATGCCTCGCGACAACAACCGCTACCTCACTCCCGGAGAGCGCGACTTCTTCGCGTTGTTCGCGGCGTACTGACCGCCGGCGGCGGCCACCGTGGCCTGGGTAGCGATCGGCGCGCTCTTCGGCCTCGCGATGTGTGGCCTCTGGGCACTGACCAGCAAGGTGCGCACGACGTCGGGGCAGTCGCGGGCGAAACGGCGTACCGACGCGCGTCCCCTGACGCGGGCCGCGCTCCTGATCGCGATCGGCACCGTCGGCGTGCTCCTCGCCGGCATCATCGTGTTCCTCGTGGCGATCGACCTCCGCGGCGCGACCAGCGAAGGATCGACCACGGCGGCCACGACGACCCCGACTGCAGCCGGGGTGCAGCGCCCGCCCGCCAAGCCGGTGACGATCCTCGTCCTCAATGCGTCCGGCTTCGCGAAGCCCGCGGCCGACATCGTCGGGGTGCTCCGCGGCATGGGCTACACGATCTCGGCGACCGTCACGAGCCCGGTGCGCGCCACGAGTGCGGTCCAGTGCCAGGACGGGTTCGCCGACGACGCGGCGTGGATCGTCTACCTGATGGGGACCACGACGGCGAACGAGGTGTTCCCCGACCCGCCGCCACCGGAAGCGGTCAACGTCAACTGCATCGTCACCGTCGGGAAGCAGACGTGACCGTGACTCTCAGGAGCAGGCGTACGACGTGACCTCGCCGCCGAGCCGGCGCGCGATCTCCCGGTTGTGGACGGGCGTGGCGTGGACGTACCAGGTCGGTCCGACCACGAGCACCACCGGATGCTCTGCTGCGGCATCGGCGGGCTGAGCGAGCGAGGCGCACAGGGCTGCGACCGCGCGGCGGATGGATCTCTCGAGCGACCGCGGCGCCGAGTATGCCCTCACGCGGATGAGCGACCCGCCGTGCAGATCGGTTCGGCAGTCCATCTCGTGCCTGCCGACGCTGACGGCGCGCAGCGATTCCTCGCAGACGTCCTCCTCGATGAGCTTGTGGATGAGCGCCGCGGCCGTGGGGGCATCGGAGGCGTGCGCCGGCGCCGAGCGCGCCAGCACGAGCCCCGCCGTGAGGACGAGCGCTACGGCCACGCGACGCATGGCGTCGTGCCGGGTCAGGCGATCCATGTGCGGCATGGACGGTAGCGGAGCAGCGGTCGCGACGGCTCGCGGCGCTGCCTACTCGAGGAGCGGGAACCGCTCCGCGAGGCCACCCAGCACGGCCTGCTCGCGCGAGGTGATCGAGCGCCGCCCCGTCCCCGTCAGGATGTAGGTCGTCGCGTCCCACTCCAGCGTGGCCGGCAGGGGTGCTCCCAGCAGCGCGTCGAGCATGCCCGTGATGATCACGGCCGAGGCCGGTGCGACGCGCTCGGGCTCGCCGACGGCGTCGGCGACGTCCATCGTGTGGACGCCGAACTCGAGGTGGCGCGATGCGACGAACTCGCCGTACGTGATCGGCGGATGGCCGGATCGTCGGATCACGCGCGCTGCGGGGATCTCGCGGGCACCCTCGATCGCCCCGACGATCGCGGCCTCGAGGGACGCGCGCAGCTCATCGCCGCTCCGCCCGCCGACCTCGTCGATCACACGGTCGCGGACGACCTCCGCGAAGGTCTTCTCCGGGTCGGCGTCGTCCCGGGGCTCATGGGGCTCGTAGCGGTAGTAGCCGACCCGGTCGATCTCCGCCGCGACGCTGACCGGCTGCGCGTTCTCGCGCACGAGCCGCAGGAGCATGCCCTCGCAGTGCGCCACGAGCTCGGCGACCGTCCACCCCGGGCAGCGCGTCGGGCGGGCGAAGTCGCCGTCGTCGAGCCCTGCCACGAGCGCGCGCAGCTCGTCGAGCTGGTCGGTCAGCGCGTGCAGCTCCGGGCTGTCCACGCCCGCCTCCGAGAGCGTCCCGGCACCGCTGCAGCTACAGCGGGGCGGCCTGGTCGAGCACGGGGCCGAACATGAGCCGGAGCAGATCGTCGCTGGCGTAGATGCGCTCGCCGGAGAGCTTGCCGCCGGTGCCGAACGTCAGGATGCCGATGATCGCGTGACGGCTCGTCGTGCCGTCGCCGCCCGCGATCTGGAGCGTGTACTCCTGCAGCACACCCTCGTCGGTGATCCACTCGGAGCGCAGCTCGTAGTCGCTGATCCGGGGTTGGCACTCGGCGAAGAAGTGCTCGTAGTACGCGCGTGCGCTGTCGCGGCCGCGCAGCATCCGCCCCATCGGCTGCAGCTCGTAGACGGGATCGTCGTCGAGCGTCCCCATCGTGGCCTCGATGTCGCGGTCGGCCTCGGCGGCGGCATGCGCAAGGGCGACGGCGACCATCGCTTCACGCTCGCTTCCGTCCATCGTGCCAGCAGCGTAAATCACGCGCGATTTCCGTGTGAGCGGCGACGCGGGATGGGTATCGGGAGGCGATGCCTCACACACCTCTCTCGAATGCTCGCGCGCGCTCCTTCACGCTCCGTGGTGTCGTCACCGCGCTCTGGTCGATCGGCCTCGTGGTGATCCTCGGCGGGGCCGTCATCGGCGCGGCGATCAGGACATCCGCCCACGAAGGCGAGTCGAAGCGACGCCAACGCGTCGATCCCGGCCGGCTCGACTCGTGGGGCACGGCGGAGTCCGGCCTCGACACCGTGGTCGGCTACGTCGCCGGCGTCGAAGCCGCGCGGCGGTGGTACTCGGACACGATCATGCACGACCACTGGCTGCGGATCGGCCGGTGCGAGCAGCCGGGCATCGGCTACGGCGGCGTCAACTGGTACGCGGACGGGTGGAGTGCTGTCGGCCACTTCCAGGGCGGGCTCGGCATCTCGACCGGGATGTGGCGCGAGCACAGCGCGGGTTTCCCGAGCTCAGCGTTGCTCGCGACGCCCGCGGAGCAGATGGCCGTCGCGACGCGCATCTACGAGCACTACGGCCCGGGAGCGTGGGCCTGCAAGGCGTGATCAGCGCGGGCGGTCGAGATACTCCTCCGCGAACTGGCCCGCTTCCTCGGTCGCCCACGCCGCGCGCTCGGATCCTCCGAACGCGCGCTCGCGGACGTCGCCCACGCCGCCCCGGAGGCGTTGCTTCGTGAGCGCGTACGTCCGTGGCGGGAGCGCTGCGAGCTCTCGCGCGACCTCGAGTCCCCGCGGGAGCACCTGCTCGTCGTCGACGACCTCGTCGAACACGCCGAGATCGAGCGCGGTCGCCGAGTCGACGAGCGCCGCGGTCAACGCGAGGCGACGGGTGGCGGACGGGGTGAGCTCGTGCGCGACGACGGCCAGCGCCACGGACGGGTACGGGATCCCGACCCGCACCTCCGTCAGCCCGTACTGCCCGCTCGCCGCTCCGATCCGCACGTCGCCGCAGAGCGCCAGGATCAGCCCGCCCGCCACCGCGTGCCCATTGACCGCGGTGACCACCGGCCGGGGGAGCTCGTACCACCCGGCGAACAGGGCGTTGATGCCACGCGCCATCTCGGCCTGCTCGGCGGGCGGCAGCGACGGCACGACGCGCAGGTCGGCGCCGCCCGAGAAGAACCGACCCGAACCGGTGAGCACGACGGCACCAGGGTCGTCGACCCGCACTCGGTCGAGGACGGCGAGCGCGTCGGAGAGCAGCGCCGGATCCATGGCGTTGGCGGGCGGATGATCGATCTGCACGAGCGTCACGCCGTCCTCGGTGGTGACGGTGATCGACTCGCGAGCCACGTCCCTCACCTGTCCCGCTTCACGCGTCGTCGGGCTCGTCGCTCACGTTCGTGTCGACGTCGTATCCGGCGTCGCGCAGGCGCGCGAGCAGGCGGTCGCGGACCGAAGCGCCGGGCGCGCGGGCGCGGCCTCCGAGCACGCGCCAGCCGTGGCGGGCCGAGTAGAGAAGGGTGGGCTCCTTGAGCCGGCCGTAGCCGTGCGCCGTCACCTCGGCGAAGAAGAGATGGTGGTCGCGCATGGGCTTGCGGTCGAAGACGACACAGCGCAGCCACGCGACGCAGTCCCGCACGACGGGGAGCCCGTCGACCTGCTCGAGCAGCTCGTCGGCGATGTAGCGGAACCGGCGGCCGGGATACGAGAAGTACTGACCGGCGTCGATCTGGTCGGCGGCGAGGATGGACACACTGAAGACGCCGCTGGCGTCGATGAGCGGGTAGGTGTCGTGCTTCGGCGAGACCGACGCCATCACGACGGGCTCGTCGAAGGCGACCTGGCTGACCCAGTGCGACGTGTACGCGCGCACGACGCCATCGTGGGTCGCGCCGACGACCTGCACGCCCTTCACCATCTGCCCCAGGGCGCGCTTGACCTTCGGGTCGATCACCGGGTCACGAGCCGAACCTCTGGACCTTCGGTCCGCCCTCGGCCGCCTTGGCCTTCTCGTAGCGCTTGCGCGCCCGGGTGTGCCCGTTCGCGCCGTGGCGCAGGACGCCGCCGGTCCGGACCTCGTGCACCTTCTTCTCGAGATCCTTCAGCGCGCCCTCGATGTCGTCCTCGGGTCCGCACGACACGACGCGATCGAAGCGCTCGTGGATCTCGTCGAGGCGGCGGCGCACCTGCCCGTACTCGTCGTCGAGCCGCTTCTTCGCCTTCTCCAGGTCGCTCGCCATCGGCCCTCCTGTCCTCGCGGATCGGTGCGAATCTAGGCGGGTGCGAGCGGTCGTCCAGCGGGTCAGCGGGGCGCGCGTGCTCGTGGACGGCGCCGTCATCGGCGAGATCGGCCCCGGCCTGTGCGTGCTCGTGGGGGTGACGCACGACGACGCCGAAGCGAGCGCGCAGCGGCTCGCGGAGAAGCTGTGGCGCTTGCGCATCTTCGACGACGCCGGGGGCGTCATGAACGTGTCGGCTGCTGACGCGGGGCTGCCGGTCCTCGTCGTCAGCCAGTTCACCCTCTACGGCGACACGCGGAAGGGGCGGCGGCCGTCATGGGCCGCGGCCGCGCGCCCCGAGGTGGCGGCGCCTCGCGTGGAGGAGCTGGTGACCACTCTCCGTGGTCTGGGTGCCGAGGTCGCGACCGGCCGTTTCGGGGCCCACATGCAGGTCGAGCTGGTGAACGACGGCCCCGTGACCCTGCTCGTCGAGGCCTGATGCCCGCGTTTCTTGCGAACTCTTCATGGATCCTTGGTTTGGTGTTGCCGCGCTGAGGGGCATCCTCAGGCTCATGCCTACCGGCCCGGCCATGACCGACGACGAGCTGCGGGTGGACACCCCGCAGTACACGTGGTGCTTCGACCGGCTCCGCCAGCGGTTCCGGCGGCTGCCGCGCGGGCGCGACCCCCGTGACCCGGCGGTGCAAGCCGACTGGGAGCCGTACTCGCGGCTCTGGCGCGGCGCGGACGGCGCACTGACCGTGTTGCTCGACTCCGCCGGCACGCTGAGGCTGCGGGTCGTCGGCCTCACGCGTCGCTGGCGCGTGCGCGACGCGGCGCCGGATCCGGTCGCCAGCGACGTCGAGCCTCCTGCAGAGCTCGATCTTGTCGAGCTCGCGTCACCCGAGCCCAGGTCATACGTCGCGTAGCCCTCAGCCCGTCGGCCTCAGCGTGACCGGCAGCGCCGCGGGCCCGCGCACCGACGTCGACCGGATCCAGCGCACGTCCTCGGTGTCCACCTCCCACCGCGGGTAGCGGGCGAGGAGCTCCTCGAAGACGACCCGCGCCTCGAGGCGCGCGAGCGCCGCGCCGAGGCAGAAGTGCACGCCGTGACCGAACGCGAGGTGGCGTTCGATGGTGCGGGTCGCGTCGAACCGGTCGGCCTCGGGGAAGGCGCGCTCGTCGCGGTTGGCCGACCCGAAGAGGAGCTGCACCTTCGCGCCCGCGGGGATCTCGACGCCGTGCCGGCTGACCGGCCGCGTGGTCGTGCGCGCCAGCCCCTGCACCGGTGAGCCCCAGCGGAGCATCTCCTCGACCGCGCCGCCGATGAGGGACGGGTCCGCGGTGAGACGGTCGCGCCCGCCGGGCGCCCCGGCGAGCGCGAGCACGCCGAGCCCGAGGAGGTTGGTGGTGGTCTCGGTGCCCGCGACGACGAGGAGGAAGCAGAAGCCGAGGATCTCCTCGTCGCTGAGCCGCTCGCCGTCGACGATGGCGTCGAGGAGGGCGGACACGAGGTCGTCGCGGGCGGCGTCTCGACGATCGGCGATGATCCCGCGGAAGTGCTCGACCACCGCGCCGGCCGCGGCGCGGCCCGCGTCGACCGTCTCGGGACGATCCACGTCCTGGTGCACGATCGCGTCGGACCAGGCGCGGAACCGCTCTCGGTCGCCCGGCTCCACGCCGATGAGGTCGCCCACGACGGTCATCGGCAGCGGACCAGTCAGCCCGGCGACGAGATCCCCGCCCGAATCGTCGGCGAGGTCGTCCAGCATCGTGCGCGCGAGCTCGCGCACCCGCGACTCGTAGGCGGCGACCGGACGAGCGGTGAACCCCCGGGCGACGAGCGCGCGGAGCTGCCCGTGCCGCGGGTCGTCCATGGTGATCAGGTTCGGGAAGGGCGAGCGAGCCTGGCCCTCGAGCGCGATCCCCTCGCCCGAGCAGAAGACCGCCGGCTCGTGCGCCGCCCAGATGACGTCGTCGAAGCGCGACAGCGCCCAGAACCCGCGCTCGGCATCGTGGTACACGGGCGCGCGATCTCGCAGCTCGCGGTAGACCGGGTACGGATCGCGTTGCGTCTCGGGGTCGTAGGGGTCGTAGCGCACGCCCGCATGCTTGCGCGGGAGGCACCGCTCGCGGCGCCGTCCCGTCAGAGGGACGACCGAACACGTGTACGACGCGCGCGTGCCGCCCACGTACGATGGCGAGACCATGCTCGAGCCCGCCGACACCGCCCCGCCGCTGACCGACGAGGACGCGGACGCGGCGGGCGCGCAGGGTGCGGCACCGGTCGACCCGGCCCGGCTGGAGGCGTTGCTCGACGGTCTCAACCCGGTGCAGCGCGAGGCCGCGAGCGCACCTGATGGGCCGCTCCTCGTGGTTGCCGGCGCCGGCTCGGGCAAGACGCGCGTGCTCACCCGACGCGTCGCCTACCTCATCGCGGCGCAGCGCGTCTCTCCGTTCGGCCTGCTCGCCATCACCTTCACGAACAAAGCAGCCGGTGAGATGAAGGAGCGAGTCGCGGCGCTCGTCGGGCCCGTCGCGCGCCGCATGTGGGTCAGCACGTTCCACTCCGCGTGCGCGCGCATCCTGCGGCGCGAAGCGGCGAAGGTCGGCTTGCGATCGCAGTTCTCGATCTACGACCAGGGTGACGCCGTCCGACTCACCGACTACGTGCGCCGCGACCTCAACCTCGACCCGAAGCGGTTCCCGCCCCGGCAGCTGCACGCGCGGATCTCGGCGCTCAAGAACGAGCTCTTGTCCCCCGAGGAGGTCACCGCCTCGGCGCTCACGGTGCACGAGCGCACGCTCGCCGAGGTCTACACGGAGTACCAGCGCCGGCTGCTCGAGGCGTCGGCCGTCGACTTCGACGACCTCCTCACCGTCACGGTGCGCCTCTTCCGTGAGCACCCGGACGCGCTGAAGCGGTGGCGGCACCGGTTCCAGCACGTGCTCGTCGACGAGTTCCAGGACACGAACGTCGCCCAGTGGGAGATCGTGCGCATGCTCACCGAGGAGCATCGCAACGTCATGGTCGTTGCTGATCACGACCAGGCGATCTACCGGTTCCGCGGGGCGGACGTGCGGAACCTCATGCGGTTCGAGGAGGTCTTCCCCGAGGCGACGATCATCGTGCTCGAGCAGAACTACCGGTCGACGCAGAACATCCTCGACGCTGCGAACGCCGTCATCGTGAACAATCCGGCGCGCAAGCCGAAGCACCTCTGGACGGAGCAGGTCGGCGGCGAGCTGCTCACCCGCTATCAGGCCGAGGACGAGCACGACGAAGCCGCGTTCGTCGTGCACGAGGTGACGCGGCTCAGCGAGTCGGAAGGCGAGCGTCTCAGCGACGTCGCCGTCTTCTACCGCACGAACGCGCAGAGCCGCGTGATCGAAGAGGCCTTCGTGCGCGCCGGGATCCCGTACAAGGTCGTCGGCGGCACGAAGTTCTACGACCGGCGTGAGATCAAGGACGTGATGGCGTACCTCCGTGCGCTCGTGAACCCCGACGACGAGGTCAGCTGGAAGCGCGTCGTCAACACCCCGAAGCGCGGGGTCGGCGACACGTCCGTCGGCAAGGTCGAGGCGTATGCGCGCCACGCGGGGCTCACGTTCCGCGATGCGCTGCGCGAGGCCGCCGCGGCTGGGGTCAGCGGCAAGGCGCTCGGCGGCATCAAGGAGCTCCTCGAGCTCATGGTCGTCTTCGAGGCGTACACGCTCGACGGCGTCGGTGCGGTGGTGGAGCGGATCCTCGATCTCACCGGCTACACGGCCGAGCTCGAGGCCGAGCGGTCGATCGAGGCGCAGGGGCGCATCGAGAACCTCGCCGAGCTCGTGGGCGTCTGCCGGGAGTTCGACGAGGCGTTGCACGCGGGCGAGGTCTCCGGGATGCCGGGCATCGCCGGAGTCGGGACGCCCGTCGACGGCGACACCGATCTGACGATCGCGCTGCCCACCGGCGTGGCGCGGGTGCAGGCCTTCCTCGAAGCCGTCTCGCTCGTCACGGAGCTCGACGAGACGAGTGAGGAGCAGGGCGCAGTCACGCTGATGACGCTGCACACGGCCAAGGGGCTCGAGTACCCGGTCGTGTTCATCACCGGCCTCGAGGACGGGATCTTTCCCCACCTCCGCTCGCTCGGTGACCCCGACGAGCTCGAGGAGGAGCGCCGGCTCTGCTACGTCGGCATCACGCGCGCCCGGCAACGGCTCTACCTCTGCCATGCATGGACGCGGACGCTGTTCGGTCGCACCGACTACTACCCGCCGAGCCGCTTCCTCGGCGAGATCCCCGAGGAGCTGGTGCACGCGATCGGCGAGGAGCGGGGGCGCAGCGGGTTCGGCGCGCATCGCGACGCAGTGGTGCGCGCTGCCATGCGGCGCGGGGGCGACGCACCGGGCGCGCGCGGCGCGGAGCACCTGGGTCTGCGCATCGGCGACGACGTGCACCACGAGCGGTGGGGCGAGGGGGTGATCCTCGAGATCGAGGGCAGCGGCGACAAGGCCGAGGTGGTCGTCAACTTCCGCGAGGTCGGCGAGAAGCGCCTGCTGCTCGCGTGGGCTCCGCTCACGAAGGTCCAGCCCTCCCCGAGCATGTGACACGCCACCCGCATATGGCGGTTGTGGTGTCACATGCTCGTGGTCGTGAGGTGATCGGCGCTCAGCCGCCTCCGCCGACCAAGGGAGACGGCGCGGGCTCGCGGCGGCGGAGATCGACGTAGACCGCGTCCTTGGGCGCGTCGTTGCGCGCGATCTTGCCGACGATGACCTCGAAGCGGTCGAGGTCACGGCTCGTGAGGTCCTGGTCGTCGCAGTCGACGTACGCATGGCGGGGCTCGCGCCACTTCACGATGCATTGCTGCGAGCCCGGGCGCACGATGTCGAGCGCGACGAGCGCGCCGTCCTCGAGGTCGAGCCAGAAGCCGTTGTCGCCGAACGGGTTCGCGAAGTAGAGCGGGCCGCCGTCCTCGATCTTCTTCGTCAGCTCGCGCTCGAGCCCCAGGAAGACGGGTGTGCGGTCGGACGGCGTGTCCTGGGTTCCCCCGGTCGCGAGGAACAGGAGGCCCGCGACCATGATCCCGACGACGACGACGATCGCGCCGGCGAACACGAGCACTCGGCGGTCGTCGCGTGCAGCGGGCACCCGGGCATTCTCGCCCAGCACCCCGAACGGTCCCGAGTCGGCAGCCCCGTGTACCCTGCGCCGCAGCGAGCGGGGGCCGAGCGCGCCCGCGGAGGCGGCGGCTTCGCCGACCGCCGGAGCATGAGTCGCCGCTAGCGGCGACGACCAATGTGAGCGCGCAGCGCCAGGAGCGGGCGATTGGACCTCTACGAGTACCAGGGCAAGCAGCTCTTCGCGAAGTACGACATCCCCGTGTCGCCCGGCGAGGCGGTCGAGACCGTCGACGCCGCGGTCGCCGCCGCCGACCGCATCGGGTACCCCGTGGTCCTCAAGGCGCAGGTCCAGGTCGGCGGTCGAGGCAAGGCGGGGGGCATCAAGCTCGCGGCCGACGCCGACGACTGCCGGGAGCACGCCTCGAAGATCCTCGGGATGGACATCAAGGGACACGTCGTCGCGCTCCTCTGGATCGAGAAGGCGAGCGACATCGCCCGCGAGTACTACGCGTCGTTCACCCTCGACCGCTCCGCGAAGCTGCACCTCGGGATGCTCTCCGCCGAGGGCGGCGTCGACATCGAGCAGGTCGCCGCGGAGCACCCCGACGCCATCGCGCGCGTCCACATCGACCCGGTCGACGGGCTCACGGCGACGCAGTGCACGGAGTGGGTCTCGGCCGCCGGTCTCGACGCGGAGGCCACGGAGGGCGCCATCGACGTCCTCACGAAGCTCTGGCGCTGCTACGTCGACGCGGACGCCGACCTCGTGGAGATCAACCCGCTGATCCTCACCCCCGACGGCCGTGTCCACGCACTCGACGCGAAGGTCAGCCTCGACGACAGCTCCGTCTTCCGGCACCCCGAGTACGAGGAGTACGACGCCACCCAGGTGCGCGACACGCGAGAGCGGGCCGCGCACGAGAAGGGCCTCCAGTACGTCGGGCTCGAGGGCTACGTCGGGATCATCGCCAACGGCGCGGGCCTGGCGATGAGCACGGTCGACATCGTGAGCCAGGTCGGCGGCAAGCCGGCGAACTTCCTCGACATCGGCGGCGGCGCGAACGCCGACGTGATGGCGGCTGCGCTCGAGGTGATCAACAACGACCCCGACGTCAAGGCGATCTTCATCAACATCTTCGGCGGGATCACCAAGGGTGAGGAGGTCGCCAACGGCATCGTGCAGGCGCTCGAGCGCGTCGACATCGACGCGCCGATCGTGATCCGCCTCGACGGCACGAACGCCGAGGAGGGGCGCGCGATCCTCCAGCCGCGCCTGTCGGACGACCTCCAGCTCCAGCCGACGATGCTCGACGCGGCGCGCCGCGTCGTCGAGCTCGCGCAGGCTCGCGGGGGAGTCTGATCCGGCATGCCGATCTTCGTCGACGAGACGACCAAGGTCGTCTACCAGGGTCTCACCGGCTCGCAGGGCCGCTTCTACGGGCTGCTGAACCGCGACTACGGCACGAAGGTGGTCGCGGGCACGAACCCGAAGAAGGCGGGCACCGACGTCGACGGCATCCCGATCTACGCGTCGGTACAGGACGCCGTCGACGCGACCGGCGCGACCGCGTCGTGCGTCTTCATCCCTGCGCCGGGGGTGAAGGACGCGGTCGTCGAGGCGGCCGAGGGCGGGATCGAGTTCGTCGTCGTGATCACCGAGGGCGTGCCGGCGCACGACGAGGCGTGGTTCTTCAACAAGCTGCGCCGCGACCATGCCGAGGTTCGGCTGCTCGGGCCCAACTGCCCGGGGATCATCAGCCCCGGCAAGGCGAACATCGGGATCACCGCGGGCCACATCGCCAAGGAGGGGGGTCCGGTCGGCATCGTGAGCCGCTCGGGCACGCTCACCTACCAGGCGCTGTACGAGCTGAAGCAGAACGACATCGGGGTGACGACGTGCGTCGGGATCGGCGGCGACCCCGTCCCCGGGACGAGCTTCATCGACTGCCTGCGCGCCTTCGAGGCGGATCCGGAGACGAAGGCCGTGATGATGATCGGCGAGATCGGTGGGTCCGCCGAGGAGGAGGCGGCGGAGTACATCAAGGCGGAGATGCGCAAGCCGGTCGTCGCCTACATCGCGGGCGTCACCGCGCCCCCTGGCAAGAAGATGGGGCACGCGGGCGCGATCGTGTCCGGCGGCAAGGGCACCGCCGCCGCGAAGATGGACGCGCTCGAGGACGCGGGCGCACGGATCGGGCTGAATCCGACCGAAGCCGGCGAGATCATGGTCGACGTCGTCGAGAAGCTCGGCTGACCGAGCCCTCGTCCGACGGCAGCGAGCCGTAGGCTGAAGCGGTGACGACCGCGCCACCGCCGCCGGCACCGCCACCGCCGGCGGCCGCGTGGCAGCCCGGGCCGCCGACGTACCAGCGCACGAACGGCATGGCCGTCGCGTCGCTCGTGCTCGGGATCCTCTTCTGCTTCGTGGTCACCGGGATCCTGGCCGTGATCTTCGGCAACCTCGCGCTCAACCGCATCGACGCGTCGCAGGGCACAGAGCGCGGTCGCGGGCTTGCGATCGCGGGCATCGTCCTCGGCTGGATCGGCATCGCCGTCACCTTGCTGCTGCCGTCGCTGATCTGGCTCGGCTACGGCATCAGCAACCTGTAGCAGGCGGCTCGAGCGATCGCTTTCCTTCGGTGACGAACTCGAGCACCGCCACGGCGGTCATCGCACCGCTGGTGACGAGGGCGAGGTAGATGCCGACCTCTCGCGTTTTCTCCACCGCCACTCTGAAACCACTCGAGTCGAAGTCCATGCCGGCAATGAACTTGATCAGGACCAGTGAGAACGCGATGCCGCACATTCCGACGATGACGATCGTGGGCACGTGCACTCCGTTCAGCCGAAGTACTGCTGGAACGGTCACGAGTACACCGATCAGGACGGCAATCGCGCAGACTGGGAAGCCCCACGCGTCGCTCGCCGCCGACGCCTCGAATGCACCTGCGTGAGCGCTCAGACCGAGCCAGTCGAGGAAGGAGATTGCAAAAAAGAAGACTGCGAGTCCGATGAGAACAAAGTTCGTGACGACGAACTCTCGATAGCTCGTTGTCGTGCGCGACGATGCGCCAGGTCCAGCGTCCGGAAAGTCGGGGACCTGCGTAGCCATCTCGCGCTCCTTTCGCCCTCCTGAACGTCGGATAACGATCAGGTCGTCGTGGGAGAAGTCTCATGCTCTACCCGCCGCACCCCGGTCAATCACATCCTCGGCTGCGGCGACCGCCGCGCAGCCACTACCTCTGGCGGTCGTCGATGATCTGAAAGACTCCAAGCCCGGTCATGACTGCAGTGATCAGCAGCGCCAAGTAGATGCCGACCTCGCGGGTCTTGTCGATCCCGAAGGAATCGAGCCCGCTCGGGAGTTCCGGACCGACTACGAACTTGA